>NZ_JAPWBC010000011.1:0-61278 GCF_041433255.1 Neisseria sp. 20925_1_37 | reverse complement strand
TGGGCAGGCTCCATTCTTCGCCTATGTATTTTTGAGTGCGGCTGCCTTCGGTGGCTAAGGTATAGAGAACGGCGAAGGTATTGTAGTTGGTGTTTTGCTGTTTAATCCATTGGTCAAATGCGCTGTCTATGTGGCTGATACGCATACCGAGTTGATCGAGCTGAGTCATAAATTGGTCTCAATATTGACTAATTGGATGCGGATTATAGTCATGTTTAGGACTAATTGCAAATAGAAAGCCGTCTGAAACAATCATTTTCAGACTGCCTTGAAACCGTTAAAATAATTAATGTAGAAACGATATTTTCAAACTACGATAAACCTAATAAAACCATCTTCAGCACATACGCCATGATTCATTTCTTATCTCAAAACATTTCATCCAAACAAGCCACTGCCATCGGGCTGCTTGCCGTTGCCTTGTGGAGCTTCGTCATTTCTCTGATACGCTCTTTGAGCCTGCATATGGGGGCAGTGGGCGGCGCGGCAATGATGTACACCTTGTCCACCGTATTGATTTGGCTGATTTTCGGCCGGCCGCATTTGCGCAATTACAACCGCAGCTATCTGTTTTGGGCGAGTGTGTTTTTTGTCGGCTGCGAACTGTGTTTGTCGCTCTCGGTCGGTTTTGCGCAAAACGCGAGACAGGCGGTGGAAATCGGCATGGTCAATTATTTGTGGCCTACGTTTACCATCGTCGGAGCGGTATATTTCAACAAACAGCCGTCAAAATGGTGGATAGTCATCGGCTTTGTGCTGTCGTTTTTAGGGATTGCCACTGTATTGGGCGGCGATGTCGGCTTGTCGATTTCCGGCATCTACCACAATGTCCGCACCAATCCCGGCGGCTACATCATGGCATTTGCGGACGCAGTGTTTTGGGCGGCATATTGTACGCTGACGGCGCGTGTGAAAGCGGAAGGCAGCAGTGTCGGCTTCTTCTTTGCGCTGGTGTCGATACTGTTGTGGATAGAGTATTTTCTCAGCGGCGCGGATACGTTGAGTTTTGATTCCGTATCGCTCGGCTATGCCGTTGCCGCCGCGTCTTGTATGGGCTTGGGCTATGCAGTGTGGAATATCGGTATTTCGCGCGGTAATCTGACTGTATTGGCGGGCGCATCTTATTTCATTCCGGTATTGTCTGCGGTAGTATCCTCGTTTTTGATCAGCGCGCCTTTGTCCATGACATTTTGGCAGGGGGCGGGAATGGTGTGCTTAGGATCGATTGTATGTTGGTTGGCGACCCGGAGAAAACAGATGGTGTGAAGCAATATCCCATAGCTTTGCGATATAACGAAAACAGCTTTTTTAACAACCAAACATTCTTTCCCATTTTCAGACGGCCTGTTTAAAGTAGCAGTCAGTTTGAGAAATCACGAGAAATGGGAAAGAATCATGACCGCAGCTTCCGCTCCGCTTTTACGCTTCATTACCGCCGGCAGTGTCGATGACGGCAAATCCACCCTCATCGGCCGCCTGCTCTACGACAGCAAAACCTTACTGACCGACCAGCTTGACAAGCTCAACCGCGCTGCTGAAAACGGCGAAACGCCCGACTTCGCCAGCCTGACAGACGGCCTTGCCGCCGAGCGCGAACAAGGCATTACCATTGACGTGGCCTACCGTTATTTCGCCACGCCCAAACGCAAATTCATCATTGCCGATACGCCGGGACATGAGCAATACACGCGTAATATGGTTACCGGCGCATCGACTGCCGATGCCGCCATTATTTTGGTTGATGCCACACGTGTCGATTTTTCAGGTAATGAGCCTGTCCTCCTGCCCCAAACCAAACGCCACAGCGCGATTCTAAAACTTCTGGGCTGCCCCAACATCATCGTCGCCGTCAACAAACTCGACCTACTCGACTTTGACGAAGCCAAATATCAAGCCATTACCGAGGCCTATCGCAAACTGGCGGAACAAATCGGCCTCAAAGCACAAATCCACTTCCTACCCATCAGCGCCTTAAAAGGCGACAATATCGTCAATGCCAGCAGCCAAACCGCGTGGTATGAAGGTTTGCCACTTTTGCCTTTGCTCGAAAGCCTGCCCGTCAACCGTCAAAATGCCGCCGACCAAGCCGCGCACTTTCCCGTACAACGCGTGGCGCGCCAAGACGGCAGCAGCAGCGACGACTTCCGCGGCTATCAAGGCAGATTGGAAGCAGGCTGTCTGAAAGTGGGCGATGAAGTTAAAGTTTTACCCAGCGGCCATGTTGCCAAAGTTGTCGAAATCTATAATGCAAACGGTAAAACCGAATCTGCCGAGGCAGGGGAAGTGTTGACTGTCGTTTTGGATGCAGACATCGATATTTCACGCGGCAACAGCATTGTTTCAGCCGACAGTGTCATTGTTCCCGAACAACAATTTCAAGCCGCGCTTTGCTGGTTTGACGATATTCCGCTCAATCTGCGCCGCAAATATTTGTTGAAACACACTACCCAAACCACGCCCGTAAAAATCAGCGAAATTGCCTACGTTTGGGACGTGAACACCCTTAGCCGCGTCGAATCCGCCGAAACGCTCAAGCTCAACGACATCGGCAGCGTCAGCTTCAAAACCCAGCAGCCGCTTGCCGCTGCCGCATACGAAGACAACCATGCCCAAGGCGCGTTTATTTTGATTGACGAAGCCACCAACCATACTGTCGCGGCAGGCATGATACGCAAAGTCAGCGAAACAAACAGTTTTGAAATTTAGAAGAAAAGTTGAAATAAAAAAAGGCCGTCTGAAGTTTCAGACGGCCTGTTATTTCATCCAAGGCGAAATGCTTATGCGCCGTAAACCGGATATTTATCGCACAAAGCAGTCACTTGTTCGCGGACTTTAGCGAGGTTGGCTTCGTCTTCAGGGTTGGCCAATACGTCGGCAACCAAGTTCGCCAAAACGCGTGCGTCAGCTTCGTTAAAGCCGCGTGTGGTCATGGCGGCGGAGCCGATGCGGATACCGGAGGTAACAAATGGTTTTTCCGGATCGTTCGGGATGGCATTTTTGTTGACGGTGATGTGAGCTTTGCCCAAAGCGGCTTCGGCGGCTTTGCCGGTGATTTTCATCGGTTGCAGGTCAACAAGGAAAACGTGGCTTTCGGTACGGCCGGAAACGATGCGCAAACCGCGTTTGACCAACTCTTCCGCCATGGCGGCAGCATTGATTTTCACTTGTTTCGCGTATTGTTTGAACTCAGGTTGCAACGCTTCTTTAAACGCTACGGCTTTGGCAGCGATAACGTGCATCAACGGACCGCCTTGCAGGCTTGGGAAGATGGCGGAATTCAACGCTTTTTCGTGGGTATTGTCACGGCACAAAATCACACCGCCGCGAGGGCCGCGCAGGGTTTTGTGGGTGGTAGTGGTTACGAAGTCGCAGAATGGCACCGGGTTAGGATATTCGCCGCCGGCAATCAGACCCGCATAGTGCGCCATGTCGACAAAAAGGTATGCGCCGACTTTATCGGCGATTTCGCGGAATTTTGCCCAGTCGATTTGCAACGCGTAGGCAGATGCACCGGCCACAATCATTTTGGGTTTGTGTTCAAGTGCTAAGCGTTCTACTTCGGCATAATCGAGAACTTCGTTTTCATCCAAACCATAAGTAATGGCGTTGTAGAGTTTGCCGGAGATGTTAACGCTTGCGCCGTGGGTCAAGTGGCCGCCGTGTGCCAGAGACATGCCCAAAATGGTGTCGCCCGGTTTCAAAACAGAAGCGTACACAGCTTGGTTGGCTTGCGAGCCGGAGTGCGGTTGGACATTGACATATTCTGCGCCAAACAACTCTTTAGCGCGATCAATCGCCAATTGTTCGACAATATCAACGTATTCGCAGCCACCGTAGTAGCGTTTGCCAGGATAGCCTTCAGCATATTTGTTGGTCAATTGCGAACCTTGGGCTTCCATAACGGCACAGCTGACGTAGTTTTCAGAGGCGATCAGCTCGACGTGGTCTTGCTGGCGCTTGTCTTCTTGGGCGATGGCTGCTGCCAAATCAGGGTCATATTGTGCGAGGGTAACGCTTTTTGAAAACATGTTCTCGATTCCTTTGTGATGGGCTGAAAATATAGGATGGAGTGCTGCGAATTGGTTCAAGATGAACTATTTTTCTTGCATTGTCAACAATTGTGTCGGGTGTTTGGTTTCAGACGGCCTGAGATTGAAGGGTTTATTTGAAAATATCATCTTGTTTTAAATGAAAATCCATTTTTTCCAGAAGCGCGGCTAAGTCGGCTTCGGCTTGGGCGGCTTTAAGATTTTTTGCCAGTTCTACCAAGGCTACCGCATTTAATCGTTCTTTCTCCAGCCGTAGGGCTTCTTCGCTGAAGATTTTGATATTGTCTGCCGATTCGGCGGTATCTATTTTTTCAAATGGATAAAATGATTCTTCGTGCACGGCCAAACCGTCGGGCAAGGGGGCAGCATGGTTGAAATCGGCATCATTGACCGGCATCCATGAAGGATGGTTTTCAAGCAGGATAAATTGTCCGTCCATACCGTTGATATGACGGAATAGGGTGGTTCGGCCATTGTGTAAACGCATAAGCCCGATTGTATGCCCAAGTCGGCAAACCGTCTAGAAACCTGTTTCTTTCCATTGGGACGATGGCTAATGGTGATATTATTAATTTTGACATAAAACAGTTTCGGCTTAAAAAAGACTGGATAAAACGCCCGTGTTTGTTATAATGAAGCTAAAGATTAATTCGTCCTAGTTTTTGGCAGCAGTACTTTTTTATTTAATTAACAAGAGAGGAAAACAAAATGTTTCCAGAATATCGCGATCTGATTTCTAAACTGAAACAAGAGGATGCACACTTTGCCCGTTTGTTTGAGGAGCACAACGAGCTGGACGATAAAATTACCGGTTTGGTGAATAACGTGGTAACCAGCGGTGCCGAAGAAATCGAGGAGCTGAAAAAAGCCAAACTCAAACTCAAAGACGAATTGTATGCCCTTTTGCAAAAAGCAGCAGGCAAATAATTAAAAATTGAATAAGGCCGTCTGAACGGTATGATAGGAATCTCGGATTTCGTTTCATGCTGGTTCAGACGGCCTTTTTAGTTGTTTGGTATTTGTTATTTTTATTAGCGTAATTTAACTTTTAATTGTAAATCACTCTTAATTGCATTGAAAACTCTGTTAAGTTTATTTAAAATCTCGAATAATTTTTATTTTGATTTTTAACAAACAAAGTTAAAGAGAAACGATGCAATGAAAACATTCACACTCGCCATTTTGCCTTTGGCGTTAATTAGTGCATTCTCACACGCAGCTGAAGAGAAAGCAGTTGAGCAGGCTGAAGTCGATACCGTTTACGTTACTGCCGAGAAGCAGTTGCAACAGTCGCTCGGCGTATCGCGTATTTCTAAAGACGACATCGACAAACGCCCTGCAGCCAATGATATTTCCGAATTTGTCCGCACCATGCCCGGTGTCAATCTGACCGGCAATACGGCAACAGGTCAGCGTGGCAACAAACGCCAAATCGACTTGCGCGGTATGGGTCCTGAAAACACTTTGATTTTGATTGACGGCAAGCCGGTTAATTCGCGCCAGTCCGAGCGTATCAGTATGCGCGGTGAACGCAATACGCGTGGCGACAGTAACTGGGTGCCGGTTGAAGAAATCGAATCCATTACCGTTTTGCGCGGTCCGGCGGCGACCCGTTACGGCTCCGGCGCGATGGGCGGCGTGGTCAATATCGTCACCAAAAAAGTATCTAAAGAATTTAAAGGCCAAGTCAATCTTTACGCCAATCAGCCGCAAAACAGCAAAGAGGGCGCAACCCGCCGTATCGGCTTCAATTTGAGCGGCCCGATTATCCAAGATACTTTGGGCTTCCGCATTTACGGCAATTTGAATAAAACGGATGCAGATGCTGCTGATATTAATGCCGGACACGGTAATGACAGCGCGGCCGGTGTCGAAGGCGTACGCAATAAAGACATCGCAGGCCGTCTACAATGGAAAATCAGCCCAGCGCAAACGCTGATTTTAGACAGCAGTTACAGCCGTCAGGGTAATATCTATAACGGCGATACGCAAAACAGCAATCCGCGTTCCGCTTTGGTTAATTCTTTGGCCGACAGCAAAGCCGAAACTGCCCGCTTATACCGTTCCGCTTATTCTTTAACGCATGACGGCGCATGGGAATGGGGCGATACCAAAAACGTGATCAGTTATGAGCGCACAGTCAACAGCCACTTGCCTGAAGGTTTGGCCGGTGGTCCGGAAGGCAGCTACACAGGCTTGGATTTTGTTCAAAGCCGTCTGAAAAACTTGCGCTTCAGCAGCGAAGCGAATATTCCGTTTAAACTTAGAGTCGATAATGTATTGACGGTCGGTGCAGAATTTACTGACAGTAAGTTGGATGATCCTACATCTAACTCGCAAAGTCTGACAGATATTATTCCAGGTCGTTCTGGTCAACCGCCACGTGTAATTGTCAACACCTTCTCCGGCGTATCGGAACATCGTGGCGGTAAAACTTCCCAACGCAATTGGGCAGCCTACGTTGAAGACAATATTTCGTTGACCGACAAAACCCATCTGATTCCAGCCATCCGCTTCGACCATAACAGTGCCAGTGGCAGCAACTGGAGTCCGGCTTTGAACTTCTCGCATCAAATCGGCGAAAACTGGTTGGTCAAAGGCGGTGTTGCCCGTGCGTATAAAGCGCCAAATCTGTATCAAGCTAGTTCTGACTTTATCCTGTACACACGCGGTCAGGGCTGTCCGCTCAATGCGCCGGGTAGTGTCAGCTGTTTCTACATGGGCAACAGCAATTTGAAACCTGAAACCAGTATCAATAAAGAGATTGGCCTTGAGTTCAACAAAAACGGCTGGCAAGCTTCGGCGACTTATTTCCACAATGCGTACCGCAATAAAATCGTGATCGGCGACCAGCTCATTGCCACCAGCAATATCGGCAACTGGCTCCTGCAATGGGAAAATACGCCGAAAGCGACTATTTCGGGTATCGAAGGCAACTTGGTGATTCCGTTGCATGACACACTCAAGTGGAGCAACAATTTCACTTATATGCACAAATCTGAAGATTATCAAGGCAATCCATTGTCTTTGGTGCCGAAACACACCATTAACAGCACACTGTCTTGGACGCCGAACGAACGCTTCGATGCTAACCTGACCTTTACTCACTACGGCCGCACTAAACCGCGTGGCGTAGCGATCAATAGACTGGAGCAAAACGGTAATCCAGGTGCAAGGATTACACCTTTAACTTCCGCACATAACCAAACCCAAGTCGGCTCTTACGGCATTTGGGGCATCAATGCAGGCTACAACTGGAACAAACGTGTGGCCGTCCGTGGCGGTATCAGCAATCTGTTTGACAAAAAACTGTACCGCACAACTGCTGGCGCACAAACTTACAACGAGCATGGCCGTGCCTTCTACGGCAGTTTGAAAGTATCGTTTTAAGTAGAAGCATATTAAATCAGGCCGTCTGAAACGGTGTGAAATGAAATCTAGGATTTCTGACACATGGTTTCAGACGGCCTTCTGATTTTAAATTTAGAAGTATTTGTTGTTACGGAATTTGCTTTTCTTTTTAGAAAAGTAAAAGGGCGGTATTTGCCGCCCTGAGAATACAAACTGCTTATTCGACCCAAGTCACCATTTCTTCAATCGGTTTGCGT
Organism: Neisseria sp. 20925_1_37; assembly: GCF_041433255.1. Lineage (NCBI taxonomy): Bacteria > Pseudomonadati > Pseudomonadota > Betaproteobacteria > Neisseriales > Neisseriaceae > Neisseria > Neisseria sp. 20925_1_37. The sequence continues at coordinate 53,621 of NZ_JAPWBC010000011.1, read as the reverse complement.
GATTTTTTGGTGATTTCTTTGGCGCGATAGCCGAATGTTGCCGCTACGGATACGCCCCATTCGTTGGCATCAAACAGGCCTTCTGCCGCCAATACTTCGTTCATTTTGTCGTAGTTGAAGCCTTCGATTGGACAGGAATCGATGCCGATGGCCGCTGCGCCTGTGAGCATATTGGCCAAAGCGATATAAGTCTGTTTGCCGCTCCAGTCGAAGAGTGCGCGTTGGTCGTCGGCAATTTTAATGTCGGTTTCTTGGAAGCTTTTGTATTTTGCCAACGCTTTTTCCAGCTGCTCTCCTTGCAGGCCCATGCGTTCGGCAACACCGCGGAAGAACGGAGTATCGTAACGGGCATTTTTCTTGGCAAGGATAATCACCAGATGGCTGCAGTCGTCCAGTTGGAATTGCATCCCCCAGCTGAAAGGCTTGATTTTCTCACGCAGGGCTTTGTTTTGAATCACCAAGAATTTCCATGGCTCGGAGCCGACAGAGCTTGGGGAGAGGCGGGCAAATTCTAAAATCGCTGCAAAATCTTCTTGGCTGATTTTTTTGTTGGGATCGTAATAACGGGTAGAGCGGCGATTTTCGAATACTTGCAGCATTTGTTCGCGTGTAATTTGATTCATCTGGTTTTCCTAATAAATGAAGATGTTATTCCAATATCCGGTTTCTTTTGAGGCATCATTACCGACATAACCTTAAGGAAGAAACAGGCTGGGGCAACACCATGTTAAATCAAACCTAACGGCTAGGCTATCTTTTAATTCTGAATTTCGCAAAAAAATTCGATAAAAATCAATATAAATACGAAAAGGCCGTCTGAAACTTTAAACGTTTAAAGTTTCAGACGGCCTTTGATTTCAAATCTTAATTACAGATGAGGATTAATCAGGTTTTCTGGAGAGAGGATGCGGTTGAGCTCTTCTTCGCTCAACAAACCGCGCTCCAATACGACTTCGCGCACGCCTTTGCCGGTTTGGGCGCAGATTTTGCCGACCAAGTCGCCATTGCGGTGGCCGATGTATGGGTTCAGATAAGTGACCAAACCGATGGAGTTGAAGACGTAGTGTTCGCAGATTTCGCGGTTGACCGTAATGCCTTTGACGCATTTGTCGGCCAGGTTGACCGCGGCGTTGCCCAAGAGGGAAATGGTTTCAAACATACATTGGGCGATTACTGGCTCCATAACGTTCAGCTGCAACTGACCTGCTTCGGCTGCGAAAGTGATGGTGGTGTCGTTGCCGATGACTTTGAAGCAGACTTGGTTGACGACTTCGGGAATCACGGGATTGACTTTGGCAGGCATGATGGAAGAACCGGCCTGCAATTCAGGCAGGTTGATTTCTTTCAAACCAGCGCGCGGACCGGAAGAGAGCAGGCGCAAGTCGTTACAGATTTTAGACAGTTTGACGGCTGTGCGTTTCAATGCGCCGTGTACCATCACATATGCGCCGCAGTCTGAGGTCGCTTCGATCAGGTTTTCAGTCAGTTTGCAAGGCAGGCCGCTGACTTCGGAGAGTTTCTCAACGACCAAAGCCGCATAGCCTTTAGGCGTATTCACGCCGGTACCGATGGCGGTGGCGCCGAGATTGACTTCAAGCAGCAGGGAGCGGGTACGGTCGAGGTTGAGGATTTCTTCTTCCAACAACACTTGGAAAGACTGGAATTCTTGACCGGCAGTCATCGGCACGGCATCTTGAAGCTGGGTGCGGCCCATTTTCAAAACATCTTTAAACTCTTCGGCTTTTGCGGCAAAAGAGTTTTTCAAGATGGCCAGTTTGTCGAGCAATTCGCCGATGCTGTAATACACGGCAAGGCGGAAGCCGGTAGGGTAGGCGTCGTTGGTGGATTGGCTGGCGTTGACATGGTCCATCGGATTGACGATGTCGTAGTGGCCTTTTTCGTGTCCCAAGACTTCCAATGCGAGGTTGGCAATGACTTCGTTGGTGTTCATGTTGACCGAAGTACCGGCGCCGCCTTGATAAACGTCTGATGGGAATTGGTCGAGGCAGCGGCCTTTGACCAATACTTCATCGCAGGCTTTTTCGATGGCGGCCGCGATTTCCGGCTTGATGGCACCCAATGCGCCGTTGGCTTGCGCAGTGGCTTTTTTAACCATGACCATGCTGCGGACAAATTGCGGTACGTCGGAAATTTTTTGTGTGGAAATTTTAAAGTTTTCAATGGCGCGCAAAGTATGGATGCCCCAATATACTTCAGCAGGGATCTCGCGGTCGCCCAGTAAATCGTGTTCGATTCGTACAGTCATTTCTCTTACCTTCTCGTATAGTTGTGTTGGTGTGCATTATGCGTTTGGAACATTAGCCCAGTTCGGCACGATTGTCCAGTCTATAAGGCTTAATCGTCAGGATGAAAGCGTGCTGCTTCGCGTTCCTTGGCAACCGTATCTTTATCTTTCAGTTTTGCGCCCAGGCCCAACATTTTTTCGTATTCGGATTGCGGCGTGCCGTCATCCTGCATACCGAACGCGCTGGCGTTGACCCAGAGGGCGAGCAGGGAAACGATAATGGCGAAAAAGCTGACGATATACCAAAACATTTTTTTCTTCCTTGTGTGTCTGCGGGTGCAGATTGTTGTGGTTTGTAAAGATGTGAATGTAGCACAAACGCGGTTGGGTTTAAATTCTTCTCCCGCATCCTTTCATTGATTTACCTGTAATTGTTTAGAAAGGAAAAGGCCGTCTGAAAAGTAAGACTTTTCAGACGGCCTCGGAGGCTTTGTCGGGAAGATTTAGCCGCCGCATGCGCCGCAGCAACCACCTTCGCCATGACCGCCGCGTTTTTCTTCGTTGTTGATAACGGGCAGTTCGGTTTCTTCAGTTTGCTCTTTTTTATCTTCAGGCAAATCGTTTACTTTGATTTTGTTTTCTTCGGCCATGATACATCCTTTCAATGGATTGAGGAGTGGAAAGATTCATAAAGATAGCATCTTTAAGCGGATAAACCAAGCAGCACAAAACTGCCTTGTGATAATGCCATGACTTGGAACAATAAATTTGCTTGTAAAAGCGTTCAGGCCGTCTGAAAAAAATCCAAAGAAGAGTGTTGGTTTTTATGGTTTGAATGGCAGCAGAAAGATTTAAGAATGCTTGATCTGAAGGGATAAACTGACATGGATTTCAAAAAACAATACAATGTTATCATCTGGAAACCGCCAATTTATCGGAGCATATATGTATTCACACCACAGCGAACGCCATTTCAGCGACCGCAATAACTGGCTTCGGGCAAGCGTATTGGGTGCCAATGACGGCTTGATTTCTACTGCCTCGCTGTTGACGGGCGTAGCCGCAGCCGCGCCTGATTTCCAAACCCTGCTGTTGACGGGCGTTTCGGCGCTTATCGGGGGCGCGGTATCAATGGCGGCGGGGGAGTACGTTTCCGTGTCCAGCCAATCGGATACGGAAAAAGCCGATTTGCACAAAGAATGCTACGAATTGGCAAATAATCCTGATGCGGAGTTGGAAGAGCTGACGGAAATTTACCGCCGCCGCGGTTTGTCCGACCCGCTCGCCACAGAGGTGGCCAAAGCCTTGATGGAACACGATGCACTCGCCGCTCATGCACGTGACGAAATCGGCATTACCGAAACCTCTGCCGCCCAACCCATGCAGGCCGCGCTGGCTTCTGCTGCTTCATTTTGTGCCGGAGCGATTTTGCCTTTACTGGTCGCATTGACAGCTTCTACCGCCATTGTTCCGACCTTGGCAGTTTCCACTTTGTGCGGACTGGCAGGACTGGGCTATGTCTCTGCCAAACTCGGCGGCGCACCTGTCGTTCCTGCTGTTTTGCGCGTGTGCATATGGGGCGTTGCAGCATTGGTGATAACCGGATTTATTGGAAAACTGGCAGGTGTGACCGTCTGATTGTAAGGCCTTATATTCTTTTAAACCTGTATCCAGTAAAATTGAAAATTGATTTGATCGCTAAAGGCCGTCTGAAAATTTTTCAGACGGCCTATGGTGCTTGTATTTACTTATTACAAACTGTTTTGTCATGACCTATCCGATTCCCAAACCCCGTGAAAAATCCCGTTGGCTCAATCTTTCGCAAGGCTCGCTGCCCTTGGCTTTGGCGCGTTATCTGCCGCATAAGCAGCTCAAGGTTGTCTTGACCCAAGATGCGGAACAGGCGCTACGCCTTCAGACGGCCTGGCTGTTTTTCCGTCCGCACGATACGGCGGTGTTCCTGCCGGACTGGGAAACGCTGCCTTACGAGCGTTTTTCACCGCATCAGGATTTGGTATCGGAGCGGCTCTCGGCTTTATGGCAGATTAAGAGCGGCGCGGCGGACGTGTTGTTTGTGCCGGTCGCCACGGCAATGCAGAAGCTGCCGCCTGTGCCGTTTCTGGCAGGGCGCACGTTTTGGCTGAAAACAGGGCAGACTTTGGATATAGGCCGTCTGAAAAGTGATTTGGTAGATGCAGGTTATAACCATGTGTCCCATGTTGTTGCGGCGGGCGAGTTTGCCGTGCGCGGCGGTATTGTCGATTTGTTCCCGATGGGCAGCGAAATGCCGTACCGCATCGATTTGTTCGACGATGAAATCGACAGCATCAAAACCTTCGATACCGAAACGCAACGCACCATTTCCCCGGTTTCCGAAATCCGTCTGCTGCCTGCACACGAGTTCCCCACCGACAGCGAGGCGCAAAAGATTTTCCGCAGCCGCTTCCGCGAAGAAGTCGATGGCAATCCGAACGATGCTGCTGTGTACAAAGCCGTCAGCAACGGCCATTTTGGTGCAGGCGTGGAATATTACCTGCCGCTGTTTTTTGAAAACGAGCTGGAAACGCTGTTTGACTATATCGGAGAAGATGCGCTGTTTGTCTCTTTGGGCGACGTTCACGCCGAGGCAAACCGTTTTTGGAGCGACGTCAAATCGCGTTACGCCATGGCGCAGGGCGACGAAACCTATCCGCCTTTGCTTCCACAGCATTTGTATCTCTCTGCCGATGTATTCGCAGGCCGTCTGAAAAACTACGGACAAGTGCTGCCCGATGTTTCCGGCAAAGAACACACCTTGCCCGATCTTGCCGTGAACCGCCAATCCGACGAGCCGTTGCAGGCATTGAAGGATTTTCAGACGGCCTTTGAAGGACGGATTTTGCTGTGTGCCGAAAGTTTGGGACGGCGCGAAACCATGCTCGGTTTCTTGCAGCAAAACGGTTTGAAAGCCAAACCTGTATCTGACTGGCAGGGCTTTTTGTCGGCGCATGAGTCGCTGATGATTACAGTGGCGCCGTTGGCATACGGGTTTAAATTAGAAGATCAAAACATCGCGGTTATTACCGAATCCGATCTTTATCAATACGTTGCCCGCTCGCGCAAACATCATCGCAAGAAACATGCCGCCGTTTCAGACGGCCTGTTGCGCGACCTTGCCGAAATCAATATCGGTGATCCCGTCGTTCACGAAGAACATGGCATCGGCCGGTATATGGGCTTGGTAACGATGGATTTGGGCGGCGAAACCAACGAAATGATGTTGCTCGAATACGCGGGCGAAGCGCAGCTTTATGTGCCTGTTTCGCAACTGCATTTAATCAGCCGCTACTCCGGCCAGGCGCATGAAAACGTTACCTTGCACAAGCTCGGCAGCGGCGCATGGAACAAGGCGAAGCGCAAGGCCGCCGAAAAAGCGCGCGACACCGCCGCCGAGTTGCTCAACCTCTACGCCCAACGCGCCGCCCAATCGGGACACAAGTTTGAAATCAACGAGATGGACTATCAGGCGTTTGCCGACGGCTTCGGCTACGAAGAAACCGAAGACCAGGCCGCCGCCATCGCCGCCGTGATTAAAGATTTGACGCAGGCGAAGCCGATGGACCGCCTTGTGTGCGGCGATGTCGGTTTCGGCAAAACCGAAGTCGCTCTGCGCGCCGCGTTTGTGGCGGTGATGGGTGGCAAACAAGTTGCCGTACTCGCCCCGACCACGCTTCTGGTCGAGCAGCACGCGCAAAACTTCGCCGACCGCTTCGCCGATTTCCCCGTGAAAGTCGCCAGCCTTTCGCGTTTCAACAACAGCAAAGCCACCAAAGCCGCGCTGAAAGGCATGGCGGACGGCACGGTCGATATCGTTATCGGCACGCACAAATTGGTGCAGGACGACATCAAATTCAAAAACTTAGGTTTAGTGATTATCGATGAAGAACACCGCTTCGGCGTGCGCCAGAAAGAGCAGCTCAAACGCCTGCGCGCCAATGTCGATATCCTCACCATGACCGCCACGCCGATTCCGCGCACCCTCAGCATGGCGCTTGAAGGCCTGCGCGACTTCTCGCTGATTACCACTGCGCCCAGCCGCCGCCTCGCCGTCAAAACGTTTGTCAAACCGTTCAGCGAAGGCAGCGTGCGCGAAGCTGTGTTGCGCGAACTCAAACGCGGCGGGCAGGTATTTTTCCTGCACAATGAAGTGGATACGATTGAAAATATGCGCGAGCGGTTGGAAACCCTGCTGCCCGAAGCCCGCATCGGCGTGGCGCACGGACAACTGCGCGAGCGCGAACTGGAACAAGTCATGCGCGACTTTTTGCAGCAAAGATTCAACGTGTTGCTCTGCTCCACCATCATCGAAACCGGCATCGACATCCCCAACGCCAACACCATCATCATCAACCGCGCCGACAAATTCGGACTGGCGCAACTGCACCAGCTTCGCGGGCGCGTCGGCCGCAGCCACCACCAAGCCTACGCCTACCTGCTCACGCCCGAATACATCACTAAAGACGCAGAAAAACGCCTCGACGCCATTGCGGCGGCAGACGAACTCGGCGCAGGTTTCACCCTCGCCATGCAGGATTTGGAAATCCGCGGCGCAGGCGAAATCCTCGGCGAAGGTCAATCCGGCGAAATGATACAGGTCGGCTTCACGCTCTACACCGAAATGCTCAAACAAGCCGTGCGCGACCTTAAAAAAGGCCGCCAGCCCGATCTCGACGCGCCATTGGGCATTACCACAGAAATCAAACTGCACAGCCCGGCATTATTGCCTGAAGACTACTGCCCCGACATCCACGAGCGCCTTGTTCTCTATAAACGCCTCGCCGTCTGCGAAACCGTGCAGCAAATCAACGCCATACACGAAGAACTCGTCGACCGCTTCGGCCTGCCCGAACAACCCGTCAAAACCCTCATCGAAAGTCACTACCTACGGCTTGCGGCAAAAGAGTTAGGCATAGATGCCATTGACGCGACCAGCGAAGCGGTAACGGTAACTTTTGGCAAAAACAACAATGTCGATCCAACCGAAATCATCCTGCTGATTCAAAACGACAAAAAATACCGCCTTGCCGGCGCGGATAAGCTGCGATTTACCGCAGAGATGGAAAATATCGAAGTGCGGATTAATACAGTGAAGAACGTATTGAAGACTTTGAAAGAAAGGGTGATGGTTAAATAAGGAAGAAGGAAAAAGGCCGTCTGAAAAGAATTCAGAATGCCTGAGACCTTTGCAAAATTCCGGAAATGTCGGATTTGAAAATCCAATGCCTATCTTATTCTATTTAAAAAATAAATATTCTGAGATAATAGAATGCAAAATGAAGAAAAATGAGTTGATTTTTCAAATATGTTTATTGTTGGTTAAATATATTACAAATTTACATGCCAAAAGATTGGGATTTCATGACAGGAAGGCCTGAAATTAGATAGGAAGCCGCCGGAATTAGGTTAATTCCTTAACAAAATATAGTCCGCATAAAACCTTTAGGTAGTGTGTGTGCGGTACGCACGCACGCGGGCTTTAAGTACAGATACAAAAGCCGTATAAAATAAAGGCCGTCTGAAAATACTAAAACTGTCATTTTTGAAAATCGAGCCTAAGGTTACTAAATCGATCAGGGAATTATTATGAAAATGAGGGCAATGATATTGGGTATTACAGGTTTGATATTATCCGGTTGCTTTTTCTCTAATGATGAAATTAAGTTGAATGATATTCGGAATTTTAAAATTACTGTCAATGAAGTTAAGGATAATAGACAGGTTCATTTGACAGGTTTATTAGGCAATAGCGCAATGGGCATTTCGGATATCAAAATAACTACCCGCAACGATGAGCTGAATATTGTTTTATTTCAAAAATTAGCAGGTTCGGAATACTCAGGAGCATTAGATAAAGAAATTCCTCTCGAAAGCAGTATTAAAAAGATTACATATGGTTCTGAACGCAAAGTTATATGGCAAGATTGAAATACAATGAAAAGGCCATCTGAAAACTGAATTTCAGACGGCCTTTTATTTCCTTATAACGTCATAATGTTCGTATCATCAGAAACGATAGTTCACGCCCAAGGCGAACTCGCGGCCGCGCTCGTAGAAGGGCACGCGTCCGTTGCCGTCTGGGAAGCGTTGGCTGTGCGAACGGTATTGCTTGTTGCCGATGTTGTTGACGGCGAAGTTGACGTTCAGGTTGTCTTTTTTCAGCGGCTGCCAGTTGGCGTAGATGTCGTGTACGCCGTAACCGGCTTTCTTGCCGTGTATCGTGCCTTGTCCTCGGGCAACGTCGGTGTATTTCACGCTTTGGGCGTAGCGGCCGCGCCAGCCGATTTCGAGTTTGGGGTTTTCAAACTGGTAAGACAGACCGGTCAGCCATTGGCGGCCGGTGTTCCAGAAGGTGAACGAGCTTTCGTGGTCTTCCGCTTGAATCGGGCTTTCGCCATAGTACATGTCGCCGTTCAGACGGGGTTTGACGTAGGATACGCCGGCGCGCGCGGTCAGGCCGCCCCAGCGGTAGGATGCGTCAAGTTCGTAGCCGTAGGTTTTGAGCGTGCCGCCGTTGTAAATCTTGCCGCGTTCGGTGATGGAGGCGGTGTTGTTGTTGATTTTTGCCCAACGATAGACGATGAGGTCTTTGATGCGTTGGTGGAACACGCTGCCGCTGACGTTGAAGTTGTCGTTGCGCCATTTGAAGCCAATTTCAGCACGGCGGGCGGTTTCGGCTTTGAGGTTGCTGTCCAAATCGGCGGCGGCGCCTGCGCGTTCGTTAGCCAACAGGGCTTCGTTCAGGCGGGGCGCACGGCTTGCCTGATTGAGGTTTGCCAAGAGGGAGAAGTTGTCGTTGATGTCCCAAATCGCGCTGATGCTGGGGTTGAGCTGACCGTGCGACGCGCTTTGTTTGCTGGCGGCGTTGTATTTGAAATGGTCGTAACGCAGGCCGGTGGTCAGGGTAACGGGGTGTAGGTTCCAAATGCCTTCCGCGTACACGCCGTATTCGGCTTTTTTCTCTTTGTCGCGGTCATACAGGCCGAGAATCTTCAGCCACGCGCCTTTGTCGGAAGGCTCTGAGGTTTCGTGGCGGTAGTTGACGCCGTATTTCACCATGTGTCCGTCGCCGAAAGAGCTGGCGAGGTTCAGATTCGCGCCGGTCGCTTTGATTTTGCTTAACTCAAGTTTGCCGATAGGAACGCCGCCTTGCGCAGTGCCGGAAGCTTGGGCTTTTGGAGAAGGGGCGCCTTTGGGCGGTTTGGTGTCGTCGGTATTGATTTGGAAGACGTTGGCATCGATTTTGTCGATGAAGCCGACGTTGCGGCCGCGGTATTCCAGATTGTAGGTTTGTTCTTTTTGATAAGTGCCGTCCACGCCGATGTAGCTGTCAACGTTTTGGAACTCGGCTTTGTCGGTGCGGTTGCCTTTTTGGTATTCCTGACGGTAGGTCAGGCGGATGCCGTGGTCGTCGTTGAAATCGTAGCCGAGTTTGGCGAGGTAGCTGTGCTGTTTCAGACGACTGCCGAGGTTGACATTGCCGTTACCGTCTTTGTAGTCGCGGTTGTTGAGGAAGTTGCCTGCAAACAGGGCATCGAAGCCGTTTTGATAGCCGTAAACCGCTGCGCTGCCGGTTGAGCCTTTATTGCTGCTCAAGCCTGCGCCGAGTTTGAAACCGAAAGGTTTGCCGTCGGTTAGCAGGTCTTTTGCGTCAACCGTCGTTACGCGGATGGTACCGCCGACCGCACCCAAACCCGTGCTCGCCGCGCCTGTGCCTTTTTCTACGTTGATGCTTTTTACCAAAGCGGGGTCAAGCTGGAAGCGGCTTTGGTGGTGGAAGATTTTTGTGGATTGGCTGGTGTTGTCGACTTCTAGGTTAATTTTGTCTTCACCAACGCCGCGGATGCTGTAAAACTGTGCTACGCCGTTGCCGCCACCGACATCCATACCGATTTGGTCTTTCATGACTTGTTTTAAATCGGTCGAAATTTCACGGTCGAGCTGGTTGCGGGTTACACGAGTCGGTACGGCAGTACCGGTGACCTTAATTTCATTCAGCTCGGCAGTTTCTGCGGGTTGCAAATTTTCGGCATGAGCGAAGCTTGTTGATAATGCGAGTGTAATGATACTAAGGCGGAATACAGGAGAGGAGACCTTATTCATGATTTTTCCTAAGGAATAAAAAATTGACCGCTTATTCTAATTATTTTAATAATGATTATCAAGCTACAAATAAATGTAAAAGAACATATTAGTCTCATTTTGATTTGTAGTTTGGATATTTTTATAAATATCAATTGGTTTATTTATGGTTAAATTTTGTAAAACTATTTTGAGAGAAAATATGTTGAGGCTTACTTTTTTGAAACTGAAGAAAAGGGATGAGTTGAATATTTATCGATGATAAATATTGTGTATAAGTGTTTTAAAAGGCCGTCTGAAAAGTGTTTTTCAGACGGCCTTTAAGTTTAACAAGCTTAACTATGCAGTTTGTGAGGCTTGTTTATTTGGAAGGTGGTTGGGCATATCCGTTATCGGCTGGGAATGCGTCAGGTTCGCTATTTTTTTGCGTCGGGTCGTATAGTTCAAAAATAGCCGTACCAATTACACCTGTATTTGTGATGGAGCCTTTATCCGAGTTTGCAGCGTAAGAGTCTTCTGGGTTGCTGAATACAAAAGATGCTACAGCATCATCACTTTTACGGAAACCTTCGATTACCAGTGAATCATGTGGGTACAGAACATAGCCATCTGAGTATCTGCTGGCAGCCTGGCCTGAGATGACATCCAAACCATCTACGCTGGCTATAATTTCCAAAGTTTTATTGCTATTGTTCTTATAAACCAAACGGTATGACTGACCGTCTTTACCTTGCAAAAAGTAGTTGCTACCGTCGCGGAATATTGGAAATAGGTCGCCATTGTCAGATTGCACGGATAATTCCACTTTGCCTGCTGCTAAAGAAATCGAGTTGATTTTTTTACCCCGATAATCTTTAGCAGAGTAGTTCAATACGCCTTCTGCCAAAGGGTTTTTCGTGACACGGCGCAAATCTACGGAATGAACGGAAGACTGTACTTCATCTCCCCAGCTGGTTCCTAGTTTTTCTGATGTTTCTACGCTTTGATTGGCTATTTCTGAATCTGCTGGTGCAGGAGCTTCAGATGAAGGAGATTGCTGGGAACAAGCAGCTAAAATTGCAGCCAACAGCATTGGCAGCCACAATTTGAATTTTATTTTGAACATAATTGCTCCTGAGATAATTTAATAGGTTAACAATCTGAATATATTAAATATTATGAAAAATTATCCGTATTCTATACTATTAATCTAATTGGGTAGAAAGCAGAGCTGTAAAAACAAGATAAATTATTTATAGTAATTAAAATAGATTTGAAAACAAACCTGACTTTGATTTTGTGAGTTGGTATCGTTGGTTAATCTGTTTCTGTATAAAAAGGCCGTCTGAACAGTGTTTTTCAGACGGCCTCACTACTTTTTTACAGCAAAGGGCTCATCAGGCGGACGGCATTTTCTACGAGGCCGCGGAGTTTGGAGCGTTGTTGCCATGATTTGATGGCAATGTAGCTGCTGTTTTTGAGGTAGTCACGTTGGAGGTTGCAGATTTGTTTGGTGGTATCGCGATCGTAGATGGCGAGGCTGATTTCGAGGTTGAGGAAGAAGCTGCGCATGTCCATATTGACCGTGCCGAAGAGGGAGTAGTCTTCGTCTATGGTCAAGGTTTTGGCATGTAAAAGCCCACCTTCAAACATGGCGATTTTGACGCCGGCTTCCAGCAGCATAGGGTAGTAGGCGCGTGAGGCGTAACGTACCATCAGTGAATCGACTTTGGCGGGCAGTATCAGGGTTACTTTGACGCCGCGTTTGGCGGCGACGGTTAATGCCATGAGAAGCGGCTCGTCGGGGACGAAGTAGGGGGTGGTAATTATGATTTGTTTGGTAGCGGCATAGATGGCGCTGATGATGGTTTCGTAGATGACGAAGCTGCTTTGCTCGGGGGCGGAGGGAATGATTTGGGCAACAATATTGCCTTGCTGCATTTTTTCGGGAAGGATTTGGGGCAGCAGGTTTTTTGCTTGGTTGAGGTATGTTTGTACGTTTTGAAGGTTTTTATCGGTTTCGACGGCAAGGTCGGCGAAGAAGACGGCTGACAGTTCCAGTACCATAGGCCCTGTGCAACGCATCATGGCATCTATCCATTCGCCAACGCCTGAATTTTGTTTGAAGTAGCGCGGATCGACGAGGTTGAAGCTGCCAGTGTAACCGATTTTGCTGTCGATAACGAGGATTTTACGGTGGTTGCGCAGGTCGGTGCGTGTGAATAATGTACGCCAGATGCCGACAGGTAAGGAGGTATGTACTTCAACGCCTGCTTGGCGCAGTTTCTCTACCCAATCGCTTTCAAGAAAGCTCCTGCTGCCGACGGCATCGGCCAGTATGGAGCAGTCTACGCCTCTGGCTTTGGCGGCAAGAATTTCATTTAGAATTTCTTCAATGCGGCCTTTGGGTTCGATAATGTAAAAGGCCAACAGGCAGGAATGGGTTGCGGCGCGTATGTCTGCGAGCATGCTGTCGATGATGGTATCGGTGGTTGAGAGCAGGCTCATGGCGTTGCCTTTGGTGGCACCCAGCCCCGTTCCTTTTTCAGCAACTTTACTGATGCCGTGGTAACGTGATTTGACTTGGTCGGCAATGTCGAGATAGATATCGGCAAGATGGGTAGCGGCAAAGTTGCGGTAGAAGCGGTTCATTTCGCCGGTACGTTTGGCACGGGCTGTGCCGAGACGAGGCTCGCCGACAAGGATGTAGGCGATGGTTCCGAATACGGGGAAAAGGAAGAGGATAATCAGCCAGGCGAAAGTTGATCCGATGTTTTTTTGTTTATACAACACGCGCAGCATGCAGGCGAGTGCGGCGCAGGTGTGGGCGAAGATAAAAATCTCGGTCCAAGTGATGTCTTTTAAGAAATTCATATTCGGTAGGGATTGGTTGAGTTTTTAAATTGAAGGTTGGGGCCGACAAGCTTCAAATATTAAGTATATAGAAAAACCGTCTGAAAACAAATTTACACGATAATTGTGATTTACACGATAATTGTGTTTTTGTTTTCAGACGGCCTTTGCGTTGTTTCCATTAACGGTGATACTGACGGGACAGTTCGTGTACGGTATCGACCAAAATTTTAGCGTGTTCCGGATCAGCGTGTTGGTTGATGCCGTGGCCGAGGTTGAATACATGGCCGCTGCCGTTGCCGTAGTCGGCAAGGATGCGTGCGACTTCGGTGCGGATAGATTCCGGTGTGCCGAAGAGGGCAAACGGGTCGAAATTGCCTTGCAGGGCAACTTGTTCACCAACGCGACGGCGGGCTTCGCCGATGTTGCACGTCCAGTCCAAGCCTAATGCATCTGCGCCGATTTCTGCCATGCTTTCCAGCCATAAGCCGCCGCCTTTGGCAAATACGATAACAGGCACGCGGCGGTCTTCGCTTTCGCGTTTGAGTCCGGCAACAATTTGTCGGATGTACTTCAGGCTGAATTCTTTAAATGCGGCATCGCTCAACACGCCGCCCCAAGTGTCGAAAATTTGTACGGCTTGTGCGCCGGCATCGATTTGGGTATTGAGATAAGCAGTAACGGCTTGAGCATTGGTGTCGAGGATTTTATGCAGCAAATCAGGGCGCGAATACATCATGGTTTTGATGGTGCGGAATTCTTTGCTGCTGCCGCCTTCAACCATGTAGCAGGCGAGTGTGAACGGGCTGCCTGAGAAGCCGATGAGCGGAACTCGGCCGTCCAGTGCTTTACGGATGGAAGTTACGGCATCAAAGACGTATTGCAGTTTTTCCATGTCGGGCACTTGCAATTTGGCAATGTCGGCTTCGTGTTGTAAGGCGCGTTCAAATTTCGGGCCTTCACCTTCGGCAAAATACAGGCCCAAACCCATGGCATCGGGAACGGTCAGAATATCGGAAAACAGGATTGCCGCGTCCAGATCAAAACGTTCTAAAGGCTGGATGGTAACTTCGGTTGCCAGCTCGGTGTTTTTGCACAAATCGAGAAAGCTGCCTGCGCGCGCGCGCGTGGCTTTGTATTCAGGCAGATAGCGTCCGGCTTGGCGCATCATCCAGATGGGCGTGTATTCGACAGGCTGTTTAAGCAGGGCGCGGAGGAAAGTGTCGTTTTTCAGAGCAGTCATGATAAATAGGCTTTCTGATTTGGTGTGTTGGACAAAGTTCAGACGGCCTTAGATATGTATGAGGCCGTCTGAAATGATTAAATGGTTGGTTTTATTGTGGATTTCATATTATCGCTTAATGCGAAATCAGCACATCAATTTGGTTGAGGGAGTGCTGCCGGATGTTCTTCTTCAGCCACGCTTTCCAAAACCAGATTGCGTTGTTCTTGCGCTTTTTGTGGCTGGTCAGTTTCATCAAACACACGCGCCAGGACCAAATGTGCGGATACGCTGGGTTGCAAGGCGATGCTGGCTTCGAGGTAGCCTTGGGCTTTGCCCCAGAGTTTGCGGCCGTAAGCCAGTTGGCCAAGATACATCAACAGTGGTGCATTGTCGGGTTGTTCCTGCAGCCAAGAATCTGCCAAGTCGATGGCTTTTTGTTGCTCGCGCTCGCTTAGGAAACGTACGGATTCGACAAATGCTTCCAAAAGCTCGGGCTGGCGGGTTTGCGGATAATGGGTTTTGACCCATTTGACTGCATCGGCATACAAACCCAAACGCTCGTATTTTTCGGCAATCGCGACACACAATTCGCCAGACTTCACGCTTTCGGGAATCTGTTTCAAACAGGCTTTCAGACGGCCCGCATCGGTTACTTCGCTCAAGAGGCGGCGATATGCCCAGTTTTGATACTGTTCGGCTTCGTAATCGTTGATGGCGCCGGCTTTGACCAGTTTTTCCGCTTTTGCCAAGACATCTGAAGCATCGCCATGATCAAAGGCATAACGTAATTGCAGACGCACCAAGCGGCTCAAGTTGCCGTTGATTTTGGCTGCGGCTTCAAGGTTTTGTGCGGCAGTCGGATAATCACGGCGGCTCAGTGCAGATTCGGCCAGCAAAAGATGGCGGGAAAGCTGCTGTTTTTGTGGCAGCTGTTCGATTTCGTGCAGATAGCGGTCGCGTAATTCAAAGTTTTCCATTTGGTCGGCCGCGTGCGCACCCAACATCAAAGCTAGGGTACGGTTGTCGCCTGCTTCTTTGTTTTGCAAGACTTTGGCGGCTTCTTGTTCGGCTTTTTCAAAACGGCCTTCAAAATATGCCAAACCTGCGCTGTTCAAAGAGGCGGAAGCCTGACGGCCTTTGCGGGCAATGCCGAAGCGTTGCATACGCGCTGGAATATTTAAGAGGCCGAACACGAATTTAATCAGGAAATACAAGACGAATACGCTCAACAGCAGGCCTAAAACAAAGGCATGCAGATTGATACGCAGCATGGTTTGCTCAACCACGACATACACGTTGCCGGTATAAATGCCGGAAGCCAACGCTAAACCGACGGCGGCGGCAAACAGAATGACAATCCAAACGATGGTTTTCATGCTTGCTCTCCTTTAATTTTGGCAGCAGGCTTGGTTTGGTTTTGTGGTTTGGCAGCTTCGGCGGCCGGTTCTTTTTTGTTTTCAGACGGCAATGCAGGTGCTTCCAAAGATTGAGGGGCGGAAGCGGCAGCCGATGCGGCAGTGGTGGCTTGCTCGGTAGTTGCAGCCGGAGCAGAAGCGGTTTTCTCGGCAGCTTGGGTTTGTACAGTTTCTTCGGTCGTCATTTGTGTACGTGAACCTTCTTGATAAGCGCGAACGGCGCTCAAGCTGGCTTTCAGGCTGTCGTCCGAAATCATGCGGACATCAAGGGCTTTGAGTTCGGCCAACTCTTTCAACCATGACTGGGTAGCAGGGGATTTGCTGTCGAAGTATTGCTTCACGGTTGCTTCAACGTTGTTCAAATCGCTTTGGTACACTTCGCCATTGTGTTGCAACAGGGCAATGCGCGCATCCAAAAGGCGCAGGCGCAGGTTTTCACGGATGAAGTAGGTTTGTTCGGGCGAAATCAACATGGCGTCGTTGCTGTCCAGATGACGGACTTCAACCAAGCCTTTGAGGGCATTGAGGGATTTCTCCCATGTGTTTTCCCACCAAGTTCCTGAATTAGTGGCTTCGACAGGCGCGGCACCTGGTTTCAATACGCCGTCCAAGACTAAAGGCAGGCCGGAAATACCTGTTTCCAAACGGTCGATACGCAAGGCAGTAGCGGAAATATCGACATAAGGACGGTTTTTCAGTGCAGCCAAATCATTGCTGATGGCTTGTTTGACGGGGATAAGTTCAGGTTGTTCAAAACGGCTTAAGCGGCTGTCAATGTGTTCCAATACGCTGACCGCGCCTTGGAGGTTGCCTGACAGCATCAATTGTTGCGAAGCAGTGTTCAACATGGATTCGGCTTCATCGACCAGCCAGTTGATACGGCCTTTGAGTAACTCTTGATAAGCTTTCTGCGTTTGCAGGATTTGATCGCTATTGTTTTTTTGACCGTTGTTCAGGCGGTCTAACTCGGCCTGAATAGCGGTTTGGCGGTTGAGGTTGTCTTTTAAAAGGCTGGCGTTTTCAGATTCACCTAACGCGGCTTTGTCGATTTTTTGGTTGAATTCGAGCTCTTGGTTTTTTAAAACATTTTGACCCTGTACAAACAGGAATCCGCTCGCGCCTAGGCCTAGCAGTGCCAAGACGGTTGCACCTGCGGCCAAGGCTTTGCCGCCAGATTGTTTGATGATGACAGGGGCGTTGTTTTGTGGGAGATTGTTGGACTCGGGCATGCTCGCCTCCACTCGCTGAGGTTGGGTAGGTTTGATTTGTTCAGACGGCCTGGTGTTTTCAGAACGTTCAGGCGCCGGAGCTGCTGTATTGGCAACTTGTTGGGTATCTTTATTGTCTTCGACTGGGTTCACTGCTTGGCTCCTTTGTGGTATGGATGAAAGTGCAGCGGATAAAGAAGTGACGGTTTTAACATGTTTGGCACCGACGATGCGAAGCGCATCGGCAATGCGTGGATGGTGGGTAAAGTATAGCAAGGATTCGAAGAATCGGGAAAATTGCGGCGGAATCTGATGGAAAAATTCGCGCGCGATCTCGCCGGATGTAATGTAGGCGGCGGCGATGTCTTCGGTTTTAAAGTGCTGCCAATCGATGGCGTGTGGCCGTCTGAAATAGATTTCGGCGATGTCGATTTGGAAACCCAGTTCGGTCAGTTTGTCTGCTAGAAAATCACGGCCGCCATGACCTCGAATGATTAAAACTCGGGCATTGGGCGGCAGGTTTTTCCAAATAGGCATTCTCAAGACGGCTTCGCTGTCGTTGCCATCTTCGGGAGAGAATACGGGATAGGGGGAGAATTGTGCCAAAGTATGTTGGCTAGTTTGGCCGACGGTAATGTGTGCTCTGGGGCCGTCTGAAAAGTTCAAGTGTGGCGCTGCGGTTTCAATAGCGGTAGGGCTGACCCAAAACACGACATCGGCTTGCTTGAATTGTTCGGGGAGTTTTTTTAGCGCCGAACGATCCGCCTCTATTTCAATCGGACTCAATACCTGAGCCTGCCAACCGGCGGCATGGCAGGTTTGGATATCTTGCTGTGGACGGTTAGACGGACGAATGATGAGTAGAGTAGGCATAATGTGGGATAAATTATTAAGGTTTAGGCCGTCTGAAAGAAGGGTTTCAGACGGCCTGCTGCCGGGAATACGTTATTGATCGACGAATGCGCGCTCAATCAGGTAGTCGCCGCGGACACCGGTTTTCGGAGAAACGGTCAGGCCGAATTCGTCCAAGACGTTGCAGGTGTCTTTCAACATGGCAGGGCTGCCGCACAACATGGCGCGGTCGTCTTGCGGATTGATTTTAGGCAGGCCGATGTCTTCGAAGAGTTTGCCGCTGCGCATTAAATCGGTCAGACGGCCATGGTGTACATAGTCTTCGCGTGAAACAATCGGATAGTAAATCAATTTTTCTTTAACCAAGTCGCCCAGGTATTCGTGTTCGGGCAATTCTTTGGTAAAGCGGTCGTAGTATGCCAAGTCTTTTTTGTAGCGTACGCCGTGAACCAAGATGATTTTTTCGAATTGCTCGTAAATTTCAGGGTCTTTGGTAATGCTCAAGAAAGGGGCGATGCCGGTACCGGTGCTCAAGAGGTAGAGGTGTTTGCCCGGATTCAGGTCGCCGGCAACCAATGTGCCGGTCGGTTTTTTACTGATGAGGACATCATCACCGACTTTAAGGTGTTGCAGGCGGCTGGTCAATGGACCGTCTTGTACTTTAATGCTAAAAAATTCCAGATGCTCTTCCCAGTTGGCAGAAGCCACGCTGTATGCGCGCATCAGCGGTTTGCCGTCAACCATCAGGCCGACCATGACGAATTGGCCGTTTTCAAAGCGCAAAGACTCGTCACGGGTACAGGTGAAAGTGAAGTAAGCGTCGGTCCAGTGGTGTACGGACAAGACTTTCTGGGTGTTGAATGCTGCCATTGATATTTCCTGTCGGATAAGGCCGTCTGAAAAGGATAGGTCGGGGCGGCCAAGGTTAATAAAAAGAATGGAATATGGTGTTCAGCTACTTGCTTGCCCGTTTGGCTGATTTTTCGCTGAGGCTGTGCAGGTCGGCATAGCGTCCGCCTGCGCTGATTAATTCTTGGTGTGTGCCTTGTTCGACTACATTGCCTTCGTGCATCACAACGATATTGTCGGCTTTTTCGATGGTAGAAAGTCGGTGGGCAATCACCAAAGTGGTACGGTTTTGCATCAGGTTTTCCAATGCGGTTTGTACCAAACGTTCGGATTCATTATCCAATGCACTGGTGGCTTCGTCTAAAATTAAAATCGGCGCGTTTTTCAAAAGCGCACGCGCAATAGCGAGACGTTGACGTTGGCCGCCGGACAGTTTTAAACCGTTTTCGCCGACTTCAGTGTGCAGGCCTTGCGGCATTTTTTGGATAAATTCCCAAGCATTCGCGGCTTTTGCAGCATTGATAATTTCTGCCTCACTGAATTTGTCAGTTTGAGCATAGGCAATGTTTTCAGCAATCGTACCATTAAACAGGACAACGTTTTGGCCGACGAATGCCATGCGGCTGCGCAAGCTTTCGAGCGTATATTCATTGACGTTGATGCCGCCGATCAAAACTTCGCCTTCATTGGGATTAAGGAAGCGCGGCAACATATTGGCCAAGGTGGTTTTGCCGCAACCCGATGCGCCGACCAAGGCAGTCACTTTGCCTTGCGGGACAAGCAGGTTGATGTGGTTCAAGCTGTTGCGTTCGGCTTCGGGATAACGGTGTACAACATCGCAAAATTCGATATCGCTTGTGTTGTCTGTATATCAATCCAAATTTCATATCAATCCAGATTTAGAGCAAACATGCAATTCTAAACGAAAATATCTGTCATTACAATGTTTGCAATTGAAAGTCAAAAGGAGTTGGTATTGTTTTAACGCCTTGATTTTATATGATAACGACTGTAATGCGGTGGGATTGGCAATAATGTGCCCACTTCTCAAACACCAGTTGCGACCGTCTGAAAAAGTTTCAGACGGCCTCTTCAGTCGTCAAAGACAGCAGGTTAAGCCAAAGCTTCCTTAATGATGTCTTTTACTGTTGTTGCGTTATTAGGGACAACACGGACACGTTGCGGCAGGTTTTCCAAGCCTTCCAATGCGGCCGGGCGGGGGATGGAAACTTCGCCGACAGCTTCATGGATGGTGGCTTCAAATTTAGCAGCTAATGCAGTTTCGAGGCAGACGATGGTTTCGCCGGCTTCGCGTACTTCACGCGCTACTTTGATGCCATCGGCTGTATGCGGATCAATCAATTCACGGTCTTGTTCGTAAACCTGTTTGATGGTGGCAAGGCGGTTGGCATGGGTCGATTTACCGGAAACAAAGCCATATTGTTGATGTACTTTGTTTAAGACAAATTCCAAATTGAAACCTTTGCCGGAGCCTACTTCAGCCCATAATGTTTTGATTTCGTCTGCATCGCGATCCATCAGGTCAAACACAAAACGCTCAAAGTTGGAGGCTTTGGAAATATCCATAGACGGGCTGGAAGTAACATGGGTGTGTTCGCTGTTGCGCGGGCGGTATGCGCCGGTTTTGAAAAATTCGTCCAATACGTCGTTTTCATTGGTGGCGACAATCAAGCGGTGGATAGGCAGGCCCATTTGGCGGGCGATATGGCCGGCGCAGACATTGCCGAAGTTGCCGCTTGGCACGCAGAAGCTGACTTTTTCGTCATTGCTTGACGTGGCGTTGAAATAACCGGCAAAGTAGTACACGACTTGGGCGACGATGCGTCCCCAATTGATGGAGTTGACTGTACCGATGTGGTATTTGGCTTTGAATTCAGCATCGTTTTGTACGGCTTTGACGATGTCTTGGCAGTCGTCAAACATGCCTTCAACAGCGATGTTGTGGATGTTGGCATCTTGCAGACTGAACATTTGCGCGCGTTGGAATGCACTCATTTTGCCTTCCGGCGAGAGCATGAAGACATTGACGCCTTTTTTACCGCGCAGGGCGTATTCGGCGGCAGAGCCGGTATCGCCGCTGGTGGCGCCCAAGATATTGAGTTCTTTGCCTTCTTTGTTCAATACATATTCAAACGCATTGCCCAAGAATTGCATGGCCATATCTTTGAATGCCAAAGTCGGGCCGTTGGACAGGGCTTGAATTTTGATGCCGTCTGAAAGTGTGCGTACCGGAGTAATGGCTTTGGTGCCGAATACTTCTTCGGTGTAGGTGCGGTTGATGATATCGCGTAAATCATCAGCAGGGATGTCGGTGGCAAACAGGCTCATGACTTCAAACGCCAGCTCAGGATAGCTGAGTGTGCGCCATTGGTCTAAGGTAGCACGGTTGATTTGAGGGTATTGCTCAGGCAGCATCAAACCGCCGTCAGGAGCCAAGCCCATCAATAAAACTTCGCTGAATTGCTTGCGTGCGGTTGCACCGCGGGTGCTGATGTATTTCATGGTTTCTTCTCTATATATTTAAAATTCAAATAGAAAGTCAAAACGAATTCAGACGGCCTCGATATTAAAAAAGGCCGTCTGAAGAGTTATCTGTACATACGTTTGAAACAGGCAGTAACGGTTTTAGCTGCGACAGAAGTAAGAGCTTGAGTGCGGGTAGATGGGCTTAATACCTGCATCATTTCATTTGCAGTCAATTGGTTTGGCGCTTCTTCGCTGGCACAGCCGCAGATTTTATTTTCCCATTCGGCTTGTTTTTCCGCGCTCATGGTCAAAGCAATGACACGCCATTCGTTACGTTTGTTCAATTCGGTGCGGCATTGATTGTCTATTGCCATTTTTACTACGCTGCTGCCAATCCCCGTGCCACTACCCAAACCACTAAAAGAGTCGCCGCCGGTGGCGCATGCACCCAATAAGAAAACTGATGTAACAGCAGCCAAAATAGTTTTTGAAGTCATGATGTTTCCTGTAAGCAAGGCCGTCTGAAACGCCCGAAAAGTTCTCAAAATAGCATGTATTATACCGTAATGCGGCCCGATATGTGTGTTTGCGAAACTGCCGTATAATGTTAGCGAGTTTTCTTTTCAATCAGCCAGCACGAAAGCCTCTATGTCCGACCTTTTCGCCCGCCAACCCGAAGCCCCTTTAGCCGAACGCCTGCGTCCGCATTCTTTAGATGATGTCATCGGGCAACAGCATTTAATCGGCGAAGGCAAGCCGCTGCGCGTGGCAGTTGAGGGTGGAAAGCCGCATTCTATGTTGCTGTGGGGGCCGCCGGGCGTGGGCAAAACGACGTTGGCACGGATTTTGGCGCGGAGTTTCAACGCCCAGTTTCTGCCGGTTTCCGCCGTATTTTCCGGCGTAAAAGACATACGCGAGGCAATCGAGAAAGCTGAAATTGCCTTGCAGCAAGGGCACGCGACGATTTTGTTTGTTGACGAGGTACACCGCTTCAACAAAGCGCAGCAGGACGCATTTTTGCCTTATGTCGAAAGCGGTTTATTAACCTTTATCGGTGCTACCACGGAGAATCCGTCATTTGAAGTCAATCCGGCCTTGCTCAGTAGGGCGCAGGTGTATGTCTTGCAATCCTTGTCTTCAGACGACCTGAAGAAGCTGATTGCCAAAGTATTGGCTTTGCCCGAATACCAAGATTTCACGATTGAAGCGGATGCGCAAGAATTGTTCGTGAATACCGCCGATGGCGATGCACGCAGATTGTTGAACTTGATCGAGCAGCTTTTACGCGCTGCTAATACACGCCGTCTGAAAACCCTGACCGCCGAATTTCTTGCCGATAGTTTGGGTGCGCAAATCCGTCGTTTTGATAAGGGTGGCGAGAGTTTCTACAATCAGATTTCCGCGCTGCACAAATCCGTGCGCGGTTCGCATCCTAACGCGGCATTGTATTGGTTCTGCCGTATGCTCGATGGTGGCACCGACCCGCGCTATCTCGCCCGCCGCATTGTCCGCATGGCATGGGAAGACATCGGCTTGGCTGATCCGCGAGCTTTAACGATTGCCAATGATGCCGCCGCTACTTATGAGCGATTGGGTTCTCCAGAGGGTGAACTCGCTTTGGCTCAAGCCGTGTTGTATCTTGCCGCAGCCGCCAAATCCAATGCAGGTTACAAGGCATACAACCAAATGCGCCGCTTCGTCAAAGAAAACGCCAGCGACGAAGTACCCGTCCACCTGCGCAATGCCCCGACCAAGTTGATGAAGGAATTGGGTTACGGACGTGAATACCGCTACGCCCACGATGAACCGAACGCCTACGCCGCCGGCGAAAGCTATATGCCCGACGGCTTGGACGAACCGGACTTCTACCAACCCGTTCCACGCGGATTGGAAATCAAAATCGGCGAAAAGCTGAAATGGTTGAAATCCTTGGATAAAGATGCGCTGGATGATTAAAACAATAAATGTACATAATACAAATCTAAGATCAAATTGAATTTTTCAGACGGCCTTTGCTGTTTGAATATTTTTAACCTATACCATACGCATACATTTTCATGAATATTTTTGAAGCCTTACTATTATTGTGCCTGCTGATTGTCATTAGCGCGTTTGTGTCCTGTTCCGAACTTGCGCTTGCTTCGGCACGCAAAATCAAATTGCAGGTTATGGCGAAAGACGGCGGCGATACGCGTGCGCTTGACGTCATCAATATGCAGCAGCAGCCGGGCAGTTTTATTACCGTTGTCCAAATCGGTTTGAACGCCGTCGCCATTCTTGCCGGTATTGTCGGCGAGGCAGCAATACGTCCGTATTTTGGCAAACTTTTGGAGAACGCAGGCAGTTGGGGCAGCACAGTTGCCTCTTTGCTGACTTTCTCGCTGGTTACAGGCAGCTTTATTTTAATTGCCGACCTGATGCCCAAGCGTATGGCAATGACCCATCCTGAAGCGGTGGCGGTACGCATTGTCCGTCCGATGATGTTTCTGATTTTTATCTTAAAACCCCTTGTCTGGGTTTTTGACGGGTTGGCAAACGCAATATTCAAACTCTTCAAAATCTCAACCGTCCGTCAGGAGCAGCTGACCTCGGAAGATATTTATGCCGTTGTTGATGCTGGTGCACAGGCTGGTGTATTGAAAGAACAAGAGCACTATCTGATTGAAAACATTTTCGATATGCAGGAGCGTACGGTCACTTCCACCATGAGCACGCGTGAATACATCGCCTATTTTGATAAACATGATGACAGTGATACCGTGTTGGAAATAATGTCGGACAAACCGCACAATAAATTCCTTGTATGTGACGGCGATTTAGAACGCGTCATCGGCTATATCGAATCGCATACGCTGCTGACCTTGTTTTTAAAAGAAAAAGACGTCCGCCTGACCGACAAGCGCGTGTTGCGTAAAGCCTTGTTTATCCCCGACACGTTGTCGCTTTATGATGTATTGGAGACCTTCAAAACTTCCGGCGAAGACTTCGCCGTAGTGGTGAACGAATACGCGCTGGTGGTTGGCGTGGTAACGCTGAAAGATGTGATGAGCATTGTAATGGGCGAGCTGGTCAATACTGAAGAAGAGCCGCAAATTATCCGCCGTACAGAAGACACATGGTTGGTGGACGGTGCCACGCCGCTTACCGATGTCATGCGTGCGCTGGATATCGAAGAGTTTCCCAATTCGGAAAATTACGAAACCATCGCCGGCTTTATGATGTATTCACTGCGCAAAATCCCGAAGCGTACGGATTTTCTGGTTTATGCCGGTTATAAGTTTGAAATCATCGATACCGAAAATTTGAAAATAGACCAACTTTTGGTTTCTAAACAAGGAAATATGGCGGGGAAAATATAACAAGTCGCTGGGAATACTTGAAAAGAAAATTAAAAAATGAATAAAAAGGAAAAAATATTATGACGACAACCGAACCTCAAAAATACGCCCGCAGCCTGCACGCGCCCATCAGCCTCGGCACAACTTCAGACGACCGCTTTATGCCGCGCGGCTTTCTTTCATATTTTGCCTCATTGCCAAAATTGGTTTTAACCGAAAAATTAGATGGGCAAAACAACTGCTTTGCCGCGCACGGCCTCTATGCCCGTAGTCATGCTGCACCTACTCAGCATCCTTGGGATAAACCTTTGCTGCAACGATGGCAGCAAATTAAAGATGATTTAGGCGATCTCGAACTTTTTGGCGAGAATATGTATGGCATTCATTCGATTGCCTATTCTCAACTGGAAAGCTATTTTTACCTGTTTGCAGTCCGCCGTAGTGGACATTGGCTTTCATGGGAAGAGGTTAAATTTTATGCGCAGCTGTTTGATTTTCCGACTGTGCCAGAAATACCCATTGTCCAGCCGCTTGCAGATTTCACTCAAAAATACGCCAATGAAGATATTGCTTTAGCGCAATGGCTTGCCGCTAATTTGGGAGAGCCGTGGACGGACAGCGTACAAACTGCCGGTAAGCTTGGCGGCTACGATCCGAAAACAGGAGCGGCATGCAGTGAAGGTTTCGTTATCCGGAACGCCGCTGATTTTGCCACCAACAACGGCAACCTGCCTGTTCAATCCAATGAATTTGACAATCTTTTCAAATTGGTGCGAGCCAAACACGTTAAAACCGACGTTCATTGGACGAAAACTTGGAAGCCTGCCCATCTTATCGATTACGACAAATATCATTGGCAAAGCTGGCAGTTTCAGACGGCCTGAAGTTCAATGATCCAATAATAAGAAAGACAATTATGTGGACATTCCCATATTACATACCCGGTCAGCTTCCTGATTGGCAAGCCTTAGAACGTCGTTTCAGCTGGTTTGCCGATATGAAGGACGTTCCGCAAGACCCTGAGTGGCATGCCGAAGGCGATGTATTTACGCATACCAAAATGGTGTGCGAAGCCCTTTTAAAACTGCCCGAGTTTCAAGCGCTTGATGAACAGGAACAGCATATTCTGTTTGCTGCCGCCATGCTGCATGATGTGGAAAAACGCAGTACGACCAAGCGTGAAATAGAAAACGGCAAAGAGTGTATCGTTTCGCCGCATCATGCAAAAAAAGGCGAGCATACCGCCCGTACTTTACTGTATACCGAACTTGCCGCTCCGTTTGCTATAAGGGAAGCAATCGCCAAACTCGTGCGCTTGCACGGATTGCCCTTATGGGCGATTAACAAGCCTAATCCTGAGCGAGCCGTCATAGCTGCCAGTTTGCAGGTCAACACTGCGCATCTTGCCATGCTTGCTAAAGCTGATGTGCTGGGTCGTGTATGTTGCGACCAACAGGATATTTTGCTGCGCATTGATTTGTTTCGTGAACTCTGTGAAGAAAATGTTTGTTGGGGTAAGGCTCGTACTTTTGCCAGCGACTACGGACGCTATCTCTATCTTAACGGCCGTAGTGAAATGCCGGATTATCAGCCATTTGATGATCGAACCTTTGATGTGTACGCCATGTGCGCCATAGCAGGTAGCGGCAAAGACAGTTACATCAGGCAACATCTTGCCCATCTGCCCATGCTGTCGCTGGATGAGATTCGCCGTGAGCGTAAACTCAATCCCGCGGACTCCAAACATACCGCCGAAGCAGTGCGTTTGGGTAAAGAGCAGGCAAAAGAATACCTGCGAGCCCGTACGTCATTTGTCTTCAATGCGACCAATCTCAACCGCGACTTGCGCAGTAAATGGCTGCCGATGTTTGCCGATTACGGCGCACGCGTGCATCTCATTTATTTGGAAGTGCCTTATACACGATTGCTATCGCAAAACCGTAACCGCGAACATTCCGTGCCGAATGATGTGTTGCACCGCATGATAGAAAAGCTGGAAATCCCTGATTACAGTGAAGCGCATACAGTGGATTTTGTGGTCTCTTCTTAAAAAGATAAGAACCTTGTAATTAGGCCGTCTGAAACAATCCAATGTTTCAGACGGCCTTTTTATGAAATCAAAAATTGCTGGAGCTAAGACAGAGGTCTTTATTCGCAATTTAAGCCTTTTGTTTTTTCAGCGAATGTATCCATGGCAATTTGGCACATGCGTTCACGTTGGCCTACGTCGGCGGCGGGCAGGATTTGGCGCAGGTATTTTGTGTTGTCGCGTTGGAACGATGCTTTATCTCCTGCTTTTTGGTAACACGCATCTGCGCGGGTAAAATATTGCTGGCAGATTTTCGGCAACTCTTCAAAGGATAAAGGTTTGCTTTTGTGCATGCCGTGCGCGGAGACGGATAGGGAGGAAAGAGTACACAGTGTAATGATTAAGGTTTTTGAAATGGTTTTCATGGTAAGCCTATTTATTGAAGTGGTGTTTAAATCAATTGTTCGCCCCAATGCAGCTTTTGGCGCAGGGTTTTGAAGTATTGGTAATCGGTGGGATGGAGGACGCGCAAGGGATTGTGATAGCGGCGAATGATGATGCGGTCGAAGTTTTGCACGTCGATATGGGATTGTCCGTCAAAATGTGCGCGTGCGTCGCCGCTTTTGGTAATGAGGATTTCGATTACGCTGGTGTCGGAGATGGCAATCGGGCGGTTGGTCATGGATTGCGGACAGATAGGCACAAGCGTGAAGGCGTGCAGACCGGCTTGCATGATGGGGCCGCCGGCGGCAAGTGCATAAGCGGTCGAACCTGTCGGCGTGGAAATAATCAGGCCGTCCGAACGTTGGGTATAGACAAATTCTTGATTGATAAATACTTCAAATTCAATCATTTGGCCTGCGCCGCCACGAGACAGTACGGTATCGTTGAGGGCGAGGGCGCGTTCGATGGTTTCGCCGTCACGAATGATGCTGGCTTCGATGAGGATGCGTTCTTCGGGCAGATATTTGCCTTCCAGTACGGGGCGGATGCCTTCAACCATGGTGTCGCGTGAGATTTGGGTAAGAAAGCCCAAGTGGCCTTGATTGATGCCGATGATGGGGACGGCGCGCGGGGCGACTTCGCGGGCAGCGGAGAGGAAGGTACCGTCGCCACCGAGTACAACGACGAGGTCGCAATATTTGCCCAGCTGGGCTTTGTTTACGGTTTCGCAGTAGGCGGAGTCTTGAATATAGACGCAGTGTTCTTCTACGCTCAATTCATCCAGATAGATGGTGAAGCCGTTTTCACGCAGAAAAGAAACCAATGTGTGGACGGTATCTTGAATTTCGGGCGTATTGGGACGCGTAACGATACCGATGTTTTTAAATGGGCTTTTCATGGTAGTAGGCCGTCTGAAATTAAGTGTCTAATCTATCCAGATATCGCGCTCGAGCCGGTCGAGGCGTTCGTTTAGGCGGGCAACATCGTCACGCAGTTTGTCCACTTCTTCCAACCATGCGGCAAGCGTGGCTTGGTCGATAACAGGGGATTCGGGTTCGCGTGAAAAGTCGCTGATTTGCTCGGCAATGCTTTTGCCGATTTTTTTCATGGTGCGGCCGATGTCGCCGGCGCGCGAGCTGATGCTTTCTGCGGCCACATGACCGAATACACGCGCCAAATCTTCGCTCGGATAATAGCGCAGTCCACCCAAAATAGGAAGGACGGACATGCCCAATACTAAGTCGCCTTCGAGGCTGATGTCGCCCACGCCAGGCTGACCTCCTTGGAGGATTTTTTGGATGGCGCTGTTGTGGAATGTGATGTTGGTGTCGGCGGTTTCGTGTGCGGTTTCAAGAAAACCTTGTTCGCTGATGCGTCCGGTCAGTCTGAAACCGGTTAGGCTGATGCAGATGATGCTGCCTGCAAATTCAGACAGCTCGCGCTGTTGCTCTGGATTTTGCTGTATCAGGTGGTTGATAAGGGGAAAAAGGGCGGACATGGTTTACTCTAAATGCCGTCTGAAACGGATTAATGGGTTGAGTCGCAATTTTACAGGCTTAGCCCGTCTGCGCAAACGGTATTTACAATTTTGCCGTTGCTTTTGTCATCAACGATGAAATCAGGAGCCGGTAGGCCGAGTTTGGCTGCTTCGGCAGTATAAAATTCAGCCCGGCTTGGGTGGCGGGGTTCGACAATATTGCGGATACGCTTGCCGTCAGCTTGGCCGGCCGTCTGAAAAAGGACTTGGACGGCCAAGTCTTTATGAAGAATATTGACGGGTTGATTGCTGCCTTGAATGCGTGTTTTTTGAACCAGCTTGGTAATGGGATGACGATCGGCAGAATAAAGTCCGCCCAGTCGCAGTATGTCGATATGGGGGACGGCGCTTTCAAACAATGCTTGTTCAACCGTGAGGATTTGACGGGCGGATTCGGTTTGCGGATCGGGCGGCGTGGTTTCATCGCATATGCGTGCTTGGTTGCCATACACGCTGGTGCTGCTGGTAAAGATGATGTGTTTTACCTTAGACTGCTCGGCAAGTTGAATCCATTTTTTCAGCGTATCGGCGTAATGGTTTAATGACGAAGGCGGAAGCAAGCAAAACCATGTCGGCTTGTTGATATGGTTTTGCCACAATGTCGAATTGTGAAAAATATCGTCTTGATTCAAATCGATAATGTCGAGTTCAATCGGCAGATTGATATCATCGGAAGTCAGATTGCGTTTGACGGCGGCTACCTGACTGCCTTGTTCATAACATTTTTGCGCCAGCGGCAGGCCGAGATAACCTAAGCCGAGAATGGAAATATCGGGAAGGTGCATAAATAAAGCATCCGAAAATTAACAGGCCGCCTGAAAATAGCTTTAACTTGGTTAAAGCCACGTTTTCAGACGGCCTTTGTATGGAAAAATTAATGGTTGCTGCCGATTTTTTGGTCGAATTCGGCACGGTGTTCCGGCAGGAGGTAAGGGCGCAACAGGCTGAGTGTGCGGCTGATGCCCCGTACTTTTGAATCTTCGGTCAACTTGGCGCGGCCGCGCAGGGAGCTGTCAAAGTCGAACCAGTATTTCGTCACCATCCACATATTGACGGCAAGGTCGTTCATGGCGGTTTGGTCTGCGCTGATGATGTTCAGGCCGTTAAGTTGGGTCAGCAGGTTGACCAACAGCGGGGACACTTTGGCTTGGGTAAAGGTATTGTGTTCGCCCAATAATTCGGCACTGCGGGCAAGCAGGGTATTCACATCGCTGAAAAGGAAACGGTATTCCCACATCACATCATAAATACCGGCCATGTAGTTGATAGAGTCTTCCACATTAGACGGCAACACGGCCTCGTTAAGGTAGACAAGCAGGGCTTCGCTGTAACGTTTGAACAATTGGACGATGATTTCGTCTTTGTTGCGGAAATGGTAGTAGAGGTTGCCCGGGCTGATGCCCAAGTGGGCGGCAATGTGGTTGGTGCTGATATTGCGCTCGCCTTCTTCGTTGAACAAGGCGAGGCTGGCATTGATGATTCGTGTGTAAGTGTTGACTTTAGCAATGCGCGGCATGGGATACACTCCTTTATTTTATAGGCTGTATGAAGTAGGCAGCCAGTTGGGTTCTGCGTGTAATTCTACCTGAAATTGAGTAAATACTGTATTACAAACATATTGTGCCAGCTGGTGGACATCTTGCGCGGATGCATTGTTTTTATTCACCAAAACCAAAGCCTGTCTGTCATGCACTGCCGCACCGCCGATCTGATGGCCTTTCAGACGGCATTGGTCAATCAGCCAGCCGGCCGCGAGTTTGACCGAACCGTCAGGCTGCGGATAGCGTGGCATATTGGGGTATTGCTGCAACAAATCGGCAGCTTTTTCAGCGCTGACAACAGGGTTTTTAAAGAAACTTCCGACATTACCAAGCACGTTAGGATTAGGCAGTTTACTGTTGCGGATTGCACACACTGCATCGGAAACATCTTTAGCCGTTGCCTCGCGGTCTTGGCTTAGTTCGGCAACCGCTGCCGCCAAATCGCCATAGCCCAAGTTCGGCACAAAATGCTCTTTTAACGCAAATACAACCGAAACAATCACATAACGGCCTTTGCCTTCCTGTTTGAATAGGCTTTCACGATAGGCAAAGTCACAGTCGGCATTGGAAAGCTCGACAAAGGTGTCCGTATCCAAATCAAAGCAGCGTACGCTATGGATAACATCTTTCGCTTCAACACCATATGCACCGATGTTTTGTACCGGAGACGCGCCGACCGTGCCCGGAATCAGGCTGAGGTTTTCCAACCCGCTTAAACCCAGTCCAACCGTATGCAAAACAAAATCATGCCAAATTTCCCCGGCTTGAGCTTCGATATAAACCAGGCCGTCTGAACGCTCAATTTCGCGTATTCCCTTGTTTTCCATATGCACAACCAGACCGGCATAGTCCTCCATCAAAAGGATATTGCTGCCGCCGCCGAGCCATAAAACAGTATCTCGGTTGAACTCGGGTAGCCGGACGATGTCGCGCAACTCGTCGGCATGTTTGAGTGCAACAAATGCTTGGGCTTGGGCTTTCAGGCCGAAAGTGTTGTAAGGGATGAGGTCGGTTTGGTATTGGATGGGTTGCATGGGTTTAACTTTAAAAGAGGAATTCGTTGATTAAATAGCGTAATCATTGGAGAAAGGCTACTTATATTTTTCAGACGGCCTTATGTGATTTGACCATCTCTTTACTGCAAAGCTCCAGGCACCATACCAATGCGATGGCGGCAATCGTCAGTGAAACGGTCAGCGCGGTCCAGAAGCCGTAAATACCCATATCAACATGATAGGCGAGCAGGTAGCCGGGCAACAGGCCGCAACCCCAAAAAGCCACGGCATGGATGAACATCGGCATTTTGGTCACTTTATAGCCGCGCAGCGCATATGAAGCGATACATTGGGTAGCGTCTGCCAGTTGGAATAGGGAGGCGAAAAATAAAACGGTCGCGGCAATGCCTAATACTGCCGCATCGTTGGTATACATACCGGCCAACTGAAAGCGAAAGATGACCAAGAGCAGCGCGGTGCAGGCGGCAAGCATCCAGCCCAACACCAATGAAACGCCTGAAATATAACGCGCCCGCAAAAAATCGCGCCGCCCGAGCGAAAAGCCAACGCGTACCGTGCTTGCCGAGCCGACGCTTTGCGGAACCATATACAAAATGCCCGACAGGCTGATGACGACTTGTTGCGCGGCAACATAATCCTCACCGAATGGCGCCACCAAAAAGACGATAAACGAAAACGCGCTGGCTTCTAGAAAATAAGACAAGCCGATAGGTGCGCCGATTTTCCAAATCTGTTTGAAAGCCGCCAAATCGGGTTTGCCGATTTTTGCCGTCAAGCCAAACGGACGGAAGAATTTTTCTTTGGCGATATAAAGCCACAAAGCCAATGCGCTGAACCAAAATACCGCCGCCGTTGCCACGCCGCAACCTGCGCCGCCCAAAGCAGGCATACCGAATTTGCCGTAAACGAACACATAGTTCAGCGGTACATTCAACACAAATGCCGCGAAGCTGACCAACATAATCACGCGCGGACGGTTCAAACTGGAGGCATAAGCGTGCAGGGCGCGGTGTATCATGGCGGCCGGCATTGCCAAGCTGGTAAAGAACATATATTGCGCCATCGTGTCTTCGACATAATCGTTTAATGTCAGCCAATGACGGAAAGGTGTCATCGCTGCCCACATCAACAGCATACCGAATACGCCCAAACACAAGCCAAACCCAATGCCCTGCATTCCTGTTTTGCCGACTTCTTCGGTTTTACCTGCACCGTACAGCTGGGCAATCATCGGGTTTAACGCCGCCATTACGCCCATAAAAGTAATGTAAATCGTAGAAAACGCGCTGCTGCCCAGCGCCACCGCAGCCAAATCTTCCTTACCTGCGCCACCAGCCATCACCGTATCGACAAAACCAATGCCCACTTGCGCCACTTGCGCCAACAGCATAGGCAAGGCGAGAGCAGTAAGCAGGCGGGTTTCTTTTAAGAAAACAGGAAAGGCAAAGCGGTTGAGGTTCAGTAGCATAAGTGTGTGTGGATTGAGGATAAAGGCCGTCTGAAACGGAAACTTAAAATTATAAAGGGTAATGCTGATAAGTAGGAAAACTATTATTTGTCAGTAGAATAGTTATTTTCAGTTTTATCATGGTTATTAATTTATAAATAACATAACTCTTTGTAATATAATATATTTATAAGTTATTGATAAAGGCCGTCTGAAACGGCGATGACAAAATCGTTTGATTTCGTTTCTCACTGTTTCAGACGGCCTTTGGTATGCCATTAATTCAGCATTGTACATGACCGATATCGAGGCATAAATCATGGAATTCGTTGAGCGTGCTGCGGTGGCCGATACTGATGATGATGCTGTCGGGTAGTTTTTGCTTTAAGGCACGGTAGAGCATGGCTTCGGTCGGTTCGTCCAAGGCGGCGGTGGCTTCGTCGAGCAGGATGACTTTGGGCTGCGAGAGCAGGGCGCGGACGAAGGCGACGCGTTGCAGTTCGCCTGGGGAGAGTTTGTGTTGCCAGTCGTCGGTTTTATCTAATTTATCGACCAGATAACCTAATCGACAAGTATTCATGGCTTCGGCTAACTCGGGATGCTGTTTGTCGATGTCGGGGTAACAAATCGCATCGCGCAGGCTGCCTTGCGCTGTGTACGGGCGTTGCGGCAGAAATAGGATGTCTTGAAGCGGCGGATGGCTGACTTTACCGCTGCTGCCGAAAGGCCAAAGCCCTGCCAGCGCGCGCAGCAACGAAGTTTTGCCGCAACCGCTCGGGCCGCGTATCAGCAGGGAATTGCCGTTTTTGAGGTTGATGTTGATGCCGTCTAATAAAACTTCGCCGTTGTGACGGTATAGGGCAACGTTTTCTAAGATTAGGCCGTCTGAAACTTCGGTAAGGTCGGGTTGTCGTGCGGTGTGTTTTTCTTCCGTACTCAGCAAAAAGCCGTACAGACGCTCTAGTCGGGCGCGGTATGCGGTGAATTTGTTGTAGAACATCCGGAAGAAAGACAGTGCGTTTTGCAGTCGTGCGAAGGCTTGGACGGTCTGCTGGATGTCGCCGATTTTGATTTGTCCGGCAAACAGGCGCGGAGCTTGCAAAATAATCGGGAAGAGTTTGATGCCGTTAGTGAACATATCGTTGAAGCCGCTCAGGCAAACGCTTTGTCGCGCAATGCGCCAACGGTTGCGGATAATGGCTTTAAAGCGGTCGGAAAGCTGGTCGTGTTCGTGTTTTTCGCCGCTGTAAAACGCCACGCTTTCGGCGTGGTCGCGCACGCGGATGAGGGAGTAACGGTAGTCGCCGTTGAGCTTTTCGTTTTCATAGTTGTAACGAATCAACGGGTTACCTATCCACATGGCGATAAAGGTCGCCAAAATCACAAAGATAAAGACGAACCAAACAATGCCGCGCGGAATATCAAAGCCGAACACGGTCAGAATGCCTGCCAAGCCCCATAAAACCACGGCAAATTCCAGCGAGGTAACGACCGAATTGACCATGCCGCGCACAAATTCTATGGTCGAGGCGATGAAATCCTGCGCGTCCTGTTGGATACGCTGGTCGATGTTGTCCGGCGCATGGCGGCGTATTTGCAGGCGGTAGTAGTTTTTGTCGGCAAGCCAGCGTGAAGTCAAAACTTCATTGAGCCGCTCCGACCATTTAATCGCCAAGCCTTGATCGAGAAAGTCGTTGATGACATTGTTAAACGCCCGTATCAACACCACGCCTGCATTCATCGCTGCAAACATCCAAAACGCGGAGGCATTCAAATCCTGCATCGAGTCGTAAAGCCCTTTGGACATAAAGGTACTCAACACATTCAGCCGTACTTCGGTTAACAGCAGCGTAATCATCGCCGTAATCAGCAGCAATACTTTAACTGCACTTTTCGGCGTCAGACACAGGCGCAGGATATAGCTAAACTCGCGCCCGAAGCGTGTATTGCGTGCAAAAAACAGAATGACCACCGAGGCTGCAGCGACCATCAATAAGGTCTGCAACAGCCAAGACGGCGTGGAATAAAGCTCGATTTGCCATTTTTGCATGGGGTGTTCTCTGAAAGGAAGTAAAGGCCGTCTGAAAGGACGGCAAATTTATTTGACTATGGTAACTGTAATAATAGTTTTCTGAACTGTTGTATTTTTTGTGTTTACAAACGGTTCTTATTTGTTTTTGTGGAAAGCGGAAATCTTATCAAATATAATCGCAAAACCAAATTACTTTGTAATTTTTTACTCGATATAAGAATTATTAATATTTCAAACCAGAAGGTATTTTATGAACAGCAAATTAGCCCTGATGCCGCTTTTGATTATGAGCGCATTTTCTTATGCCGCCGATGAAGCGACACCCGAAACCCCTGTGCAACAGCAGTTGCAGGAAGTCAATGTCCGCGCCGACGCCAAACGCGTCAAAGCCGCCCGTTCTTACTCCATCGCCAGCGACGGCGACTTACGCGACCGCGTGAACTTGGGCGTATTGGGCAAAGCCAACGCCTTTACCGCGCCGATTACCGTCGTCAACTACGACGAACAAGCCCTCAACAACACCGAAGCGCGTACTTTGGTGGATGCCGTAGCGAAAAAAGACGCTTCCGTTTGGCAGTTCGGCGGCGAAAGCAACACATTGACCGGCCTGTATTTCCGCGGTTATCAGCTTGATGCGCGCCAATTCAGCGTCAACGGTTTGGCAGGTATGTACGGCACGCAAGGCACGGCCAGCGTGCAAGTCGGTTCTGCGCAACTGATTAAAGGCGCGTCCACTGCCGTAAACGGTATGGACCCTGAAGGCGCGGTATCCGGTTCCGTCAATATCGAAACCAAAAAAGCCGCCGATGAAGGCAACCGCAAAATCGGTTTGGGCTGGTTCAGCAACAACCGCGCCCAAGGTACGTTCGATTTAGGCCAACGCTTCGGCGAAAACAAAGAATTCGGTGTGCGCGCCAACGGCAAACTGCGCCACGGTGATACTCCGCGCCACGGTTACAGCGAAGACAACAAAGAATTTGCATTGAATGCTGATTATCGCGGCGAAAAAGTGCGCGTAGCGCTCGACTCTATCTACGCCAAACGTAAAACCAACGGCGGTCGCGCGCGTATGCAGGACATTCAAAACGCCAACGGCCGCTTGTTTGATGCGCCTGAAGGCAAAGTGAATCTCG
Source organism: Neisseria sp. 20925_1_37 (assembly GCF_041433255.1). NCBI lineage: Bacteria > Pseudomonadati > Pseudomonadota > Betaproteobacteria > Neisseriales > Neisseriaceae > Neisseria > Neisseria sp. 20925_1_37. The sequence goes on along the minus strand of NZ_JAPWBC010000011.1, from coordinate 17,873 downwards.
CTCCGAGCTGGCAGGCTCAAAACACGCGCGGTCAGACCAATATGCTGACTTTTGAATGGGATGCGTTTGAAAATGCCCAAATTACAGGCGGTATCGGCTACAACAATGCGCGCTATTACGGTAATTTCGCCTCTCCTACCGTTACGAGCACCGGTTTGACCTACAATTCGGGTCGCGCGCGTTTGACCGACCAGCGTTTTAAAACGCTCAGTATGAATCTGACTGCACGCGGCGAATTTGAAACCGGTCCGGTAAGCCACAACTGGAGTACCGCATTTGACCGAATCGACCGCAAACGCACTACTTATCAAGGCGCACGTCAAACAAGAAGCAGCGTTATCGATCCAAGCCTTGATATTCCTACTCAATTGGCAAAATTGGATTCCAACTTAGGCAGCGCATGGAGTGCAACACCTTCATTGGATACTGTAATCAAAGTAAACAGTTTGGCGGTATCTGACACGCTTGGTTTTGCCGACAATAAATACCGCCTAACTTTGGGCGGACGTTTCCAAGCCGTCGAGCAGAAAAACAAATTAAACGGCCGCAAAGCGGATGCGAGCCGTTTCAGCCCGATGTTGATGGCGGCATGGGTTCCGCAGCCTGACTTGGTGGTTTACGGAAACTATATGGAAGATTTGGAGCCGTCCGACATCCGTACCGATGATGACGGTCATGTAACGATGGCAGATCCGCGCGTTAGCCGCCAATTTGAAGTCGGCGTACGCAAAAACTGGGGCGATTTCGTAACGACGCTGAACGCATTCCAAATCAAACGTCCGGGTTACTGGCGCGGAAACACGACTTCAGGTACTGACTTCGCAATGCGCAAAAATGCAGGCTTAGCTTATAGCGGTTCCGAGCAAGGCATGGAACGCAGTCGTGGTATCGAGTTCAATACCTATGCCAACTTGTTGGATAAAACCCTGCGTCCAAGCTTTGGTTTGATGTATCTGCAATCAACCGTAAAAGATTATCCGAATTTCGCCGACAATCTTGTTAACGGCGTACAAGTCGCTAATCCGCGCGTGATTGCCAAAGCAGGCGTTGAATGGGACACTCCGTTTGCCAAAGGCTTGACCTTGAACGGCAATGTTTCGTATTTTGGCAAGTCTTACCAAGATACGCAAAAACAATACGCCTTCCCATCCTACACTTTGGTTGACGTAGGCGCGCGCTACAAAACCAAGCTTGGCAAAAACACTCTGACCGTAAGCAGCTCGGTAGAAAACCTGTTCAACAAAAACTATTGGCAGGTTCAGCGCGGCCAATACGACCGCAGCTTCGCCGTCGTCGGCATGCCGCGTACTTACTGGCTGAAAGCGGAATTGGATTTCTAATCTGATTTCGGTTTGACCGTAATAGCAGGCCGTCTGAAAGGGAATGATAAAAAGCAAAAATTTGTTTTTTATCCCTTTTCAGACGGCCTGATTTGATTGCCTTATGTTTTTTGCTTGAAAAATCTTACATGTTTTTTATGGATTTCACGCGAAACAAGGTTAATATTCCATTTTCACAATACATCATTCGAGAAGACATATGAAAAAATCCATCAAACTGACCCTGTGCGCCCTCGCACTCTCACTTTCCGTGCAAGCGCAAGCGGTTACCCATGCAGTGATTGAAACCAATATGGGCAACATCCAACTGGAGCTGGATGAAGTCAAAGCGCCGAAAACCGTGGCAAACTTTGTCAATTACGCCAAAAAAGGTTTTTACGACAACACGATTTTCCACCGCGTTATCGACAATTTTATGATTCAAGGCGGCGGATTTACCGAGAAAATGGTTCAAAAATCTACCGATAAAGCCATCAACAACGAAGCAGACAACGGCTTGAAAAATAACGTCGGCACCATCGCTATGGCTCGCACCGGCGATCCAAATTCCGCAACCAGCCAGTTCTTTATCAATACAGCCGACAATGACTTTTTGAATTTCAAAAGCAAAACCCCTCAAGGCTACGGCTATGCCGTTTTCGGTAAAGTTACTTCCGGTATGGACGTCGTTCGTAAAATCAGCAAAGTGAAAACAGCGACACGCGGCTATCATCAAGACGTTCCAACCGAAGCCGTGATTATCCGCAAAGTCAGCATCAAATAATTTTGATTGTTTGAATCCAAACAACAGGCCGTCTGAAACATTCAGACGGCCTGAATTTATTTATTTGATAATAAGCGGCAATTTGGGCGATAATTCAGCATCCACAATTTAAGGAGTCGATTATGCAAACCCGCCTGCCTTTTTTCGGCGTTGTCCGTGTCAGCGGTGAAGACAGAGCTTCATTTCTTCATGGCCAATTATCCAACGATATTAATAATTTAGCTATCGATCAGGCATGTTACGCCACATACAATACGCCTAAAGGCCGTGTGTTGGCGAATATGCTGGTCGTCAATCGCGGAGAAGATTTACTGTTGGTCATGGCGCAAGATTTGACCGAAGCCATCGTCAAACGCCTGAGAATGTTTGTCTTGCGTGCAAAAGTCGTCTTCGAACTTATGCCCGATTTAGCAGTCAGCGGCGAGTTGGCAGAAAATGCAGAGCCTCATCCTGCTGCCGAACCGCAACTGTCTTTCCCAACCCAAATTCAAGAAAACACCGTAGAAATTGCCTTGCCGCACACAGGCCGTCTGAAAATTTCAGCAGCCGAAAACGCAGTCGAATATCAAGCAGGAGCCGAAAACGCGTGGAACCTGCACGAAATCCGTAGCGGCTATCCGTGGATTTGCGCCGCAACCAAAGAAGCGGCTGTTGCCCAAATGCTCAACCAACACATCATCGGCGCAGTCCATTTCCGTAAAGGCTGCTACCCCGGCCAAGAAATCATCGCCCGCGCCCAATACCGAGGCCAAGTCAAACGCGGTCTGGCCGTATTAAGCGGCGATTCTTTAGAAGCTGCCGGTATTGCCGTCAAAGTCGGCGAGGAAGAAGCAGGCGTCATCCTTAACACGGCACTGACTGAACAAGGCAGCCTTAGCCTCGCCGTTATCAAGTTTTCCGCAGCAGAAGCAGCATTAACCGATGCAGACGGCAATGCTTTGAAACAGGAAGAACTGTTTTTTACGGTTGAGAAAGATTGATTGTTAGATGATTGAATAAAAAGCTTAAATATCAGCTTGAAATGAAAACAGAAAGGTCGTCTGAAATTCAGACGGCCTTTGATATTGAGTTTTGTTGGTACATGACCCAAGCTGCGTTTGCTTCTGACTGGATTACGGCATGGTTTGGAATCATTCGGTAGCAACAAAAACCGCGTGCGGGCGTACCGCACACACCCTACACCTCAATCTTAAGGTTTGCGTCGCCCGCAGTGGTAGGGGTGCGGGCTACGACTTGCTAAGATTTATTCATTGAGAAATTACAATAATGTCCCGTTTTTATAATCTATTAAAATCTGCTCTGCTAATTCTTTGAAAAATTGACGTTTAAGCGTAAAGAAGCTACTTAGTTTGTGCCTTATCGGCAAGAGTTCGATTTCAGCCCAATATACCATCTCATCATTCGTATGTTCATCTAGTAAAGCATCTAGTTCTCTATAAATTTCTTCCCTTTTGGTTATTAAAAACGGACAGTTCAAATTCAATATATTTATGGTGTATATAGCTTTATTTTGTTCTGTTTGTGATAATCTTGCATTTGGTTTAATACTGCCATCAGATAAATAGATAAAATAATCAGCGCAATTTGCTTGAAACGGAGAAATAAACTGATTCATATCTACTGTACCATTTTTACCTCGTTTACCAACTGCATGTCCACCAAAAACATTATTTGGAAGTTTCTTTAAATTATCGGAATGAAATGCACTGGCTGCTAAATTGGTATAATCGAAAGTTCTAGCAGGATTTTGGCTTTTATTTTCAATATGTTCAATATGGTAGCCAATACCCTCTTCATCTGCACGAAGTTCACTATAACAGCAAAGATAGTATTGCTCATATAACAAAAGTTCTAAATTTTTTAATTTGTCATTAAAATTTTGCCATCGGATAGTTGCTTCTTGCGGAGTGTCGGGTGGATTGTGATGTTGATTATGAAGCCTATCTGTTCCACCCATATTGATTTTATTAATATGCCGCATTATTTTTCCTGTCCTTTTAATTCTGCGAACCGTTGCTGCCGTTGGATGCTACGCTTTATTCGCTTTACTGCCTCTGCATTTTCGCCAAGTTCTATGGTTACTTTGTCCAATCCTTCCCGTACCTTTGGATCGTTATACAAACCGCTGTCCACCAGCCGTGTTAGTTCGTCCAAATCTTGACGTTCAGGAATTGGCGGCCGCGGATTTACCTCCATTACGGTATACAAAACATCACTGCTTAATTCACCATAAGTTTGTATAGCGTCATTCAACTCCACCAACTCACCATCTTTCAAAATACGAATATGCTCTTTCTTGATTGTGCTCAATACCTGTGGACTGTGCGTGGTAACTATAAATTGCAATTTTGGGAAGGCTGTTTGTAAATCCTGTAGAATGGCCTGCTGCCATGCTGGGTGTAAGTGCATATCTACTTCGTCAATCAGAACAATACCTTCGGTTTCTTTTACTGCATTTTCTCCTAGATGAGAATTGAGAATGCAACATCGATAGGCAATATCCATTACCATGCCCAAAACGCTACGGATACCTTCACTTAATCTCCATTCTTCCAAACTACCAATATCTTTATGAGTTAATACTACTTGACTATATCTTGAATATGTTTGTGTTTGCGTTCTGATATTTCCCCAACCAACGTTAGCAAGCATAGTATTAACCACATCTTGAATAACTAGAGTAAATTCAGAATTAAGATTATCTAAACTAATAGTTTCTCCTAGCTCTAAGCGTTCAAAAGCCTCTGCTTTTAGTTTGTCATAAAGACTAACGAACCAATTAAAGGCATTATCATAATTGGAAAAATTATCAAAGCAATGATGGTATGCAAAGTAGCGAGTATCTTCTAAATATTGTTTCTGTTTGACTGGACCACTATGTTCATTAACACCCAATCCACGATTTACTCCATAAAATGCAAATAAAGGTAATTTTTGAATGGTCGTAGTAATTTTTTTATCATTATCAGCAATCTGTCTTGCTAAATTAAGAAGATTTTCTATTTCATCATTCATTTCGATATTTCCATTGTATATATTATCGAAAATTTTATTATTTTTTTGGTTATGTTCTAATGTTAAATGCCATATTGTATCTTGCATATTTTTAGCATAAATACAGCAAGGAAGCTGTTGAGTCATTGGAACGAATGATGTTGTTTTTTGTCGAGTATCAGGAATTAAGCGAATATCGCTTTCATCAATTTGTAATCGTGGTCTCTGAGATCGTAATGCCTCTATATAAGGATTAAGCAGCATAATTATTGCGTGGAGAATACTTGTCTTACCTTGTCCATTTGGTGCCACTAACACTGTTAGCTGTTCGTGTAGAGGAACAGTTAAATCTTCATAGCAACGGAAGTTCTTCAGACGCATTTCTTTTAATTTCATCAGATTTATCCTTTATACACAATTTAGGCTGCCTGAAAACCCACTTTCAGGCAGCCTGAACTTTCCTACATTACAGCTTCTCTTTAACCCAGCCTTCCACGCTTACCAGCATTTCAGGCAATTTGTCGGCATCTGTACCGCCGGCTTGTGCCAAGTCAGGACGGCCGCCGCCTTTGCCGCCGACTTGTTCGGCTGCAAATTTAACCAGATCGCCTGCTTTGACTTTGCCAGTCAACGGTTTGGATACGCCGGCGCACAGGGAGACTTTGCCTTCGTTGACAGCGGCAAGTAATACGATGGCTTGTTCTGATTTGCCGGTCAAGTCGGTTACGATTTCGCGTAGGGCTGCGGCATCGGCTTCAATTTGTGCGGCAACGAGTTTGGCTGAACCCAAGTCTTTTGCATCGTCCAAGAGTTTGGCGCCTGCGTGGACGGCGAGTTCGGCTTTGGCGCGTGCCAATTCTTTTTCCAATGCTTTGGCGTGTACTGCGCCTGCTTGGATTTTCGCTAGTACGTCTTTTTCGGTTTGGGCTTTGGTTTCGGCAATAATGTCTTTAACCAAGCGTTCTTGCTCTTGCGCCCATTTGAGTGCGTTCAGGCCGGTGATGGCTTCAATCCGGCGTACGCCTGCGGCAATACCGCCTTCGCTGATGATTTTGAAGAGGCCGATGTCGCCGGTGCGTGAAACGTGTGTGCCGCCGCACAATTCGGTAGAGAAACCGCCCATTTGCAGTACGCGTACTTCGTCGCCGTATTTTTCGCCGAAGAGCATCATGGCGCCGGTTTTTTGGGCATCTTCCATGCTCATAATGGCTGCGTTGACGGCAACGTTGGCCAAGATGGCTTCGTTGACTCGGCGTTCTACTTCGGCGATTTCTTCGGCAGTTACCGCTTGAGGATGGGAAATGTCGAAACGGGTGGATTCGGCGGTAACCAAAGAGCCTTTTTGTTCAACGTGTTCGCCCAATACATCGCGCAGGGCTTTGTGCATCAAGTGGGTTGCGCTGTGGTTGCGCATATTGGCATTGCGGATTTCGTCATCCACTTTGGCGGTAACGCTGTCGCCGACTTTCAGACGGCCTGAAGTTTGTACGCCGAATTGACCGAATACGGCCGCTTTGATTTTTTGGGTATCGTGTACTTCAAAGCGGTTTTCGCCTGCGAAGATATAGCCGACGTCGCCGACTTGACCGCCGGATTCTGCGTAGAACGGGGTAAAGTCGATTACGATGGCACCCTCGTCGCCTTCGTTCAATTCGTTGACTTGCTCGCCGTCTTTGTAGAGGGCGAGAACTTTAGATTCGGTTTGGCGTTCGCTATAACCTTTAAACTCGGTGTCCTGACCTTCGTAAGGCAGTTGGGCGTTGGCTTTGAAGCTTTGTGCGGCGCGTGCGCGTGCGCGTTGGGCTTCCATTTCGCGCTCGAAGCCTTCTTCGTCCAGTTCGATATTGCGCTCGCGGCAGATGTCGGCAGTCAAGTCGTATGGGAAGCCGTAAGTATCGTAGAGTTTGAAGATGATTTCGCCGTCGAGTTTTTTGCTGCCTTTAGCCAACGCGTTTTCCAACAAAGCCATACCGGTTTCCAGAGTTTGGGCAAAACGGCTTTCTTCGTTTTTCAATGCTTCTTCGATTTGAACTTGTTTTTCTTTCAATTCAGGGTAGGCATCGCCCATCTCTTTGACCAAATCGGCCACCAGTTTGTGGAAGAATGGTTTGCTTTGACCCAGTTTGTAACCGTGGCGTACGGCGCGGCGGATAATGCGGCGCAATACGTAGCCGCGGCCTTCGTTGGAAGGCAATACGCCGTCTGAGATCAGGAATGAGCAGGAGCGGATGTGGTCGGCGATGACTTTCAGGCTTGGTTCTTCCATGCTGAAAGCTGAGCCGGTTTCGCGGGCAACGGCTTTGAGCAGGTCTTGGAACAAGTCGATTTCGTAGTTGCTGTGAACATGCTGCATGACGGCGGCCATGCGCTCCAAGCCCATGCCGGTATCGACGGAAGGCTTAGGCAGCGGATTCATATTGCCTTGTTCGTCGCGGTTGAACTGCATGAATACGCAGTTCCAAATTTCGATCCAGCGGTCGCCGTCTTCTTCAGGGCTGCCGGGAATGCCGCCCCAGATTTCTTCGCCGTGGTCGTAGAAAATTTCGGAGCAAGGGCCGCAAGGGCCGGTGTCGCCCATTTGCCAGAAATTATCGGATGCATATTTTGCGCCTTTGTTGTCGCCGATGCGGACGATACGCTCGGCAGGCATGCCGATTTCGTTCAACCAGATGTTGTAGGCTTCGTCGTCTTCTGCGTAAACGGTCGCCAAGAGTTTGTCTTTAGGGATGTTCAACCATTCAGGGGAAGTCAGGAATTCCCAAGCGAAGTGGATCGCATCGCGCTTGAAGTAGTCGCCGAAGGAAAAGTTGCCCATCATTTCGAAGAAGGTATGGTGGCGGGCAGTATAGCCGACGTTTTCCAAGTCGTTGTGTTTGCCGCCTGCGCGTACGCATTTTTGCGCGGTAGTGGCGCGGTTGTATGGGCGTTTGTCAAAGCCGAGGAATACGTCTTTAAATTGGTTCATGCCTGCGTTGGTAAACAGCAGGGTCGGGTCGTCGTGTGGCACGAGCGAGGAGGAGCGGACGATGGTGTGGCCTTTAGATTCGAAAAATTTCAGGAATTTTTGGCGTAGTTCGGTGGTTTTCATAATGTCTCGATAAATTTTTTACAAGGATTTCAGACGGCCCGGACGGCGCGTTGCGATTAAAAACGAATGGGCGTTATCTTACCGCAAAACCATATTTCAAGCTATCGGCAGAAAGGTTTTAAGTTGGCTGCAATCCGTCTTTCAGACGGCCTCAAGCGGGGCGATATCTTTTAACAATGAAGCCTATCCGCTCGGGCTTGCCTGCTTTATAATGCCTCTCTATTTTCAACCGGATACGCAAGGAATGATAATGACCAAACATCTGCCCCTCATCGTACTGACTGCGCTGGCACTGGCCGGCTGCGGCGGCTCGGACAAAACTTCTGCCGACAAGGCGGCTCAAACCGATAATCAAAAGGTATTGAGCATTTACAACTGGTCGGAATATGTCGATCCCGAGACGGTTGCCGCGTTTGAGAAAAAACACGGTATCGCAGTAACTTACGATGTATATGACAGCGATGAAACGCTGGAGAGCAAGGTATTGACCGGCAAGTCGGGTTACGACATCGTAGGTCCTTCCAATGCGTTTGTCGGTAGGCAGATTAAGGCAGGTGCGTATCAGAAAATCGACAAATCATTGATTCCCAACTATAAAAATTTGAATCCTCAGTTGATGAAACTGATGGAAGGTGTCGATCCAGGGCATGAATATGCCGTTCCGTTTTATTGGGGTACCAATACTTTCGCTATCAACACCGAGCGTGTGAAAAAGGCTTTGGGCACGGATCAGCTGCCGGACAATCAATGGGATTTGGTGTTTAACCCTGAATACACGTCCAAACTCAAGCAATGCGGCATCAGCTATTTGGATAGCGCGGCGGAAATTTATCCTATGGTATTGAACTATATGGGTAAAAATCCAAACAGCAGTGAAACGGCGGATATTAAGGCGGCTACGGAAGTCTTGAAGAAAAACCGTCCATATATCAAGCGTTTTACTTCGTCCGGTTTTATCGATGATTTGGCGCGCGGCGATACTTGCGTAACGATTGGTTTTGGCGGCGATTTGAACATTGCCAAACGTCGTGCCGAAGAAGCAGGCGGCAAGGAAAAAATCCGTGTAATGATGCCGAAAGAAGGCGTGGGGATTTGGGTGGATTCGTTTGTGATTCCGAAAGATGCCAAACATGTGGCCAATGCCCATGCGTATATCAATGATTTCTTAGATCCTGAAGTTGCGGCTAAAAACGGCAATTTTGTTACTTATGCGCCGTCCAGCAAACCGGCTCAAGAGCTGATGGATGAAGAGTTTAGAAACGACAATACTATTTTCCCGACTGACGAGGATTTGAAAAACAGCTTTATCATGGTGCCTATCCAGCCGGCGGCGTTGAAATTTATGGTCCGTCAATGGCAAAGCGTGAAAGCAGGGACATAAGCTGATTTAAACGTATTAAGGCCGTCTGAATAGTGTAACCGAAATCCTTGATTTCGTTTTACGGCTGTTCAGACGGCCTTTGGTTTGTGTCAGATTGGCTTGGGTAAGGTTTAAAAACAAAGGGCGTGTCTATCAATCACGTCCTTTGTGTTTGCTTCAGACGGCCTTAGAATTTCACGCCTTTATGCAGGGCAACGATGCCTGCGCTCATGTTGTGGTAATCCACGCTGTCGAAGCCTGCATCCAGCATCATTTGCTTCAAGGTTTCTTGGTCGGGGTGCATACGGATGGACTCGGCGAGGTATTGGTAGCTGTCGGCATCTTTGGCAATCAGTTTGCCCATAATCGGCAACAGTTTGAAAGAGTAGAGGTCGTACACGCCTTCCAAAGGTTTGTACACTTTGGAGAATTCCAACACCAGCAGAGTACCGCCCGGTTTCAATACGCGGTACATTTCTTTCAGCGCGGCATCTTTGTGCGTCATGTTGCGCAGGCCGAATGCGACGGAAACCAGATTGAAATAGTTGTCGGGGAATGGCAATTTTTCAGCGTCTGCCAACGATACAGGCAGAATCATGCCTTCATTGAGCAAGCGGTCACGGCCGACCGTCAGCATGGAGGAGTTGATGTCTGTCAGCCAAACTTCGCCTTCTTTACCCACACGTTTCGCCCAGCCTCGGGATAAATCGCCTGTACCGCCGGCGATATCCAATACTTTGTCGCCTTTTTTCAGGCGGGCGGTATTGATGGTGAAATGTTTCCAAACACGGTGCAGACCGCCGGACATTACGTCATTCATAATGTCGTAGTTTTTTGCCACGGAGTGGAAGACTTCGGCAACTTTGCCTGCTTTTTCGTCTTCGTCAACGGTAGAGAAGCCGAAATGGGTTTTGTGGTCGCTCATAGTGTCTGCCTTCTTAAAATAATACGGATTCAGATATCGAATACGTCGAAATCGCCAACCACTTTCGACGCGGGAAATATAGTTTGTGCTTGCCGCTCCAGCATCAGGCGTTGTTTTTTCTTCGGTATAACGTGCGCTGATGTGGGTTAGGTAAAGTTGTTTCACATTGGCTTGCAAAGCCAGCTTGGCGGCATCGGATACGGTCGAATGGAATACTCGTTCCGCTGTCTCTTCATCGCCTACCGTAAAGGTTGCTTCATGCGCCAAAACGTCTGCGTTTTGTGCGGCGCGCACTGCCTGAGGACAGGCTTTGCTATCGCCGAAGATGGCTACTACCCGTCCTTTTTTGGGCGGGGAGAGGAATGCTTTGCTGTCAATGATCCTGCCATCGTCCAATGTCGGCTTCGCCTTTTTTCAGACGGCCTTTCCGCCGCAACCTCCGCTACCGCAGGAATGTGTGCGTTTGGGTTTTAAATCTTCTGCACTTGGCGTTCTGGACGCGCCGGCTTTTTCGAGGCGGTCGAGATAGTCTTGCCAAAGCGCGTCTTGATTGTGAGCTAGTCGGTAGAGATAGTCCCAATCGTAAAGGCCGCTGTCGTGGCCGTCTGAAAAAGTAATTTTCAATGCGTATTGGCCGACGGGGTCTAAATCGGTAATGCTGACTTCGGCTTTGCCTGTTTGCAATACATCTTGACCGGCACCGTGTCCGCGCACTTCCGCGCTGGGCGAGTACACGCGCAGGTATTCGGCAGGAAGGCTCTTGGCACCGTCAACATAGACCAAAGTCAGTACGCGCCGCTCTTGCTGGAGGCGGATTTCTTGTGGGATTTTATCGGCTTGGGTCATGTCATGCTCCGTTCTTTTTACGCAAATAGGCAACGCGTACAGAAAAAATACCGCCAAGTACGGCAAACAGCACGATTGTGTAGAGTGAAAGCCGTATCAGGCTTACTTGCGTGCCCGCCGTCAACCCCAAAGGCAGCAACATTACGGCAACGAACAGTAAAAATGCGGCCAACATGGCAGCAATGCTGGCAAAGGCATAGCGGGTATTGGCTGCTGTTTGCGGATGTTTGGTCATATTGGATAGCTTGCCGTAGGGTGGTGAGGCGGTATTTTATCAGCTTTTTGGTGCTTCATGCCGTCTGAAAACGGCTTTATTTCCATAAATAAAGTGTAATGGCGCGCCTGTCTTCGCCTTCGGGCATTAAGCGGATGCTGCTGCCTTTGCTTCCATTAACACGGATAATGATGCCGCCGGCCTGCCGCTCGATAATGTCGAGTTGGGTGTCGCGGTTCATGCGGTAGTGGTAGCGTTCGCATTGCTTCAAGCACCAAAAATCCTGCCAATGGATAAAATATTTTTGTCCGGATTCGACGGCCAGCGTTTCGCCGCCTTTGACAATGAAGTAAGGATAATCGGGTTTTTGCGTGCTGAATGTCCATTCGACCGTTCGGTCTTTTCCGTTTTGACGGTATTCGAACACGGCATGGTAGTCGGTGTCGTATTCCAATGGCTGTAAAGGAAACAGCGCAAATTGGCGTTCGGTCAGGAGGCGGTTTGGGTCATTATCTTTATCTAAGATTTTGACGTCTCTGATTTCTTTTGTGTCCTGATACAGTTTGAACGAACGCATTTTGACCGGGGGCGATTGTTCGGAGAACGCGATGCTGACCGGATTGCCGGTCATTTCATAATGCGGCATAGGGTCGGGACGTTCGCCATGGAAAACCGGCGAAGCGAAGTTGCCTTGCGGATAGGTGATGTAAGGTCGGGTTTTGCGGTTGGAGATTTCATCCGCATAAACAATGGCATGACCATGACAGGCATCTTGATAAAACGAGCGGCTGAGGTCGGATAGGGGGCGGTTTTTTTGGCAGAGGCTGTTGAATCTGCTGTCGCCTTGATTGATGCTCAACGCGATTTGTTTGCCTTGTGATTCAAACGCCGCACCGGCCTCGTCGATATTTTGATCGAGTAAGGAGAGGCGGTGGTAAATCGCCGTCATCAGGTTGTCCAGCTGATGTTGGGCAGGCAGATGGTCGTTGATTTTTTCGTTTGGCGGATGCTGGCCGGTACTGACGTTTTCATGCACGCCTTTATAGGCATAACCGGCTTTGCGTGTGCGGTCTGATGGGCGTGGGCCTGTATAAAAGAGATTGCGCGTATTGTGTTCGTCATGTCCGTCGTCAGGGTTTTGCAGCAGATAGCGGGCATGATTGCGCGCGGCGCGTTCGAGTGTGTCTGAGTGCGCCAGTGCGGGCAGATTGGCTGAGTCGCGGAGGAAGTTTAAATACGCCAAGGCATCAAAATCGGCAACGGCAGTACGATTTTGCGGCGGTTGGGCGTAGATGAGCTGGTCTTCGGAATAGCGATGGGTTTCGTAGTATTGGAATATGCCGAGGGCGACAGCAAAGCCACCCAACCAGTAAAGAAAGTGTTTCATTATATGTACTGCGTTCAGACGGCCTTGAGCTACGGCTCTTTCCCCTTGAAACTCATGCCGTTAAATGATTATTTTGATAGCGGCTTGACTTGAAATGCTTCAGGATGGGATTTGAAATATTCGACAGCGATAAATCCGCCGCCAATAATAATCAGCAGGGCAATAGCCATGCCGATCATCGCTAAAATGAATTTGTCCATATGTGTCCGTTTGAATGAAGGCCGTCTGAAACACTTGAAAGCGTTCAGACGGCCTTAAAGTCAGGTTAATTAACGTTCGATTTGCGATACGTCGCGTACTGCGCCTTTGTCGGCGGAAGTCGCCATCGCGCCGTAGGCACGCAGGGCTGCGGAGACGTAGCGGTCGCGGTTTTCCGGTTTCCACGCTTTGCTGCCGCGCGCTTCCATTTCGGCACGGCGTGCGGCAAGCTCTTCATCGGAAATGACAAGGTGGATGCTGCGGTTTGGAATATCGATTTCGATGGTGTCGCCTTCGTGTACCAAACCGATGGCACCGCCTTCTGCCGCTTCAGGCGAAGCGTGGCCGATGGACAGGCCGGAAGTACCGCCGGAGAAGCGGCCGTCGGTCAGGAGGGCACAGGCTTTGCCCAAACCTTTGGATTTCAGGTAGGAAGTCGGGTATAGCATTTCTTGCATGCCCGGGCCGCCTTTAGGGCCTTCGTAGCGGATGATGACGATGTCGCCAGCTACGATTTGGTTGCCCAAAATACCTTCGACTGCGTCTTCTTGGCTTTCAAATACGCGGGCGCGGCCGGTAAATTTGAGGATGCTCTCGTCCACGCCTGCGGTTTTCACTACGCAACCGCGCTCGGCGATATTGCCGAACAATACTGCCAAGCCGCCGTCTTGCGAGTAGGCATGCTCAACATCGCGGATACAGCCTTTTTCGCGGTCGAGGTCGAGGGTTTTCCACATACGGTTTTGCGAGAACGCCTGAGTAGTGCGCACGCCGCCGGGAGCCGCTTTGAAACGCTCGATAGCATGGGTGTTTTCAGGGTTGGTCACGTCCCATTTTTCAATCGCGTCTTTCAGTGTCGGCGCGTGGATGGTGTACACGTCGGTGTGCAGTTTGCCGGCTTTGTCCAATTCTTTCAGGATGGCGAAGATGCCGCCTGCGCGATGCACGTCTTCCATGTAGTAGTCGTGGTTGTTTGGCGCGGTTTTGCAGATGCAAGGCACAACGCGGCTCAGGCGGTCGATGTCTGCCATTTTGAAATCGACACCGGCTTCGTTGGCAACGGCCAATAGGTGCAAAATGGTATTGGTAGAGCCGCCCATGGCGATGTCCATGGTCATGGCGTTTTCAAATGCTTTTTTGGTGGCAATGTTTCGTGGCAAAACGGTTTCGTCGTCTTGCTCGTAGTAGCGTTTGGTGATTTCGACAATCATGCGGCCGGCTTCGAGGAACAATTCTTTACGGCCTGCGTGGGTCGCCAAGTATGAACCGTTACCCGGCAGGGAAAGGCCGAGTGCTTCGGTCAGGCAGTTCATGGAGTTGGCGGTAAACATGCCGGAGCAAGAGCCGCAAGTCGGGCAGGCGTTTTGCTCGACTTCTTCGACTTGTTTGTCGCTGATATTGTCGTCTGCCGATTCGATCATGGCGTCAATTAAATCCAAACGGCGTTCGGGTTGAATATTGGCCACACCGATAACTTTACCGGCTTCCATCGGGCCGCCGGAAACGAAGATGGTCGGAATGTTCAGGCGCATGGCGGCAATCAGCATGCCCGGGGTGATTTTGTCACAGTTGGAAATGCACACCAGCGCGTCGGCGCAGTGGGCATTGACCATGTATTCGATGGAGTCGGCAATCAGGTCGCGGCTGGGCAGGGAGTAGAGCATACCGCTGTGGCCCATGGCGATACCGTCGTCAATGGCGATGGTGTTGAATTCTTTGGCAATGCCGCCGGCTTTTTCGATTTCACGGGCAACCAGTTGGCCCATATTGTGCAGGTGCACATGGCCTGGGACGAATTGGGTGAAGGAGTTGGCAATGGCGATAATCGGTTTGCCGAAGTCGGTTTCCATGACGCCGGTCGCACGCCACAATGCGCGCGCGCCTGCCATATTGCGGCCGTGGGTAGAGGTTTTGGAGCGGTATTCAGGCATTTTTGTTCCTTTATTTTATGCTGAGGCCGTCTGAAATAGGCTGGTTAATTGGCGGCCCGTTGTAGAAATAACTCGGTATTTTATACCAATTACGAGCGATGAAGCACGCTATTTTGTAATAAAACTAAACTGTATTTGCTTCACCTGAATTTGCTGCTCATTCTTTCAGACGGCCTGAAGTTTTCTTAAGATGAAACGTTGTCTTTCTCAGTTTGCAAAAGATGTTGACATTAAAAAGTGATATGATAGGGAACTTCTCACATTTCTAAGGATAAGACGATGAAAAAAATCATGTTTGCATTGTGTTCGGCCATGTTGGCTTCTGCTGCGTCTGCCGCTGTTTATAAAGTGGACGAATTTCATGCCAATGCCCGCTTTGCCATCGACCATTTCAACACCAGCACCAACGTCGGCGGTATTTATGGTTTGACCGGCAATTTGGAATTTGATCGTGCCAAACGCCAAGGCTCAATCGATATCGTATTGCCTTTGTCCAAACTGCAAACCGGTTCAGATCGCTTTACTCAACATTTGAAATCTGCCGATATTTTCAATGCAGACAAATACCCTGAAATCCGTTTTGTATCCACCAAATTCAATTTCAACGGCAAAAAATTGCTGTCTGTTGACGGCAACCTGACCATGAACGGCAAAACTGCGCCGGTAAAACTCAAAGCCGACAAATTCAACTGCTACCAAAGCCCGATGTTAAAAGCAGAAGTATGCGGCGGCGACTTCAGCACCACCATCGACCGTACCAAATGGGGCTTGGATTATTTAGTGAGTGCCGGTATGAGCAAAAAAGTAAACATCAATATCCAAATCGAAGCAGCCAAACAATAATCCTGCTTGATTTCAAAATAAAGGCCGTCTAAACAGGTAAGGCAGAAATCGTTGATTTCGTTTATCCCTGTTCAGACGGCCTGATGATTAAAGACGTTTAGGATTCGTTATTTTTATCGGCTTTGGCTGCCCAATAAGTTGCCAGAAGCGAGCCGGAGATATTGTGCCACACGCTGAACAATGCGCTGGGAACGGCAACGACCGGCGCGGCGGCAAAGTGTGCGGCGGCAAGCGCGGCGCCTAAGCCTGAGTTTTGCATACCGACTTCGATGGCCAGCGTTTTTTGTGCATCATAAGGCAGGCCGGTCCATTTGGCGGCAAAGAAGCCGAGCAGATAGCCGATACCGTTGTGGAGTACGACAACCGCGAAAATCAGCAGGCCGCTTTCAATAATCTTGCCTTTGCTGGCACCGACAACCGCGCCGATAATCAGCACGATGGCAGCAACGGAAACCAGCGGCAGCGCGTCGGTCAATTTTTCAGTTTTGTTGCCCAAGACTTTATGGACAATCAAGCCCAAAACGATGGGGAACAAAACCATTTTGACGATGGACATCAACATACTGCCCGCTTGGATTTCCAGCATTTCACCGGCAAGCATCAGGAAGATGGCGGGGGTCAGCAATGGGGAAATCAGAGTAGAAACCGATGTAACGGCAACCGACAAAGCCACATTGCCGCGCGCCAGATAAGTCATTACATTGGAAGCCGTACCGCCCGGGCAGCAGCCGACCAAAATCACACCGACTGCGATTTCGGCAGGCAGGTTCAACAGCTTGGCCAGCAGATAGGCGGTTGCCGGCATGATGGCGAATTGTGCAATCACGCCGATGATGACGGCTTTGGGGCGTTTAAACAAAATATCGAAGTCGGAAGGTTTAAGGGTCAAGCCCATGCCGAACATGATAATGCCCAGAAGCCAAGGAATGTAAGGACCGACCCATTTGAAGGTATCGGGTGCGAAAAAAGCGATGCCGGCAAAGAGCGCCGCCCAAAGGGAAAATGTTTTTCCAATAAAGTTGCTAATTTTATTGAGGATACTCATGATAATATGTTGTGAAGTTGTTTTTAAGGGAAACCAAGGATACACGCCTTAACCTTAATTTGCAAAATGACTTAAAAATAAACCAGGCCGTCTGAAAATAGAGATTGATTTTCAGACGGCCTGCAATTTGTATTTATGATATAGACGGCATTATTCTTTTGATAAAATATTGCGCAGCCATCGGGCGGCAGGTGCGATTTCTCCGGCGAGCATGCCGGTTTCGATTTGGCTGCTGTGTTTGATGACATCGGCCGCCGCACCATGCAGCCATACGCCGGCGCAGGCGGCTTGGAATGTCGGAATGCCTTGTGCCAGCAGGCTGCCGATAATGCCGCTCAAGACATCGCCGCTGCCGGCGGTGGCCAAACCGGCATTGCCGCTGGTGTTGGTATAGGTCATGCCGTCAGTTGCGGCAACTAATGTATGATGGCCTTTCAATACGACAGTCGCTCCATATTTTTGGCTGATTTCTGTTACGGCTTTTTGTCTGTCTGCTTGAACTGATTGGGTATCGGTACCGAGCAGGCGTGCAGCTTCTGCCGGATGAGGTGTCAGGACGATATGTTTGTACGATTTGAGGCGTTCGGCCAATTCGGAAGAACGGGCAAGCAGTGTTAAGGCATCTGCATCGAGCAATAAAGGCTGGTCATGGTGTGTAGACAGGATTTGTGGCAGCAGCTGCTCTGATAATCCGTCCAAACCAAAGCCGCAGCCGATTACGCGAGCGCTGATATCGTTGCGCTTCATCAGTTGGGCCGCAGTGGCGAGCATAATTTCAGGGCGTTCGGGAATGATGGCAAAAGGCAGTGTGGTTTGGTTGAAGCCTGCCCAAACCTTGCCGCATCCTTGATACATGGCGGCTGTGGTTGCCAAAACCACTGCGCCGCTCATTCCCGTTGCGCCGCCGATAATGGCAAGCGTGCCGTATGTGCCTTTGTG
>NZ_JAPWBC010000010.1:0-71217 GCF_041433255.1 Neisseria sp. 20925_1_37 | reverse complement strand
ATAAAAAATACAATCAACCTTCCTACACTATCCATACATACAAAAAATACAAAACAAAGGCCGTCTGAAATGCTCTTTCAGACGGCCTTTTTTTATGTTTGCCATTTATCCAATACGTTGAAGGACAATTTCTAGAACAAATTTGCTGCCTACATAGGCAAAAATCAGACTGACAAATCCGACAATAGTCCAAACGGCGGCTTTTTTGCCGCGCCATGCGGTCATACTGTGTTTCAACAATAATGCGCCATAAATCAGCCACGACATAATACTGAAGATGGTTTTATGCGTGAAGGTCATGGGTTTGCCGAAAACGGCTTCGGCAAAAAACGTACCGCTGATAACGGAATAGGTCAATAAAATGAAACCTGCCCAAATACCTTGGAACATGAGTTTCTCCAAACTCAATAAAGGTGGCAAGAAGCTGACCAATGCGGAAAAACGGCGTCTGTGCAAATTACGGTTGATTAAAAGGATTAGGATGGCAAATAAGGTAACGATGCCAAACAATCCGTATGCAAGCAATGATGATGCGATGTGCGACAGTGGCAATAAGTCTACAATTTGGCGACCTGAAAAATCCCCCGGGAAAAGGAAACCCAACAATAAGGTCAATGCGGCACAGGGATACAATAAGAGTTGCACTCCGCGCAGACAATAAAAGAAGCTGCCCAAGCAATACATCATCAGCATCAGCCAGACTATCAGGCTGAGCGAATAACCAAAACCGGTAATCAATACCCTATCCTGCAATACTGGGAACATCAATGCTGCGCCATGTACCAATAATGCGCCGCTCAAAATCAGCAGCTCGGTTTTCAGCGGGTAAGACTTATTATTGTGTTTTTTATGTTGCAACCAGGAAAATGCGCCTAATCCGGCATACACCAGCATAAGGCAGATTAAGACAATCGGCATAAATATCTTTCTCAATAGATGTGTGAACACTTGACGGACAGCCGGCAGGGTTTCAGACGGCCTTGGTGTGCGTGTTTGTGTTCTTAAAGCATAACTTCGGACTATCGTGTAAAATAATCCGAATTTTATTTTAACAAAGAATGCCCTGTATTGGGCAGCTATTCTCATTATCAAGGATAAGTATGTTAGACAACCTGACCAACCGCTTCAGCAAGGTACTTAAAAATATTCGCGGCCAATCAACGCTGACCGAAGACAATATTAAAGAAGCCTTGCGCGAGGTTCGTCTTGCCCTGCTGGAAGCCGACGTTGCATTACCCGTCGTTAAAGAATTCGTCAACACAGTCAAAGAACAGGCCCTTGGCCAAGAAGTTGTCGGCAGCCTGACGCCTGACCAAGCCTTTATCGGCGTGGTCAACCAAGCCTTAGTCGAATTGATGGGCAAGGAAAACAAAACGCTGGATTTGTCGGTTTCACCGCCTGCCATTGTTTTAATGGCCGGTTTGCAGGGTGCCGGTAAGACAACAACTGTCGGCAAACTCGCCCGCCTGCTGAAAAACGATCAGAAGAAAAAAGTTTTGGTGGTATCTGCCGACGTTTACCGCCCTGCCGCGATTGAACAGCTGCGCCTGTTGGCCGAACAGGTCGGCGTGGACTTTTTCCCATCCGATACCAACCAAAAACCGGTTGAGATTGCAACTGCCGCCGTTGATTACGCCAAAAAACATTTTTACGATGTATTGATGGTCGATACCGCCGGCCGCCTGGCAATCGATGAAGAGATGATGAACGAAATCAAAGCGCTTCATGCGGCGGTTAACCCGGTTGAAACTTTGTTCGTTATCGATGCCATGCTGGGTCAGGATGCGGTGAACACTGCGCAGGCATTTAATGAAGCCCTGCCGCTGACCGGTGTTGTATTGACCAAGATGGACGGCGACTCGCGCGGCGGTGCGGCATTATCCGTACGCCATGTGACCGGCAAACCGATTAAATTTATCGGTGTCGGCGAAAAAATCAACGGCCTCGAACCTTTCCACCCCGACCGTCTTGCCAGCCGTATCCTCGGCATGGGCGACGTATTGACCCTGATTGAAGACGTTCAAAAAGGTATTGATGAAGAAGCCGCCGCCAAAATGGCGAAAAAGCTGCAAAAAGGCAAAGGCTTTGATCTCAATGACTTTAAAGAACAAATTCAGCAGATGCGCAATATGGGCGGCTTGGAAAACCTGATGTCGAAAATGCCGGGCGAACTGGGCCAAATATCGAAACAAATCCCCGAAGGTACGGCTGAAAAAGCGATGGGTAAAGTAGAAGCCATCATCAACTCGATGACCCCTAAAGAACGCGCCAACCCTGCCCTGCTCAAGGCCAGCCGCAAACGCCGTATTGCAATGGGTGCGGGTACGACCGTGCAGGAAGTGAACAAATTGCTCAAACAGTTTGAACAAATGCAACAAATGATGAAGATGTTCAGCGGCAACGGCTTGGGCAAACTGATGCGTTTGGCCAAAGGTATGAAGGGAATGAAAGGCATGTTCCCGGGTTTGTAAGCTACTTTGACAGAAAACGCCGTCTGAAAAGTTTCAGACGGCGTTTTGATTTTGTATTCAGATTTAAAATCATGAGGCCTTAAGCAACCATTTCTTCTACAACATCTAATATAAAAGGCCGTCTGAAATCTATTTTCAGACGGCCTTTATTCATTCAGCCTTCAACTTATTGCGGCTTTTTCTGCTCTTCGCGTACTTTGTCTACCAACTGGTCAATCGTGGTCATGCCGGACTGCCAGTCTTTAAATTCGACTTGGTATTTGCCGCCGACAATAACGGTCGGTGTGCCGCTGATTTGGAATTTATTGGTCAATTCTTCCATTTGAGCCGCACGCGCTTGGCTTTCAGGAGCCTCAAATGCAGCCAATACTTTTTTGCCGTCAAACGCTGTTTGCTCGGACAGCCATTTTTTCAGGGTATCGGTATCGGCCAAGTTGATTTTTTGGTTAACCATCGCATCGAAAATATGGCTGTTGGCTTTATCTGATTCACCGGCCATTTCCACTGCGGCCGCCAAACGTGCCAAAGGTTTCATTTCATCACCCCACACGACATGCTCGCGACGCATATAGGTATCGTCTTTAAACGTTTTGATGTGCTCGCTCAAGACCGGCTCAAGATGGGCGCAATGAGGGCAGAAGTAGCCGAAAAATTCCAATACTTCGATTTTACCGGCCTGCTGTTGCGGAATCGGATTGGACAATACGGTGTAATTGACACCTTCGGTCAATGCGGCAGGGGCTGCCGGAGCGGATGTGTTGCTTTGGGCGCTGTCTGCCGGAACGCTGGTTTCAGCCTGTTTGCCGCAAGCGGCCAATGCCAACAGGGTTAATGAGGTCAAGGCTAAGGTTTTCAGTTTCATAGGTATCTCTTTACATTCAAATCAATGGGCGGATTTTATGGCATTTTGTTGGAGGTGTGTTCGATTTGAGTGAAAAATTGTGTTTAGTTTTATTTCAACCTTTATAAAAGGCCGTCTGAAATATGGCTTAGATCATAGCCTTATTTTCAGACGGCCTTTGCCTGATTTCATCAGAAACGGTAATTTACCCGGGCAGTATAGCCGCGCGGATTACCCGGCATGGCATCCGAACGCCAATATTTTTGATTGAGCAGATTGGCCGCGGCAAAGGTAACGTTGACGTTTTTATGGTTCCAGCCGAGCATGGCATCAACTCGGGCAAAGCCTGGAAGCGTGGTCACTTCTTTATTTCTTGAGTCGTAACCGTAGCGTTTGCCTGTACCAGTTACGCCGATTTCGCCGTAGAGGTTTTCGGTTGGTGTGTAACGGAAAAACAGGTTGCCGGTAACGTTGCTGGTGTTATTCAAATGGATGCCCACTCGGTCGGGATTGTCTTTGTCTTCAACGACTTTCGCCTGCATCACGCCCAACGAACCGCGCAGATAGAGTTTTTTGGGAATGATTTGCCCGATGGCGGACAATTCCACGCCACGCGAACGATGTTTACCGCCGACTGCCCAAGTATAGGGATCATTTTGCGCGTCGGGACGGTAGCGGATATTGAAGCGTTCGATTTGGTAGGCGGACAATGTGGTGCTGAGGCGGTCGTTCAGCCAACTGCTTTTCACGCCGGTTTCGTATTGGCGGGTGTACTCGGGGTCGGCGTTGAACACGGCGGCAGACGAAGTGTCGATGCTCAAATAGCCGCCGCGTCCGCCATAAGGTGCGAAGCCTTTGTTATATGAGGCGTAGAGCGTGTGGGCGGGCGTTACGTTCCACACTGCACCGATATTGGGGCTGAACGAATGGCCACTGTATTGGCGGCTGCTGCCGGTGAGTTTGTTTTCGGAATTAAAGGTGTACTTATCGTAACGGCCGCCGAGGACGAATTTCAAATCGGGCGTGGCGGAGAAGATGTTTTGCACGAAAATGCCGTAGGAGTCGGCTTTGTGGCGGTTTTCGGTGAGGACGGGTTGCAGCCTGCCCGAAGCCGGCCAGCTTGCGCGGTCGTAAGGGTCGATGGAGGCGGAGAAGGCGCGGCTGTAACCCAAGGTCGGGTTGCGGTGTTCGCGGCTGTAGTCCATACCTACGGTTAGGTGGTTTTCAAAACGCCCGATGTTGTAGTCGCCGTTGAGTGTGAAATTGGACGACAGGGTTTTGTTGTCGGTCTGCTGCCAAGCGTAATTGCGTTTGATTAAGCTGCCGTTTTCGCTGCCTGCATAGAAATGGTCGAAATCCTGCGCCGCCGTGCGGTGGGCGAGCTGCCATTGGGCGCGCCATTTGTCGTTGAAGGCGTATTCGAGGTCGGAACGCCAAACTTGCAGCTTGTCTTTGACAAAATCGTTCGGGTGGGCGAAACCCATGCGGTAAGGCAGTCCGAAGCGGTCGTACACGGACTTGGTCGGACTGCGGTCGGGCGTGCGCTCCACATTGTCGTAGGTGTATTGCCCCGTCCATTTCAAGCCATTGTCGAGTTTGACGGTAATGCTGGGCGAAACCATGACGTTTTTGCTGTCTATGCCGCTGCGGAACGAATTGGCGCGCCCGACTTCGCCGGTGAGGCGGATGGCGACGTTTTTGTTCAGCACTTCGTTGATGTCCATATTCAGGCTGCGGTTTGCCCACGAGCCGTAAACCGCACCAATGTTGCGGCTTTGTTTGAAATTGGCGTATTTGCTGACCATATTGATGACGCCGCCGCCGTTGGTGCGGCCGTAAAGGACGGAAGACGGACCTTTCAGGATTTCCACGCGCTCGATGTTGGCGGTACTGCGGCGGACCTGTCCGCTTTCGCGCACGCCGTCGCGGTAAATATCGGAGGCGTCGGCTTGAAAACCGCGCAGGAAAATACTTTCGCCGCGCATATCGTAGGCAGCGTCAATGCCGGCGTTGCCTTCGAGGATGGAACTCAAATCGTTCGTGCCATAGTTTTTGTTTTTCTGGATGTTGAGCGTATCGACGGTTTGCGGCGTTTCTTTGATGAGCTGTCCGTTGCGGGTAACGGCGGCTTCGTCGTAGTTGATGTAGCCTTTGAGTACGCTGGTGTCGGACTGCCCGACCACTGAAACGGTCGGCAGCGTGGCGGTGTAATGTTCGCCATTATCCTGCGTATCGGCGGCAGCAACAGGGAAGGAAGCAATAATCAACGTGGGTAATAAAGCCAAATGAAATGGTATTTGCATTTTTATACTCAATTTAACGAAACAACCGAATTATATTGCTCCGTAAAAGAAATGAGAATAGTTTCTTTTAATTATATTTAACATGATATTTGCAAACAAAGGCCGTCTGAAACACATATCGATTTCAGACGGCCTTCGTTTATTAATATTAATAGATACTGCTACACTACTTACTCAATAGCATTTCCTGCATCAGCTTCATGCCCCATTGCCAGCCGCCGAGCGCGCCGCTTAACCGGCCGGAATGCGGCGATTGAAGCAGGCGCGCCTGCCAGCGGTCGGCCTGTTCTTGCGCCCAATCGCGTGGTGTGCCGTTTGTTTCAGCGATGACCAACGCCGTACGGCAAGGGCAACGGACGCGTTGGAACGTATGGATTTCGTCTTCGGGAAAAGCCTCGGGACTCGGCGAGACCAAAATAATATTGGTCAGGCGTTTTTGCGTCAGGATGTCGGTTTGATACAGCCATGCCAAAAATGCAGACACACCAACACCATGAGCCACGACGGCAATATTTCTACTGACGATATGGTCAAAGGCCGTCTGAATGGCGTGTTGCCATTCTAAAATGGTTTGCCGACTATCGGCTTCGGCGGTTTGAACAATCGGATAGCTGACCGCCCAGCGGTCTATCCACATTTCCGCTTCATCCGCATCGCGTATCAGAAACAAAGCCATTTCTTCGAGTTCGAAGCTCTGCATTTCAGACGGCCTATTTGAGTAAGTCGTTGAGTGTAAATGCGATCAACAAGGCGGCTGGCACGCTGAGAATGGCACAAGTCGCCAGACACAGTACGATGTTGGCAATCAGCCGCCAGCCCTTCCAAGCAAAGCATTTGGCCGCAATCAGCAGGCAAGGCAATGAAAACAGCAGCCACACCAACGCCCAAGTCGGATTGGCCTTGGTCGGCGCAACCCAGCCGGACATCCGCGCCAGCATAAATATTGCCCACACCAGCATAGGCAGCACAAATGCCGCCACAACCCAAACCGCACCTACGCCAGTTTTACTGTTTATATTCCAGTCGTACTTACCAAAAAACTTATTCGGCAACATAGTCATACTCCACAACTAAAGGGGCGTGATCCGAGAATTTTTCATCTTTATAAACATGTGCGGAAACGGCTTTGGCGGCCAGCTCCGGCGTAACCATCTGATAATCGATGCGCCACCCGACATCTTTCGCATACGCTTGTCCGCGGTTGCTCCACCAGGTATAGCCCGGTACATCGGGATAAAGTGTGCGCCACATATCCGTCCAACCGAGTTTGTGGATGACTTTGCCTATCCATTCGCGCTCTTCAGGCAAAAAGCCCGAATTTTTCTGATTGCCCTTCCAGTTTTTCAAGTCGATGTTTTGGTGGGCAATATTCCAGTCGCCGCAGACGACGATATCGCGCCCTTCGTTTTTCATGGCTTCGAGCATGGGATAGAACGCGTCCAAAAAGCGGTATTTCACTTGTTGGCGCTCTTCCGCGCTGCTGCCACTGGGCAGATACAGGGAAATTACCGACAACTTGCCGAAATCGCAACGGACAAAACGGCCTTCCCTGTCAAATTCTTCAATGCCCATGCCGATTTGCACATTGTCGGGCTTGCGTTTGCTGTACACCGCCACGCCGCTGTAACCGCGCTTTTCGGCGCAATGCCAGTAGCCGTGCATACCGTGCGGATTTTTCATATCGTCTGACAGGTCGGCCTCTTGAGCTTTCAGTTCCTGCACGCAGACGATGTCGGCACCGGAAGCGGCGATGTATTCATAAAAACCTTTTTTATAGGCGGAGCGGATACCGTTGACGTTGGCAGAGATGATTTTCAACATAAGATTTGAGTAATTTTTAAAAACGGATAATAAGATTGAAGTTTTTCAGACGGCCTGCAAGTCATAAACAAATACTTTGGAATTGCGGCCGTTGGCATTGTATTCCTGCCGACGTTCGGCAGGCAGGTCATCGGCCGAGGCCGTCTGAAAGCCCCGTTCGACAAACCATTCGCCCGTGTGCGTGGATAAGGCGAAGAGCGTTTTGATATTCAAGGCGCGCGCTTTTTGAAACAGATGTTCCAACAGCAGTTCGCCGTAGCCACCATCGCGCGCTTCGGGCGACACCACCAGACAGGCCAATTCGCCGCAGTCCGGTTCGGCAAAGGTTTTCAGCGCCACGCAGCCGTAAATGTTTTGATCGTGTTCCAATACGGAAAAGCTGGAAATATGGTTTTCCAAATACTCGCGGCTACGGTGTAACAAGATGCCTTGTTCCGCCAGAGGGCGGATTAAGGCGATGATGTGCGGAATATCGTCGCTGCGTGCCTGACGGATGGAAACAAACGGCTCACGCGCAATAGATGTACCGCTGCCCTCGCGGGTAAACAGCTCGCGCAACAGGCTGCCGTCTTCACGGCCGTTGAGAATCTGCACCCGCGATACGCCGTTTTCCAACGCACCTACCGCCGCATGCAGTAAATCGGCCGGCGCATCGGGATTGTCGTGTATCAATTCCTGCACTTCGCCGACAGACAAAGTATTGGCCAACGAACCGTCAGCACGGCGGATACCGGCTTCTTCGGTCAAGAAAACCAGTTTCTCCGCCTGCAAAGCCATTGCCACTTCCTGCGCGGTTTCGCACATGCTCAGATTGAAGGTTTTGCCGCTGTACGAATGTCCCAAAGGGCTGATAAGCACCACCGCGCCGCCATCTAAGCGCAAACGGATTTCTTCTGCATCGATTTTGCGGACGGTACCGGTATAGCCCATGTCCACACCGTCGATAACGCCCAACGGACGGGCGGTAATAAAGTTGCCGCACGCGATAACCGGCGGCTTGCTCCGTTGCGGTGCGGATACGCTGCTGAACAAGGCGGCTTCGACATCGCTGCGGATAATCCCCGCTACCTGCTTCACTTCCATCAAAGTTGCTTCATCGGTAATTCGTCGGCTGCCGCTGTATTTCGGAACAAAATCCCGACCCGAAGCCAATTTGTCGAGCAAATGCCGCGAACCGTGCACCAAGACCAAACGCAAGCCCAAGCTGGCCAACAGATTCAAATCTGCGGCCAAACGAATCAAGGTTTCGCCTTCCAACAGGCTGTCGGTCACGCCGACCACCATGGTTTTTCCGCGCAAATATTGGATATAGGGCGCGGCTTCACGGAAGCTGGCGACAAAATGGGCGATGGTACTCATAGCAGGGCAAGATAAAAGAGTTGCATAATCAAAACCGTCAGCGCAATCAGCGATGCCAACGTCCAGTTGAAACCGTCCTTGCGCGTTTTGACCGCCGCCTGCTCTTCCGCCTTAGGCTCTTCCTTAAGCGCGCTGTTGAGCAAATCGGAAATTTCTTTGCGCGAGAGTTTGGAATGTTTGAGGATTTGCGCGCCGATGTTATGCACGAGGCGCACATCCGTTACCGCCACAGGCAGATGGGCCGGATCGGCCGGCAGGTTGCCCGACAGATAATCCTTGGCCTTAAACATCCCCGAACAACGCGTGCAGACCACGAAACCCTGTGCTACGTTCAACTGGGCATCTTTCACCCAATGCGGCGTTTTACAATGAGGACAAGAACAAGCAGGCATGAGTATTTCCGTAAGTGTATTGAATCAAAAATATATTTTAGCTAATGTTTCAGGCCGTCTGAAACAGTTTTCAGACGACCTGAGCATGATGTTATGGTTTAAACCGCGCCGTAACGTTCGCGATAGGCTTTGACCGGCTCGAAGAAGCCGCCAAATTCGGCATTGTTTTGCAAGAGCGTGAACAAGTCGTTCAGGTTGGCAATCGAAACCACCGGCAGGCCGTATTGTTTTTCGACTTCCTGCACCGCCGACAATTCGCCCGTGCCTTTTTCCATACGGTCGAGCGCAATGGCCACTGCGGCAGGCGTTGCGCCTTCGGCCTCAATCAGTTTGACCGACTCGCGCACGGATGTACCGGCGGAAATCACATCATCGATAATCAGCACGCGGCCTTTCAAAGGCGCGCCCACCAACACACCGCCCTCGCCGTGGTCTTTGGCTTCTTTGCGGTTGTAGGCAAACGGTACATTTACGCCTTTTTCCGCCAACATCATCGCTGTTGCCGCCGCCAAAATAATGCCTTTATAGGCTGGGCCGAACAGCATATCGAACTTCACGCCGCTGGCAATAATGGCTTCGGCGTAAAATTTCGCCAGCTGCAAAGTCGATACGCCGTCATTGAACAAACCGGCATTGAAAAAATAAGGCGACTGACGGCCGGCCTTAGTCGTAAATTCGCCGAATTTCAACACGTTTTGTGCCAAAGCGAATTTGAGGAAGTCTTGACGGAAATCGGACATTTGGGTTCTCCCGAAAGATGTTGATTTATCAAAGAAACGATTATAAAGGATTCATGCGGAAAAATCAGGCCGTCTGAAAAACGGGTTCAACCTCGCTTTTAGCCGACCTGCCCTATTTTCTTTCAAACCGACAAGGCGGCATTGCCGTCTTATCACGGCAATCAAAACGGATTATTCCCGATGATACGGATGGTTGTGCAAAATCGAAACGGCGCGATAAAGCTGCTCGGTCAGCAAAACGCGCACCATGCCGTGCGGCAGGGTCAGGCTGGAAAGGCGCATCATCATGTTTGCCTGCTGTTTCAAACGGTCGGTCATGCCGTCTGCACCGCCGATAATAAAACAGACGTGTTCGCCGTTTTGCTGCCAGCTTTTCAAATGTTGCGCCAATTCGACCGAAGTCGGCGCTTTGCCGCGCTCGTCCAATACCACCAAAAACGCGCCCTGCGGTATGGCTTCCAGCAGGCGTTTTTCTTCAGCCGCCATGCCCTGAGCCGCATTCACACCCGCGCCGCGTTTTTCCGGCTTGATTTCTTTCAGCGCATAATTGACATCGCGCCCGAAGCGTTTGGCGTACTCGCCGACGGCCTCATCGACCCAACGCGGCATTTTCGTGCCGACAGCCAAGACGGTGATATTCATGGGGTATCCTTTGTTATCGAATTGTCGGTTGGGCATTATGGTCAAGCAAGTTCTCAACCTTTTCAAACCATGAGCCAATGCCCACGCAACCGACTGAAAATAAAAGGCCGTCTGAAAGCCGAATGTATCCCGTTCGGCTGTTTCAGACGGCCTTTCAATGATTAGCAGTGAACCAGCGTACCTTCGTTTTCGCCGGTTACCACGCGTTTGAGCGAGCCTTCTTTAGCAATGCCGAAGACCACGATATTGAGCTTGCGTTCGCGGCAGAGGGCGAAGGCGGTGGCATCCATCACTTTGAGGTTTTTCAACAATGCTTCGTCAAAAGTAATGGTTTCGTAGCGTGTTGCAGATGGATCTTTTTTCGGGTCTGCGGTGTACACGCCGTCGACGTTGGTGGCTTTGAGCATCACGTCGCAGTTCATTTCCGCACCGCGCAATGCGGCGGCAGTGTCGGTCGTAAAGAATGGATTACCGGTACCGGCGGCGAAAATCACGACTTTGCCTTCTTCCAAATATTGAATGGCTTTAGGACGGGCGTAAGTTTCAGCGATTTGCTGCATAGACAGTGCGGATTGAACACGCGCTTTGATGCCCAAGGTTTCAAATGCGTCTTTGAGCGCCAAGGCGTTCATCACGGTTGCCATCATGCCCATGTAGTCGGCAGTGGCGCGGTCCATGCTGCCTGCTTGTGCAGATACGCCGCGGAAAATGTTACCGCCGCCGACAACGATACCGACTTGCACGCCCATTCTCACGATTTCGGCAATTTCGCCGACAGTTTGAACGATGGTATCGTGATTGATGCCGAATGGATCAGAGCCCATCAGGGATTCGCCGGAGAGTTTCAGTAATACGCGTTTGTATTTGATTTGCTGTGTCATGGGATACCTTGCTTTCTTGAATGTCGTCGGTCGGAGTTGGGCCGTCTGAATTTCAAACGGTCGGATTACAATGATATGGTGTGTCGTTCTATTATTGTTTTGTTTTCAGACGGCCTTTATATTCGGCCGTCTTAAAATAGGTACCGTAAACGGTTTTCTCAAAAAAAAGCACCCTGATTCGTTTGGAATCTAGGTGCTTTCTTTTTCATAAGTGCCTTACACTTTAGCAGCGGCGGCAACTTCGGCTGCGTAGTCAACAACGGCTTTCTCGATACCGTCGCCTACTTTGTAGCGTACGAAGCTGATCACTTCAGTGCCGTTTTCTTTAGCGAATTGGGCAACAGTTTGGTCAGGGTTCATCACGAATGCTTGGCCGTTCAGAGTGATTTCAGCCAAGAATTTGCGGATACGGCCTTCAACCATTTTAGCGGCGATGTCAGCAGGTTTGCCGGAAGCGATAGCTTGTTCGGTGTAGATGTGGCGTTCTTTTTCAACGGTTTCAGCATCTACTTCGGCTTCGCTTACGCATTGTGGTTTAGCGGCAACGATGTGCATACCGATTTTGCGTGCTACGTCTTCAGAGCCTTTGTACTCAACCAATACGCCTTCAGTAGCCAAAGCACCGTGGATGTAGGCAACCAGTTGGTTGGCAGTGTCGATCACTTGGAAGCGGCGAACAGACATATTCTCGCCCAATTTAGCGATGATGGCTTTGCGTTCTGCTTCAACCAGTTCGCTCAGCTCTTCAACAGAAGCCGGTTTTTTCTCGGCAGCAGTTTTCGCAACGAAGTTGGCAAATTCTACGAAGCCGGCGTCTTTAGCAACGAAGTCGGTTTCGCAGTTTACTTCAACCAATGCGCCGACATTGCCGTTGATCGCGTAAGCCAATACGCCTTCGGCAGCGGTACGGCCGGCCAGTTTACCGGCTTTCGCACCGGATTTAATACGCAGGATTTCTTCGGCTTTATCGAAGTTGCCTTCAGCTTCAACCAAGGCTTTTTTGCATTCCATCATGCCCAGGCCGGTAGCGGCGCGCAGGTCGGCAACCATTTTTGCAGTAATTTCTGCCATTTTGAATCTCCTAGATTTTTGGGAACACGGCCATTGCCGTGTTTGGAAATAGTGGCCGTCTGAAACGGATTTCAGAACGGGATTTGAGAAAAGGGGCATAACGCCCCTCTTCCGTGTACCGAATTACTCGGCAGCAGCTTCTTGGGCAGCGGCTACAGTTTCTTGCAGCGCTTGGTTTTTGCCTTCCAAAACTGCGTCGGCGATGCCGCGGCAGTACAGGCGGATGGCTTTGGCGGAGTCATCGTTACCAGGGATAACGTATTTCACGCCATCAGGGCTGTTGTTGGTATCGACTACGGCGATAACAGGGATGCCCAGTTTTTCAGCCTCAACCAGAGTACCTTTTTGGTAGCCGGTATCGATAACGAAAATCGCGTCAGGCAGGCCTTTCATGTTTTTGATACCGCCCAAAGAACGTTCCAGTTTTTCAACGTCGCGTTGCATTTCCAGAATTTCTTTTTTGTTGAAACCGCCTTCAGCAGCGTTTTCCAGGGCAGCAGTTTTTTCTTCCAGGCGTTTGATGGATTGCTTAACGGTTTTGTAGTTGGTCAGCATACCGCCCAACCAACGGTGATCAACGAAAGGCATACCGGCACGGGTAGCTTCTTCGCGGATGATGTCGCGGGCTTGGCGTTTGGTACCTACGAACAATACTGTACCTTTGTTGGCAACCAGACGGCGTACGGCTTCTTGCGCCTCTTGGAACATCGGCAGGGTTTTTTCCAAGTTTACGATATGGATTTTGTTGCGCGCACCGAAAATGTACTGAGCCATTTTCGGGTTCCAGAAACGGGTTTGGTGACCGAAGTGAACACCGGCTTCAATCATCTGACGCATAGTAATTTGAGACATGTTATTTCCTTGAAAGGGTTAAAGAGCACACATTCAATCGCATAGAACTTGATAGGCGGCGCCTATTGTCAAGCACCCTTCGGCGAAAGTGGGCATAAGTTTAAAAAAAATAAAAGCGTGTTTCCGAAATGGAAAACTGACGGATTATAGCGGATAAGAGGCCGTCTGAAAAGGGATTTTATACCTTCCCGTCCTGTTTTTCATCCGCCTGTACCGCCTTTTGGTGGGCCGCTTCAAACTCCGCCTGCTCCTGCCGTTTCATCAGGCGGTTGCGGCGGCGGATGGTCACGACAAAGACCGTAAACACAGTGGGCAACACTGCCCAAAAAACCAAATAAATCAACGCGCGCGCAATACTCGGCTGCGCGGCGGAAAACATCACGGCAACAAAAAGATAGCCGATGGCGACAATGTGCCACATCGTGTGCGTCCTGTTTGAATGTTAACAAAATCGTTATAATCGCAACATTCTACCGCAATCCCGAAAGGCCGTCTGAAAATGAGGAATCCCGAAAAATCGGCACTACGCAAACAGTTCCGCCGCGCACGCGCCCAAATGAGCGCCGACGAGCGGAACGCCGCCACCGAAACCATCAACCGCCTGCTCAAGCCCTACATCAAAAAAGGACGGAAAATCGGCGTGTATTGGCCGATGGGCAAGGAATTGCGATTGGACGGCTTTGTCCGTGCCGCACAAAAACGCGGCGCAAAACTCTACCTGCCCTATATCGAACCGAACACGCGGCGGATGTGGTTTACCCCCTACCCTGCCGACGGCGCCAAACAAGAACGCAAACGCGGCCGCGCCAAATTGCATGTCCCCCAATTCACCGGCAAAAAAATCCGTGTCCACCAACTCAGCCTGCTGCTGGTCCCCATCGTCGGCATCGACAAACGCGGCTACCGCCTCGGACAAGCCGGCGGCTATTACGACGCCACCCTCTCCGCCACGAAATACCGCCTGCAAACCCAAACCCTGGGCGTAGGCTTCGGCTGCCAACTGACCGACACCTTGCCGACCGAACCCCACGACATCCCCCTAAACGGCTTTGTCTCCGAGCTTGGTGTATTGAAATTCAGACAGCCTCAATAGGACAATTATCGGTTTATTAAAATGATTAAAGGCCGTCTGAAACCTAATTTTAGGGTTTCAGACGGCCTTTAATTTTATTGTGGCATTTGCTCAAGACTGAGCACCCGGAAAGTTTCTTTCAGGTTTGATAAGACCAAATCCATTGTTCCCTTTCTAAAACGCTCCTCTATCCTAGCTTGCCAATACCAATAGGAATTCTGTTCAGAAGATCCCTGCAACATAAAGCGAGGATCTTCGATTTTACTATTTAAAATTAGCATCACAGCAATCACATCCACTTCTTTAACATCAGAAGGATAATCTGGCATATTTGGCCAAGATTGAAGATTAAACAATTGAGCAAATTCTCTAGCATTAGTTCGATTTTTATTAATATTGTCAATTAAATTCGGATAAAAGCAGAAGATAAATACACCTGTAATGCGCAGCAAGAGATATTGCCAGCTGAAGTTACCTAGTCCACCACTTAAAGAATGGTATATCTCTAAAAATCGGACTAATCGCTCCGTCTCCCTAAGTGATAAATTACTCCTCTCTACCATGTCACTAATAAAATTCAGGACTTCTCGTTTTTCAATTAAATCTCGTAGCTCACCATGCATACGGCTGCCCTGTATCAACTTTTTGAAATATTCAACTGTAACCAAAGCACGCCCTTCCTCGTACCGATCCACAACCTTATCCGGCAAGGCAAAGCTATACTTCAAAAACTTATCTAAATATTTCTGCGCATCCACCTCTGCGCCGTACCGATGATTAATCGCCGCACGCAGTTGCTTGGTATTCGTAACCAGCACGACTTTGACATTTTCGACATCAAAAACGTGTTTGATAACTTCCAGCATATCGACGGCGTAATCAGGGCGGCAGCGGTCGAGTTCATCGATAAACAGGATAATCGGTTTGTTCGCTGCCAATCCTTTCAGGTAGTCTTTGAGCGTTTCCAGATTTTTTTCTGCTTCGATTTGCTCTTTCAATAGAGCTTCGACGGTTTCATCGATAGTGTAGTCAGTAATTTTGGCAGCAACATCGGTTACGGTTTCTGCTGCATTTTTTACTTCTTGTTCATTACTTCCATCCTGACGAAATTCGTCTACCAACTCGTCCATTCCTTGTTTGAACAAATAACGAAATCCTGCATTAAGTGCTGTTTTTATTCCAAATTTTGCCACTTTGGAGAAATTTCTTGTGATATTTTTGCGTTTTTCAGACGGCTGTCCGTCGGTATCTTCAGGCGTACAGGCTTTAATGATTTCGGCAAGCAATGCCAGCAAAGGCTCTCCGCTATGGTCAGAGCGGAAGGCATCGATATAGACAGGCTGATAATTGAGTTGTTGCTGCTCTATGAGCCGAATTAGCTTTTGGCAAAATTCAGTTTTGCCCGTTCCCCAGCCGCCGTCGATGACCATAGGGGAAAGGTCGATATCTGAGGTAAGTAGCCTGATGATGTTTTCGGCTATCGGCTTACGGTTAAATTCGTCGTGTGTGGCAAAAGTTTTTTCTAAAGCTTGAGTTTCCATATTATCCCTTTGTCTGTCATAGGTTTTGTGTAACGCATTTTACCCTGTCATGAGTTTTTATGTTTTTGTTCTTTTAAATATCAAAAAGGCCGTCTGAAAGTTTCAGACGGCCTTTATTCAAATTAAACCTTACTTGGCATCTTTAAACCCACGTTTTAAATGCACCATCAACAATGCGACGGCGGCAGGCGTGACGCCGGAAATGCGGCTGGCTTGGCCGACGGTTTCGGGTTTGTGCTGGTTAAGCTTTTGCTGCACTTCTGCCGACAAGCCTTTGACTTTGCTGTAATCGATGTCGTCGGGCAGCTTTAAGGTTTCGATGTCGCGGCGGCTGTCGATTTCTTCGTTTTGGCGGTCGATATAGCCTTGGTATTTGACTTGGATTTCGACTTGCTCGACCACACTGTCGGCAAGTGCGGTTTCAGGTTGTGCATCGGGCAGGGTCATCAGCGCGGCATAGTCGAGGTTCGGGCGGCGCAGGAGGTCGTGCAGGTTGGCTTCGCGGCTGAGTTTTTGGCCGAATACGCGCAGCTGCTCTTCTTCGGCGAGTTTTTGCGGCATGTACCACGTTGTTTTCAAACGTTGGATTTCGCGTTCGATGGCTTCGCGTTTTTCGTTGAACATGCGCCATTGTTCTTCACCCACCAAGCCGATTTTGTAGCCGTCTTCGGTCAGGCGCATGTCGGCGTTGTCTTCCCTGAGTTGCAGGCGGTATTCGGCGCGGCTGGTGAACATGCGGTAGGGTTCGTTCACGCCTTTGGTGATGAGGTCGTCCACCAATACGCCGAGATAGGCTTGTTCGCGGCGCAGCAGGAGCGGGTCTTGTTCGCGGACGTATTGTACGGCGTTCGCGCCTGCGAGCAGGCCTTGCGCTGCGGCTTCTTCGTAGCCGGTCGTGCCGTTGATTTGTCCGGCGAAGAAGAGGCCTTGGATGGTTTTGGTTTCGAGGCTGGCTTTGAGGTTGCGCGGGTCGAAGTAGTCGTATTCGATGGCGTAGCCGGGGCGCAGGATATGGGCGTTTTCGAGGCCTTTCATGCTGCGGACGAGGGCGATTTGGATGTCGAACGGCAGGCTGGTGGAAATACCGTTTGGATAGTATTCGTGTGTGGTCAGGCCTTCGGGTTCGAGGAAAATCTGGTGGCTGTCTTTGTCGGCGAAGCGGTTGATTTTGTCTTCGATAGACGGGCAGTAGCGCGGGCCGACGCCTTCGATTTTGCCGGTGAACATGGGGCTGCGGTCGAAGCCTGAGCGGATGATGTTGTGGGTTTGCGTGTTGGTATGCGTAATCCAGCAGGACACTTGGCGCGGGTGCATATCGGCGCTGCCGCGTACGGACATTATGGGAACGGGTGTGTCGCCGGGCTGTTCGGTCAGTTGGGAAAAATCAATCGTGCGTCCGTCGATGCGCGGCGGCGTGCCGGTTTTCAGACGGCCTTGCGGCAGGTTCAATTCGCGCAAACGGCTGCCCAAGGATTTGGCGGCAGGATCGCCGGCGCGGCCGCCTTCGTAGTTTTCCAAACCGATATGGATTTTGCCGGACAAAAACGTGCCGGCGGTCAACACGACGGCGAGTGCTTTAAACTCCACGCCCATCGCGGTAACCACGCCGCTGATGCGTTCGCCATCAAGCGTTACGTCTTCAACGGCTTGTTGGAAAAGGTCGAGGTTTTCTTGGTTTTCCAACATCTCACGGATGGCGGCTTTATATAGGATACGGTCTGCCTGTGCGCGCGTAGCTCGCACTGCCGCACCTTTGCTGGCGTTCAATCGGCGGAACTGGATGCCGGATTTGTCGGTGGCTAGCGCCATTGCGCCGCCCAATGCATCAAGTTCGCGTACGAGGTGGCCTTTGCCGATACCGCCGATAGAGGGGTTGCACGACATTTGGCCGAGGGTTTCGATGTTGTGTGAAAGCAGCAGGGTTTGCGCACCCATGCGTGCGGCGGCAAGCGCGGCTTCGGTACCGGCATGGCCGCCACCGACGACAATCACGTCGTAGGTTTTGGGGTAAATCATGTAAGTCATGTTTATGTGTTCTGTAAAGGTTTCAGACGGCCTTTTGTTGATCAGGCCGTCTGAAAAGTGGAATCAAATCTTAAAAAACCAAGCTTAGAAGGTATAGCCTGTTTCCAATTCGTCATCGCCGACCAATTCGACCAGCAACGCATAAAGCGGCGCCAAATCGTTGTAACGGCGCGATACGCGGCGCAAGTAGTTCAAGAAGCGCGGAATTTCAGGGCGGTATTTGTCTTTGCCGTCGCGGTAGTACAGGCGGGCAAAAATACCGGCCACTTTCAAATGGCGTTGTACACCCATCCATTCAAACCAGCGGTAGAACTCGTCAAACTCGGCAGGCACAGGCAGCTGAGCAGCGCGTGCTTTTTCCCAGTAACGGATGACCAAGTCCAATACAAATTCTTCTTCCCATTCGATAAACGCATCGCGCAACAGCGACACCAAATCATAGGAAATTGGGCCGTAAAGCGCGTCTTGGAAGTCCAACACGCCCGGGCGGCCTTTTGCCAGCATCAGATTGCGGACGATAAAGTCGCGGTGGACATAAACTTTAGGTTGCTCCAATAAGGGCGGCAACAGTGTATCGACGGTTTGCTGCCACAACTGGCGTTGCTTGAAGGTCAGCTCGCGACCCAATTCTTTGGCCACAAACCATTCGGGGAATAAATTAATCTCACGCAGCATGACTTCGCGGTCGTATTCCGGCAGTTTGCCGGGCTGGCTGGCTTTTTGCAGTTCGATCAGTTCGTCGATGGCTTCGAGCAGCAGTGCTTTGTGGGCGGTTTCGCTGTTTTCCTGATTCATGGCGGTCAGGAATGTGGTATTGCCCAAATCGTTCAGCACCATAAAGCCCAACGCTTCATCCACATGAAGCACTTGCGGCACATTGACCATGTTAAACAGTTTTTGCACTTTCAAATAAGGCGCAACACTCATCTTCTCAGGAGGCGCGTCCATACAGATAACGGTCTGGCTGTCTGAAAACGTCGCGCGGAAATAGCGGCGGAAGTCGGCATCGGCTGCCGCAAAGCTCAATTCGAACGGCTGGTTCGGGTAAACAGACTCCAGCCAGTTTTGTAATTCGGTTTGTCGTTGCATAGCGGTATCGCAGAATTTCAGGTTACAATAACCGCTATTCTAACTGGCAAACCGATTTAAGGGGCGATTTTGGCTCGTTTATTTTCACTCAAACCCTTGGTACTCGCCTTAATTATGGGCTTTGGCGCAACAGCCGTGCGCGCGGAAGATGCTTCTGTTCCGCAGGCGGAAGACTATACCCCTGCCCACACCACCGCATCCAAACCGGCACAAACCAGCCAAAGCGAAGCTGATCCGCTTTCTTTGGGCAGCACTTGCCTGTTTTGCAACCACGAAGATGCCAAGCCGGCCGAAACCGCCGAAATCAAACGCAGCGGCGAGCCTGCCCTGCCTGCCGATTACACCCGCGTCAACGCCGATAAAATAGAAGGCCAGACCCAAGTCGGCGTCCGTGCCGAAGGCGATGTCATTGTTGAGCGCAATGCCGATGTTCTCAATGCCGATTGGGCGCAATACGACCAAGCCACCGATACCGTTACCGCCGGCGACCGCTTTACCCTGTATCAAAACGGTTCGACCGTATCCGGCGATCAATTGGTTTACAACCTCAAAGACCAAACCGGTTCCGGCACCGCCGTGCGCCTCAATACCGAACAAGGCGGCCGCCGCCTTCAAAGTGTCAGCGAAAAAGCCGAACTCAAAGGCAAAGGCCTCTACAAGCTCATCAATACCAAATTCAACACCTGTTCGCCCGGCGATGCCAGCTGGTATATCCAAGCGCAAAGCATTGAAGCCGATGAGTCGACAGGTATTGGCGTGGCCAAACACGCTTCGCTGGTATTCGGCGGCGTCCCCGTCCTCTACACGCCTTGGGCGGACTTCCCCATCAACGGCAACCGCAAAAGCGGCCTGCTCGTTCCGACCATTGCCACCGGTTCAGACGGCCTTGAGCTGAGCCTGCCCTACTACTTCAACCTTGCACCGAATTTGGATGCCACCATCCGCCCGGGCATTATCAGCTCGCGCGGCGTGCAGCTTGGCGGACAGGTTCGCTATCTCGAGCCGAAATTTAACGGCATCATCGACGGCGATTGGATGCCGCACGATAAAAAACGCCACGAAAACAACCGCTATCAAATCAAGTTTGACCACAATCACCAACTGACCGACAAACTCAGCGGCGGCATCAGCTTCAATCAGGTTTCAGACGACAATTACTACCGCGATTTCTACGGACGCGAGGACATCGCCAGCAACGTCAACCTCAACCGCCAACTGTGGCTGAACTACGGCGACAATATCTGGGGCGGCTCTTTTGACGGCGCGCTGAACGTACAGAAATACCAAACCCTTGCCAACCAAGACGGTTACAAAGACGAACCCTACGCCATCATGCCGCGCCTGACCGGACGTTGGCAGAAAACCATGGGCAAGGCGAATATCAATGTATTCAGCCAGTTCACCCGCTTCGTCCACGACAGCAAACAAGACGGCAGCCGTACCGTGCTGTATCCCAGCATCCGTTGGGATTTCAACAACCAATGGGGCTATATCCGTCCGAAAATCGGCGTACACGCGACTTATTACGACTTAGGCTCGTTCGGCAACCAATCCGGCCGCCGCGTCAGCCGCGTATTGCCGATATTCAACGTCGATACCGGCATGACCTTCGAGCGCAACGCCAATTTGTTCGGCAACGCCTATCTGCAAACCCTCGAACCGCGCCTGTTCTACAACTACATCCCGACCAAGTCCCAAAACGACCTGCCCAATTTCGACACCTCGGAAAACAGCTTCTCTTACAACCAGCTTTTCCGTGAAAACCTGTACGTCGGCAACGACCGCATCAATTCCGCCAATAGCCTGACCGCCGCCGTGCAAACCCGCTTCTTTAATCCGAACAACGGTGCCGAGCTGTTCCGCGCCGGTATCGGACAGAAGTTTTATTTCAAAAACGACAAGGTATTGTTGGACGGCAGCGTTGGCCGTTATGAACGCAGTCAATCCGACTGGGTCGGCTTTGCACACGGCAAACTGAGCAACAGCATCCATGCCGGCTTCGATGTCCACTACAACCAAAACGAAAGCCGCGCCGAAAGCTACGCCGCGACCATCCGCTACAATCCCGAGCCGGGCAAAGTATTGAGCGCGCGTTACAAATACGGTCGCAACGAACGCATTTACCTGCAATCCGACGGCAACTATTTCTACGACAAAATCCGCCAAGTCGATTTGGCGGCGCAATGGCCCATCCGTAAAAACCTGTACGCCGTTGCCCGTTACAACTACGAAATCGAAGCCAAAAAACCGCTGGAAATGCTCATCGGTGCAGAATACAAAAGCAACTGCGGCTGCTGGAGCGCAAGCTTGGTCGGCCAACGCTATGTTACCGGCGAAAACAGCCACAAAAACGCCGTATTCTTCAACCTACAACTCAAAGACTTGAGCAATATCGGCAACAACCCATTCGAAAAACTCCGCTTAGCCATCCCCGGTTACAGCAAAACCAACGAGGTAGTCAAACAATGAACTTCAAACCCCTGATTCTCGTCGCCGCACTCACTCTCGCAGTAGGCGCACACGCCGCCCCTAAAGCCAAAGCAGGCAAAGCGCGCACAGCCAAAGCAGCTGCCGTCAGCGCCACCACCATGCCTGCCGTACAAAGCGGCGTACATCTTTCAGACGGCATTGCCGCGGTTGTCGACAACGAAGTCATTACCCACCGCCAAGTAGCACAAGCCGTGGCACAAGCGCGTCAAACCATGCCGAAAGGCACACAAATGGACGCCAACGAGCTGCGCCAACAGGTTTTGGCACAAATGATCAACCAATCCCTGATCCTCCAAGCAGGCAAACGCCGTAATATCCAAGCAACCGATAGCGAAATCGAAGCCGTTATCGCGCACAACCCCAACATCAAAAATCCGTCTGCCGCCGTCCGTCAAGACATCGCCGACAGCATTATTGTTGAAAAAGTGCGCCAACAAGCCATCATGCAAAACAGCCGTGTGAGCGACTCTGAAGTAGCACGCTACATCGAGCAGGCCAAACAACAAGGCGTGACCCTGCCTGAAGCAGACCCTGTGCGCCAATACCATGCCCAACACATCCTCATTAAAGCCGACAACGACAATGCCGCCGTCGGCGCAGAAAGCACCATCCGCAAAATCTACTCACAAGCCCGCAGCGGCGCAGATTTCGGTGGTTTGGCACGCCAATACTCGCAAGACAGCAGCGCCGGCAATGGCGGCGATTTGGGCTGGTTTGCCGACGGCATGATGGTTGCCCCGTTTGAAGAAGCCGTCCACAAACTTAAACCAGGCCAAATCAGCGCCCCTGTCCGCACCCAATTCGGCTGGCACATCATCAAGCTGAACGACGTCCGCGAAGCAGGTACGCCTGAAGAGCGTCAACAAAACGCCGTCCGCCAATACCTGTCCCAACAAAAAGCGCAACAGGCGACCACCAACCTCCTGCGCGAACTGCACAGCAGCTCCTACGTTGACGTACGCTAATCGCGCGTATTGTTAAAAAGGCAGAAATCCGTACAATAAGGCCGTCTGAAATCCATTGTTCAGACGGCCTTTTCTCCTTAAGTAACCCATTGATTAAAGCACCCCATCATGTCCATCCGTCCCAACTGGCAAGCCGCCACCCTGCTGCAAGCCGAAGAAACCAACCTTACTTCCGTCCACACCGGCCGCACCTACCGCATTCAAGCCGCGGCACTCGGCGAGCGTCCGGCAGGCGGCTATCCCGTGCTGTATATTCTTGACGGGGATGCCTTTTTCCCCGCCATCCTCAATATGGCGCAATCCCTGCTCATCAACCCCATCACCAAAAGCCATGCCGCCTGCCTGATTATCGGCATCGGCTACACCGGCGGCACCATCCGCGACTTAAGCCAACGCGCCCTCGACTACACACCGCCGCTGCCCGACAACGCGCCCGAATCCGAACGCAAACAATACGGTCAAGCCGACCGCTTCAGCCGCTTTATCGATGATGAACTCTCCGCCC
Organism: Neisseria sp. 20925_1_37; assembly: GCF_041433255.1. Taxonomy (NCBI): domain Bacteria; kingdom Pseudomonadati; phylum Pseudomonadota; class Betaproteobacteria; order Neisseriales; family Neisseriaceae; genus Neisseria; species Neisseria sp. 20925_1_37. The sequence continues at coordinate 48,157 of NZ_JAPWBC010000010.1, read as the reverse complement.
TGCTCAACAGCAAATACCGCATCGATACCCAAAACCAAGCCGTCTTCGGCCATTCGTTCGGCGCCTTGTACGGCCTCTATTCCCTGTTCACCCGCCCCGAACGATTCCGCCATTATTTGCTGGTTTCGCCGTCTATCTGGTGGCAAGACCGCCGCGTACTCGATTGGCTGCCCGACACATTGCCACAAAGAATCGGCATCCGCCTCAGCGCAGGCGAACATGAAGGCAGAAACAACCGCCCCGACCAAACCAGCCGCGGCATGGTTGCACAAGCCAAAATCCTTGCCGGCACTTTACACCACCTCGGCGCAGATGTCCGCTTCACCCTCTACCCCAACGCCAATCACGGCAACGCCCCGTTTTACGCCCTGACCGACAGCATCGAATATTTGCGCAGCGCATGGCAGCGTTGAAGCAGGTTTGCCAAACATTGAGGCCGTCTGAAACGCAAACACCAAAGCGTCTTGAACCTATTGGGTCAATTTAAAACCCTCTAAAATCCAATCAAAAAAGGCCGTCTGAAATCTATTGTTCAGACGGCCTTTGATATACGGTTTGCCAATCAGCCATTATCCCTGCTTTTTCCATTCCAAAGCCAAATCATACAGCGCCTTTTTATTCTCGCCGGTAATCTTAGCGGCAAGCTCGGCGGCTTGTTTGGTCGGCAACTCGGCCGCAAGGATTTTCATGGTATTTTGCGCCGCTTCAGGCAAATCGCTGTGTTTCTCTTTCACGGCAGGGTGCAACACCAGCACCATCTCGCCACGCGTTTGGTTGCTGTCGTTTTTAAGGGCGGCTTGGATTTCGGCAACCGTACCGCTGAGGAAGGTTTCAAATGTTTTGGTGATTTCGCGCGCCAAAGTCAAACGGCGTTCGGGGAACTGCGCGACCATATCCGCAAGGCTTGCTTCGATACGGTGCGGCGTTTCAAACATCACAATCGGAAAATCGGCTTCTGCCCATTTGGCCAGCAGCTTTTGGCGCTCGCCAGCCTTAGGCGGCAGGAAACCGTTGAAGTAAAAATCGGATTCCGTCACCCCGGCCACGCTCAACGCCCCCATGACCGCGCTTGCGCCGACCACAGGCACCACTTTAAATCCGGCTTCGCGCACGCGGGCGGCAAGTTTCGCACCTGGATCACAAACCGCAGGCGTGCCCGCATCCGAAACTTGGGCAACGCTCAAGCCGTCTGAAAGATGAGCGATAATTTTATCGGCCATTTGCTGCTCGTTGTGTTCGCGCACACTCACCAGTTTGCCCTGAATGCCGTACGCACTCAAAAGCTGGGCAGTAACACGGGTGTCCTCGGCGCAGATAATGTCGGCCTTTTGCAGAACGGCCAGCGCGCGCAGCGTTATGTCGGCTAAATTGCCGATGGGTGTGGCGACAACGTATAATGTCTGTTTTTCGATGCTGTCGACGGCTTTTTGCAGGTGTTTTGTGTACATAGATTCAAGGCCGTCTGAAACGGCGTCTCTTTAAAAACAATGATTATATAACGGGTAAACTTTTCATGCGCTTAAACCACAAACAGGGGGCGGCGGCCGAAGATGCGGCGCTGGCGTTCCTACAGGCCAAAGGCTGCTCGCTGCTGGCTCGTAACTGGCATTGCGCCTACGGCGAAATCGATTTAATCGTCAAAAACGGCGGTACGATTGTGTTTGTTGAAGTAAAATACCGCAAAAACCGAGGTTTCGGCGGTGCCGCATACAGCATCTCACCGTCCAAATTATTGAAATTGCAACGAAGTGTAGAGTATTATCTGCAAAAGCACGGGTTAAACCATGCGCCCTGCCGCCTAGACGCGGTACTGATTGAAGGCGACGGTCAACCCGAATGGATTCAAAATATTACAGGTTAACCTCATGACAACATTACAAGAACGCGTTTCCGCACATTTTGCCGAGAGCATCCGCGCCAAGCAGGAAGCTGAAAAAGTACTGGTCGAGCCGACCGCACAGGCCGCCGAGCTGATGCTGCAATGCCTGATGAACGACGGCAAAATCCTGGCCTGCGGCAACGGCGGTTCGGCTGCCGACGCGCAGCACTTCGCCGCCGAAATGACCGGCCGTTTTGAAAAAGAGCGCATGGAATTGGCCGCTGTCGCGCTGACGACGGACACTTCCGCCCTAACCGCCATCGGCAACGACTACGGTTTCGACCATGTATTCAGCAAACAAGTGCGAGCGCTCGGACGTGCCGGCGACGTATTGGTCGGCATCTCCACCTCCGGCAATTCCGCCAACATCATTGAAGCCATCAAAGCGGCACACGAACGCGACATGCACGTCATTGCCATGACCGGCCGCGACGGCGGAAAAATCGCCTCCATGCTCAAAGATACCGACGTTTTGCTCAACGTCCCTTATCCGCGTACTGCCCGCATTCAGGAAAACCATATTTTGCTGATTCACGCCATGTGCGACTGCATCGACTCCGTCCTGCTTGAAGGCATGTAACCCTTTCTTTTCAGACAGCCCATCCCTTAAAGGCCGTCTGAACGCCCACCCGTCCATACCCAAGGAAAAGGATATGAAGAACATCAAACGCTACGCCCTCCCCGTTCTGACAGCGACCCTCTTGAGCCTGAGTCTGAGCGGCTGCGTCGGCGCACTGATCGGCGGTGCAGCCGTCGGCACCAAATCCGCCGTCGACCGCCGCACCACAGGCGCGCAAACCGACGACAACGTTATGGCCCTGCGCGTCGAAACCACCGCACGCTCCTACCTGCGCCAAAACAACCAAGTCGAAGGCTACAAGCCCAAACTGAACGTTGTCGGCTACAACCGCCACCTGCTCCTGCTCGGCCAAGTGGCCACCGAAGGCGAAAAACAATTTGTTGAACGCATTGCCCGTTCCGAACAAGCCGCAGAAGGCGTGTACAACTACATCACCGTTGCCTCACAAGCGCGTTCGCTCGGCGATGTGACCAACGACACTTGGGGTACATCCAAAGTCCGCGCCACCCTGTTGGGCCTCAGCCCGGCCACCCAAGCACGCGTCAAAATCGTGACTTACGGCAACGTGACCTATGTGATGGGCATCCTCACGCCTGACGAACAAGCCCGCGTGACCCAAAAAGTCAGCACGACCGTCGGCGTACAAAAAGTCGTGACCCTCTATCAAAACTACGTTGCCAACTGATTCACAGGCAACCCGGGGCCGTCTGAATATTCAGACGGCCATTCCTCCAACGATTACCCGACCCATCATGTCCAAGAATAATAAAACCCCTTTCCAACTTAAGCCCAAACACCTAATCCGCGCTTTATTCCTTGTCAGCTTTATTGCCGTCGCAGCCCTCGTCGCCGGCGTATTCAGCACCCTAAACTCCGGTAAAACCGACGTACCCGAAAAAAGCCCTGCCGAACAAACCGACACACGCATTGAAGTTTGGCGCCCCAACGGCACTGTCGAACCTGAAACCGTTCAGCCTACCAAAGACGGCGACGCAAAAACCGCCTCCGGCAATCCTGTCGTCCCACAAAACGAAAAAAGCGACAACGCCGAAGAAGGTGCAAAAAACGACCGTCCTGCCGCACACCGCGGCAAACGCACAGAAAACAAACGCGCTGAAGCCGACAAATCAGAAAACACACAATCCGACAACAGCAGTTCTGCCGCTCAAAACACACCTCAAGCAGACAACCAGCCGGTAGCAAACAAAGCAGCAAGCAACAAACCTGCCGCACAAGCAGTAGAAAACAAACCGGAAAAAGCCAAAGCCCCCGAGTCCAAACCTACTCCCAAAGCCGAGCCTGAGGCCAAACCACAAGCCAAACCGCGCAATAAAGACAATCTCGACAACCTGTTTTAAACAGACGGCACACCCGTCCCGTTCAGACGGCCTCCATGCCGTCTGAAACAAGAAGGAAACCTCATGGACAAAGTCATCATCAAAACCCCCGAAGAAATCGAAAAAATGCGCGAACTCGGCCGCTTGGTTGCCGAAGCACTCGATTACATCGGCCAATTCGTCAAACCCGGCGTAACCACCAACGAAATCGACAAACTCGTTTACGACTACCACGTCAACGTTCAAGGCGGTTATCCTGCCCCCCTCAACTACGGCAACCCGCCCTATCCGAAATCCTGCTGCACCTCCGTCAACCACGTCATCTGCCACGGCATTCCCGATGACAAGCCGCTGAAAGAAGGCGACATCGTCAACATCGACCTGACCATCAAAAAAGACGGCTTCCACGGCGACTCCAGCCGCATGTTTACCGTCGGCAAAGTCTCACCGATTGCCCAGCGCCTGATCGACGTGACCCACGCCTCCATGATGGCGGGTATCGAAGCGGTCAAACCCGGTGCCACCCTCGGCGACGTCGGCTATGCCTGCCAACAGGTTGCCGAAAATGCCGGCTACTCCGTAGTGCAAGAATTCTGCGGCCACGGCATCGGCCGCGGTTTCCACGAAGCGCCGCAAGTGGTCCATTACGGCCGCAAAGGTCAGGGCCTCGTCCTCAAACCGGGCATGATTTTCACCATCGAGCCGATGATCAACCAAGGCAAACGCCACCTGCGCATCCTGAACGACGGTTGGACAGTGGTCACTAAAGACCGCTCACTCTCCGCCCAGTGGGAACACGAAGTTTTGGTTACCGAAACCGGCTACGAAATTCTCACCATCAGCCCTGCCAGCGGTAAGCCTTAACCTTGAAAAAACCTTCAGGCCGTCTGAAAACATAGATTCAGACGGCCTGAAATTTATTCGCATTCTCAACCTATAAAACCGAATAAAAACTCGAAATTAAGTTTTTACCCAAATTGAATTGTTTAATTATGTAAAAATTTGCTTACGCCATATTTAAGATAAACGCATAATTTAATGATTTATATAATGAAAATTTACCGAAATAATGAATTAAGAAATATTTACACAAATTATGGCAGACAGCGGAAAACTTCTTTCGAATATACTGTCTAATTATCTAGATCAGTCATTTGCAATACGCCCACATATCACCCCAAAAGCCTACAGGAAAGGGATGCCGGCATTCTTGCAGACCCATTTTTATGCCTAGAGGCATGCAACAAATACCACAATAAGGAAGATTCATGAAATCGTTCGAAAAAATTGAAAACATCCGCGATATCCGTAAAAAACTCGGCCTGAACCAAATGGACTTCTGGAGCCGCATTGGTGTGACTCAATCCGGTGGTTCCCGTTACGAATCCGGCCGCAATATGCCTAAACCTGTACGCGAATTGCTGCGTTTGGTACACATCGAGCGCGTAGATTTGGCTAAAGTAAACCGTGACGACTTGGCCGTTGCGTCCTTGCTGAAAAACCGCGACCCTGAGTTGTACGCTTCTCTGAAAAAAGAAGCCAAAGCCGACAACAAAGGCAAATAATCAAGCCATTCAAAAGGCCGTCTGAAATTCGTTTTCAGACGGCCTTTTTACTTTCTACACACTAAGGGCATGTCTGCATACATGCTCTTTTTCATTTACGGCTGATACTGTTTGAAATAGTCCAACACGGTTTGCGGCAGCCATTGCAGATTTAGACGACCTTGATCGCGGCTGACAAAGCCGACATGCCCGCCGTATGCCGGTTGCAGCAGCGTAACGGACGAAGACACGTCCCGCCCGGTCGGCAGGGCTTCTGGCGGCAGGAAAGGGTCGTTGACGGCATTAAGCAACAGCAACGGCGTATCCACGCCTTTCAGGAACGGTTTGCAGGAATTGCGGCGGTAGTAATCATGACGGTCGGCAAAACCGTGTAACGGCGCGGTAAAGCGGTCGTCAAAATCGCCAAGCGTTTTGCAGTTTTGCTGGCTTAAGGCCGTCTGAAACCGGGGAATCGCTTGGGCTTTCGGCAACAGCGAATTTAAAAAATAGCGCGTGTAAATCAGTCGTGTCATGCCCTGATCAAAACGCGTACCGGCCGCCATGGCATCAACCGGCGCGGAAACGACGGCAGAAGCACGCGGAACAGCATTGCTGCCCTGCTCGCCCAAATATTTGGCCAAGGCATTGCCCCCCAAAGAAACGCCGACGGCGTAGATGGTTGAATAGCGTTGTGCCAGCGTGTTGAGCATAAAGGCGATTTCGGGCGTATCGCCGAGGTGGTAGAACACTGGCGCAGTGTTTTCTATGCCGCCGCAACTGCGGAAATGGGCAACCACGCCGTTCCAACCGCGCTGCTGTACGGCTTTCATCAGCTCGACCGCGTAATGGCTTTCGCTGCTGCCTTCCAGTCCGTGGAACAAAACCACCAGCGGCGCATCAGGGTCGGCGCTGTCAACAAAATCGTAGGCAACTTGGGTTTTGCCGGTACTGTCAGGCAGAAGCTCGCGGCGGTAGTCGGGCGCCTTGCCTTGCAGCAGCTTGGCAAACAGGGTGTCGGCATGGCCGTTCCTGAGCCAATAAGGCGTGTTGGGTGAACGTGTATTCATGATTCGTTTCTTCTATTTTTCAGACGGCCTGAAGATGAGCATATACACCAGCAAGGCAGTCAGCGTGCCGTTTGTCCAGCCTGCCCAAACATCGGTGGGATAATGCACGCCCAAATAAATGCGTGAAAACCCGGTCAACAGGGCAAAGGAAATACCGCCTACCCACGCAGCACGGCGGTAGCGCGTGCGGCGGCAAAGCAATATCAGCATGACGGCAATGGCGGCGGAAAACGTACTGTGGCCGCTGGGGAAGGAAAAATTGCTCTCTTCAATCAGGCGCGGCCAAAGCAGCGGACGTTCGCGGGCAAACCATACCTTCACAATCAGCATGTTCAAAGTCGGCATCAATGCAGCCAACACGCAAAACAGTGCTTCGCGCTTCTTATCGGCGAAATACAGGGCTGCGGCGACTGCGCCGATCAGCGGCACGGCAATCGCGGTTTTGCCCAGATAGTGTAACACAGTGGCAATCGGGTCAAACCATGTTCCCGCGTGGGCATGGACGGCGTGCATCAGAGGCGGTTCAAAAGCGAAGCCGCCATATTGAGCCAGCCAAATGCCGATGATGAGGGTCGGCGGCAAAAACAGCAAAGAGGCAAAAGTCAGTGCGCGTCTGGATTGGGCTGGGGATAAGTGCATTATTCCACCGTTTCTTTCAAAGTCGCGCCAATCGCCTGCAAACCCTGCAACGCATCTTCCCACGCCGCATCCAGCAAGCGGCAGGCCTCGCCTTCCGCTTTAATGCCGAACTCGATATGCGGCGGAGTATAACGGCCGTCTGAATCGGTACGGCCCACGGTAGGCAGACTGTACGAACGGATACCGGCGTAGGTACGCTCAAGATGTTCCATAATCGGCGTAATGCGCGATTCGGGTTGGTCGAACACATATACGCTGCGGCTGCTGCGTTCGGTTTGGTTGAAGCGGTCGGCGTAATAAGTTTCCAATACCCATTCCGCCATCGGGTGCGCCATCACGGGGAAACCGGGGAAGAAATAATGCTCGCGGATGGAAAATCCGGCGATGTTGTTAAACGGATTGGGCACCAATTCCGCGCCTTCGGGAAAATCCGCCATCTTCAGGCGTTGGGCGTGTTCCGGCGAATCCAACGGCTCGCTGCGTTTCTGGGTTACGCCTTCGATAAACTTGGCAGCTTCAGGATGGCGGACGACAGGCAAATCCAAAGCGGCCGCTGCGGCTTGGCGCGTGTGGTCGTCAGGCGTAGAACCGATACCGCCGGTAACGAAAGTCGGCAGGCCGTCTGAAAAACTGCGGCGCAGTTGTTTGACCAACAAATCGGGCTCATCAGGCAGATATTGCACCTGATTGAGCTTCAGCCCGTGCGATTCCAATAAAGATTTAAAAAAGGCGAAATGCTTGTCTTGGCGGCTGCCATGCAGGATTTCATCGCCGATGATGATGAGGTTAAAAGCGTTCATGATGAGGTTTCTTTAATACGGCCCTCCAAACATTCAGACGGCCTAATTGCTGACAATGTATTCCATTTATAAGATAATGGTTTCAACTTTTCAAGTCTGGAGGAATCCCAATGAGCCAAAACCATACCATTTTACAAAATCTCCCCATCGGTCAAAAAGTCGGCATCGCCTTCTCCGGCGGTCTTGATACCTCTGCCGCACTGTTGTGGATGAAACTCAAAGGCGCGCTGCCTTATGCCTACACCGCCAACCTCGGCCAACCTGACGAAGACGATTACAATGCCATTCCTAAAAAAGCTATGGAATACGGCGCAGAAAACGCCCGCCTGATCGACTGCCGCGCACAACTGGCACACGAAGGCATCGCCGCCATCCAATGCGGCGCGTTTCATGTTTCCACCGGCGGCATCGCCTACTTCAACACCACGCCTTTGGGCCGCGCCGTTACCGGCACCATGCTCGTTTCCGCCATGAAAGAAGACGATGTGAACATCTGGGGCGACGGCAGCACCTACAAAGGCAACGACATCGAGCGTTTCTACCGCTACGGCCTCTTGACCAATCCCGCGCTGAAAATCTACAAACCCTGGCTCGACCAACAATTTATCGACGAACTCGGCGGCCGCCACGAAATGAGCGAATTTCTGATTGCCAACGGTTTCAACTACAAAATGTCGGTTGAAAAAGCCTATTCCACCGACTCCAATATGCTCGGCGCGACGCATGAAGCCAAAGATTTGGAATTCCTCAACAGTGGCATCAAAATCGTCAAACCCATCATGGGCGTTGCCTTCTGGGACGAAAACGTCGAAGTCAAACCCGAAGAAGTCAGCGTACGCTTTGAAGAAGGCGTGCCGGTTGCACTGAACGGCAAAGAATACGCCGATCCTGTCGAACTCTTCCTCGAAGCCAACCGCATCGGCGGCCGCCACGGTTTGGGCATGAGCGACCAAATCGAAAACCGCATCATCGAAGCCAAATCGCGCGGCATCTACGAAGCCCCGGGCATGGCGTTGTTCCACATCGCCTACGAACGCTTGGTGACCGGTATCCACAACGAAGACACCATCGAACAATACCGTATCAACGGCCTGCGCCTCGGCCGCCTGCTCTACCAAGGCCGCTGGTTTGACAGCCAAGCCCTCATGTTGCGCGAAACCGCCCAACGCTGGGTCGCCAAAGCCATTACCGGCGAAGTCACCCTCGAACTGCGCCGCGGCAACGACTACTCGATTCTGAACACCGAATCGCCCAACCTGACCTACCAACCCGAACGCCTGAGCATGGAAAAAGTCGAAGACGCAGCGTTCACACCGCTCGACCGCATCGGCCAACTGACCATGCGCAACCTCGACATCACCGACACCCGCGCCAAACTGGGTATTTACTCGCAAAGCGGTTTGTTGGCATTGGGCGAAGGCTCCGTACTACCACAGTTGAATAATAAGGAGTAGAATTAGGGGGCTTTAAAGCCTCCTTTTTTTAAAGGAATAAAATGAAAGAATATAAGGCCGTCATTTATCAAGAGAACCTGCTTTCCAGTTTGGTTTTCGGCAGCGCCAAAATCAATCCGGTCAAATTCAGCGATTTCCTCAACAGTCACGCTTCGCAAGGTTGGAAGGTCGTTACCATGGAAAAAGACCAGCGCCGCATGCTGCTGTTTTTCGTGCGTGAAGCCTACGTCGTCATTTTGGAAAAAGAACGTGTTTAAACTCGGCGTCTATGCCTGTCTCGGATTATTCGTCAGCTGGGTGTTGCTCTTGATTTTGCAACTGTGGTTTTCCTTCGTCGATGCCGATTTATTTCTCAAAATCACCCTGACCATGGCAGGTCTTTTCATTATCATTCTGGCCAGCTTACTGGTCATCAGCCAGTATTTTTCCGAAAAGAAAATGAAAGACGACGGATTTATCAACTGATCCTACTTAGGAAAGCACCATGTGTGCTTTATCCGAAACCTAAACCTTGACGCAACATCCTTGTTCAATAGACAAGGCCGTCTGAAATTTATGTTTCAGACGGCCTTATTACCCTCCTCAAAGCTACTGAATACCATGAAATTCTTTTCCCACTTTTATCTTGAAAACCATATGTATTTCAACGACTACTTGAAATACGTCCTGATTTTCGCCGCCCTCGTCATACTCTTGCTCGCCGTATCGCAATACCTGCGCCACCGTATGGACACCAAATACCGCGACCTGAGCATTATTGCGCTGTTGCTGCTCGTCCTCATCTGCGGCACGCAATATCTTTCGTACAGCGAACGTCAAAACTTCGCCGCTGACACTTCGCGCATGGTTGGCTTTCTCGATGCCTTGATCAAAAACCAAAAGGTTGAAAAACAAGACATTATCGTCAACAGCACGCGCCTGTCCAACGGCATGATTATCGGCATCAAAAGCCAATATTACGAAGTCCATTTCAATCAAGACTTCTCCGCCTACACGCTGACACCCATCAATTTGGTCAACAACAATATCGAACTCATCGATAAAGAATAACAGGATACACACACATGGAAGCATACTCCCTGCTCGCCCTCAAACTACTGATGGGTATTTTAGGTTTGATTTTGCAAATCAACCTCTTAGGTAAAGGCAACCTCGCGCCGACCTCCGCCATGGACCAAGTGCAAAACTATGTACTCGGCGGCATCATCGGCGGCGTGATTTACAGCGACAGCGTCGGCCTATTGCAATTTTTCCTCGTGCTGATTTTGTGGACGCTGTTGGTCTTGAGCCTGAAATTCATCAAAAACCACAACCGCTGGGTCAAATCCATCATTGACGGCAAATCCGTCTGGGTTATCGTCAACGGCAAAATCCAAACCGATGAATGCATGAAAAACGGCATCAGCGCACACGACCTCATGTTCAAACTCCGCGCCGCCGGCATCTACGAAATCTCTGCCGTCAAACGTGCCGTGATGGAACAAAACGGCCAGCTCGCCGTCATTAAGTACGGCGACGAAAGCCTGCGCTATCCACTGATTACAGACGGCCAAGTCGACCCCGACATCCTCGAAATCATTAAGCGTGATGAAGAATGGTTGCAACAGGAACTCGACCGCCTCCACCTTGAAGCCTCGCAAGTCTATATCGGCGAATACATAGACGGAAAATTGGTGGCACACCCTTATCCTTCTTGATTTGAAAATAGCAGGCCGTCTGAAACCTTGATTTCAGACGGCCTTTTTGTATTCAGCCCAAACACTGATTTTTTAATCGCGATATTCAAACCTTGCACCCAAAAATTGAGCCAGCGCAGAGACGTGGGAATGTCGGGGATCTTTGACGGCGGTCAGCAATAAAATATTGCCGTGCTGTTTTTCCAAATCCAGCAGCCGTTTGATGGCTGCCTGCTCGGTATCGCCTTGCAGCTCTTCATGATAACGGCTGACAAAACCGTCAAAATTCTCAGCCGGATTTTCGTGATACCAGCGACGCAGGTTTGCACTGGGCGTAATGTCTTTCAGCCAAAGCGCCGTAGCGAAAACTTCTTTATGGACGCCGCGCGGATAGAGGCGGTCGATAAAGACGGCGGTTTGTTTAGAATCGGGTTGATAGGCGTAAATGCGCTGTACGGTAAACATTTTTTCTCGTCTCCAATGGATTCAGGCCGTCTGAAAATTCAGACGGCCTGATGTTTTTTAGGTTTAGAACAGTTTTTTGACTTCGGCTTCAATATCTTCGGCTCGCATAAAGGTTTCGCCGATCAGGAAAGTATGCACGCCGTGGCCGCGCATGAAATCGACGTCTTCTTTGTTGCGGATGCCGCTTTCGGTGACAACGGTTTTGCCGTTTAATTCGGGCAAGAGGTCGAGGGTTTGTTGCAGGGTCACTTCAAACGTACGCAGGTCGCGGTTGTTGACGCCCCACAACGGCGTGGTCATGTTGCGGCATTTTTCCAGCTCGGACGCATCGTGCAATTCCAACAAGACAGTCATGCCCAATTCGTGGGCAACGGCTTCAAAACGCTCAAGCTGCCCGGCTTCCAATGCGGCGGCAATCAGAAGAACCGCATCCGCACCCCACGCGCGCGCCTGATAGATTTGGTATTCGTCGATGATGAAATCTTTACGCAAGACCGGCAGCGCCACGGCCGCACGCGCCTGTTTCAAATACTCGGGCGAGCCTTGGAAATAAGGTTCGTCCGTCAACACGGACAAACAGGCCGCGCCGGCTTTTTCATAGGCAACGGCGATTTCGGCAGGATGAAAATCAGGACGGATCAGACCTTTGCTTGGGCTGGCTTTTTTGACTTCGGCAATAATGGCTGGCAGATTCTGCGCGTGTTTTTCACGGATCGAGCCGATAAAGCTGCGAACCGGCGCAGCAGCCTGCGCTTGGGCTTTGATGTCTTCCAAGGAAACGGCGGCTTTTTGGGCGGCCACTTCTTCTGCTTTGGTGGCAAGGATTTTGTTGAGAATATCGGTCATGGCGTTTTTCTATTGGGGCTGATTTTCGGGTTTGAATCGTGCAACACGCTGCTGCAGATTAGATTTCAGACGGCCTGAATGCCGCTATTTTAATGGTTTGAAAAAAGGCGGGCAAGAATGCCCGCCTTTGTGTCTGCTTCAATTTAGTGATGAATGCCCAAAACGGACGCGTTGTGGCTGATGATTTCGTCCGCCAAAGACGGATTGTCGTTCAGCTTGATACCGTAGCCGGGCACCAATTCTTTCAGACGGCCTGACCATGATTCGGCATGATCTGGGAAGCATTGGTTGATCAGCTTAATCATCAAAGGTACGGCGGTTGATGCACCTGGGGACGCGCCCAGCAATGCGGCCAGCGAGCCGTCGGCATGGGCGACGATTTCGGTACCGAATTGGAGTACGCCGCCTTTTTTCGGGTCTTTTTTAATGATTTGCACACGCTGACCGGCGGTAATCAGTTCCCAATCGTCAGGATTGGCTTCCGGATAATACTCTAAGAGCGAAGTGAAGCGTTCTTCTTTGGTTTTACGCAATTCGCCCAAGAGGTATTTGGTCAGCGGCATATTAGCCCAACCGGCGCGGAGCATAGGATAGAGGTTGTCCATGTGGATGGACATCGGCAGATCCATGAGCGAGCCTTGTTTGAGGAAGTTGGGGCGGAAGCCTGCATATGGGCCGAACATCAAATGGCGTTGGCCGTCCACGTTGCGGGTATCCAAATGCGGAACGGACATAGGGGGCGCGCCGACGGAGGCTTGGCCGTACACTTTGGCGTTGTGTTGCGCGGCCGTTTCGGGATTGCTGTTGCGGAAGAAGAGGCCGGAAACCGGAAAGCCGCCGTAGCCTTTGCCTTCGGGGATACCGGATTTTTGCAGCAGGGTCAGTGCACCGCCGCCTGCGCCGAGGAAGACGAAACGGGTGCGGAGTGTCAACGGGTCGTCATCCTCTTTGGTGCTGCTGGTTTTCAGCACCCATGCGCCGTCCGATTCGCGGTTGAGGTCGTCGACATGGCGGTTGAATTTGATTTTTACGCCTTTGTCGCTCAAGTATTTGACCATCTGGCGGGTCAGGCTGCCGAAATCGACGTCTGTGCCTTCGGCGGAGTAGTTGGCAGCGATGGATTGGTTTTCATCACGGCCGTTGACAACCAGCGGCGCCCATTCGGCAATTTTGGCACGGTCAGTAGAAAACTCCATTTTTTCAAAGAGTTTTTGGTTTTTGAACACGTCGAAACGTTTTTGCAGATAACTGCAATGGTCGGCGTTCATCACCAGCGACATATGGGGGACGGAATTGATGAAAGTGCGGTCGGTCAGTTTGCCTTCTTCGACCAAAGTCGCCCAAAATTGGCGGCTGATATGGAATTGTTCGGCAATATTGAGGGCGCGGGTCGGATCGATCGTGCCGTCAGCAGTCAGGGGCGCATAGTTCAATTCACACAGCGCAGAGTGTCCCGTACCGGCATTATTCCATGCATTTGATGATTCCAACGCTACATCTTCCAAGCGTTCGATCAGGGTGATTTCCCAAGATGGTTCGAGTTCTTTGAGCAATACGCCCAAAGTGGCGCTCATAATGCCGCCGCCTACTAATAAGACATCGGTTGCTTCAGCCATGGTTTTACTCCTACTAAAGTCAGGCATGGTTTGCCTTGTGGTTATCTATCATTATAAACAACTGATTTCATAGGAATTATTTTGTATTTTTGTTGTGTGTGAAACTTTGTTGCCTGCTGAGTTTCCGAGCGTAAATGGCGGGAGGCAGTTTCGGTTTGGGTTCCAGATTTCAGGTCTTTATAATATGTTATTGAGAATTTAGTAGATTTTACGGAGAAATGCAAAGATTTTCTGTTCGGTTCATATAAAAATAAGAGACTAGGCCGTCTGAAAACGTTTTCTTAACCTTTATCTGCCAACGTTTGCCAAGAAAAAAGAATTTTTCATTTCTTTTTTAATTGACCGTTTTTGTCAGCAATTTCAGCGCTAACAAACGTGAATCAACCGCCAATCTGCTATCATTTCAACTTATTTTCCCAAGGCAAACCGCCATGTATCTGACACAAGAAAAGCCCTACCGCCCCCTATTGGTCGCACTGATGTTCCTCACCCTGCCGCTGGCGATGATATTGCACAATATAGTGCAAATCGCCTTTTCAGACGGCCAAGGCCTGCTGATAACGGTCAAAGACGGCGCGTGGGCATGGCAAAGCGGTTGGCAGGATTCAGTCGCATGGTTTGTCTGCGGTATGTTTGCCTTCCTCAACCTGCCGATTGCCGGCGGACTGACCAAGCTAGCGTATAAAAAAATGATGCGCCGGCATTCACGTTACGCCATTTTCCTTGCCGGTGTCGCAGCATGTGCCTCGGCGGCGGCAGGTTTGATTTTTGAAGCCATCTTAGGCAATGCCGCATTGGCAGGTATGCGCGGGCAAGGCGTGTTCTACTACACCCTCTCCGTGTGGATCATCGCCATGCTGACCCTGCCCAAACAGCTCACGCGCGCGCCCGAGCAGCCCATCGTCTTTCACAAGATGAAACGTTGATTCAACAGGCACAAACATTTTCAGACGGCATGCTTTCCGTTACCATTACATCCAACGCGTTTTAACCAATAAGGAATAACAAATGAATCAGGCGCAACAGCTCCGCGACGGCATACAGGCACTGGGTTTGGACATCGACGAAGCCAAACAGGCTAAACTGCTAGACTATGCCGCCCTGCTGCAAAAGTGGAACAAAACCTACAACCTGACCGCCCTGCGCGACCCCGCCCAAACCGTCAGCCATCACCTGCTCGACAGCCTGACCCTCCTACCCTATATCGAACACGCACAAACCATGCTCGACGTCGGCTCCGGCGGCGGACAGCCCGGCATCCCCACCGCCATCTGCCGCCCCGACCTCGACATCACCCTCCTCGATGCCAACACCAAAAAAACCGCCTTTCTGCAACAAGCCGTCATCGAACTCGGCCTTAAAAACGTCCGTGTCATCAGCGGCCGCGTAGAAGCCGCCGCCGACTGCCGCGCCGACGTCATCACCAGCCGCGCCTTTGCCGAACTCGCCGACTTCGTCAACTGGACCAAGCACCTCCTCAAAGATGGCGGCTACTGGGCGGCCATGAAAGGCGTATATCCGCAAGAAGAAATCGACAAACTGCCCGAAAGCGTCGCCGTAGAAAAAGTCGAAGCATTGCACGTCCCCCAACTCAATGCCGAACGCCATATCGTCATCATCCGCAAAAAGGCCGTCTGAAAACAACCCAAGCATACCGAATAACGGTACAATCCAGCCATCCACACTTAACACGACAGCAAAGCACATGAGCGCACAAATCCTCGCCGTCGCCAACCAAAAAGGCGGAGTCGGCAAAACCACCACCACCGTCAACCTAGCCGCCTCCCTAGCCTCCAAAGGCCGCCGCGTCCTCGTCGTCGACCTCGACCCCCAAGGCAACGCCACCACAGGCAGCGGCATCAACAAAGCCACCATCGAAAACGGCGTATATCAAGTTGTCCTCGGCGAAACCGACATTCCCAACGCCGTCGTCCGCAGCAAAGAAGGCGGCTACGACGTATTGGGCGCCAACCGCACACTGGCCGGCGCAGAAGTCGAACTCGTCCAAGAAATCGCACGCGAAATCCGCCTCAAAAACGCCCTGCAGCTCGTTGCCGACGACTACGACTACATCCTCATCGACTGTCCCCCGTCCCTGACCCTGCTCACCCTCAACGGCCTGGTCGCCGCCAACGGCGTCATCGTCCCCATGCTTTGCGAATACTACGCCCTCGAAGGCATTTCCGACTTAGTGGCCACCGTCCGCAAAATCCGCCAAGCCATCAACCCCAACCTTGACGTAACCGGCATCGTCCGCACCATGTACGACAGCCGCAGCCGCCTTGTCGTCGAAGTCAGCGAACAGCTCAAACAACACTTCGGCAACCTACTCTTCGACACCGTCATCCCCCGCAACATCCGCCTCGCCGAAGCCCCCAGCCACGGCCTTCCCGCCCTCGCCTACGACGCCCACGCCAAAGGCACACAGGCTTATCTCGACTTGGCCGATGAACTGATTGCACGGTTGGAAAAATAAACAGAAATATGAATATAAAAAGGCCGTCTGAAAGTTGGGAAATACTTTCAGACGGCCTTTGGTTTGAGTGGAAAGGGGAGTAGTTTAGAAAGACAGCGTGCGTGCCCGAAGGCATGCACGCAGTAGGATATGGTTTGTTAAGCATGCTACTTATAGAGTGTAGACTTAAAGTATTCACTTATTAAAATAATACAGATTATGGGAAATGAATTAGTTGAGTTTGGTAAGCGTGTAAAACATTATCGTTTACTTAATGGTTGGTCACAAGAAGAATTGGCAGAAAAAGTTGGATTACATCGTACTTATATTGGATCAGTTGAACGCGGAGAAAGAAATATAAGTCTTTTGAATATCTCGCTGTTAGCTAAGTCTTTTTCAATTAGTATTTCTGAACTTGTAGAAGGGATTAAATAATATGAATAGATCAAAAATATCGCCGTATGCTTCTTTGAATGAGGAGTCATGGATTTCCAAAACAGAAGAGCTGATTAAGCAACATCCATTGTCAGAAAAAGAGATTGTCCAACTTTGTTTAGATAGTTGGGAAAATATTTTCTCGTCTAGAATTGGTAATTTACAAATTGGCAAAAATTTTTTTCCTTCTCCTCAGATTGTAGGGGCGTTATTACATGCTTTAATTCCTGCTAATATTGAGGCTAGATTTGAAAATTGGCAAGGAGAAAAGAATAAATATGACAAAGATATTGTATATATTAAGGACGACTATTACTCAATAGAATTAAAAACTTCATCGGATCCAAAATATATATTTGGTAATAGGAGTTATGCGCAACCACAAGATGGAATTACTGGTAAGAGTAAAAATGGTTATTATCTAACTATAAATTTTGAAAAATTTATGCCTGATTTAAAATTGCGTCCAGAAATTAAAATTATCAGATTTGGTTGGTTAGATCATACGGATTGGGTTGCTCAAACTGCAGCGACAGGCCAGCAGGCGAGGCTCTCTCCACAGGCTTATAGAAGTAAACTAAAAATACTTTATCAAAAATAAATGTCGTAAATACAGTATAGAGGAGGGTCTATCCTCTATACCGTTATATACAAGTATCAAGTATTTTGAAGATCATACTCTTTGAAGCGTTCTTTTATAATATCTATATACTCATCGTTAATTTCAAATCCTATGACGAAACGGTTGTTTTTTAGTCCGGCTAAGGCGGTTGTTCCTGAGCCTATAAATGGATCTAAGATTACATCATTTTGATTGCTACTTGCTCGGATTATTCTTTCTATTAATTCCAATGGAAATTGGGCAGGATGAGCAGTTCTTTCTCTCGATGACCTATTTCTTCCAGAAGTGACTTTTGCTATTTGCCAAACATCCGATGGGTTTTTTCCTAGAGGATTGCATTTTAATTTCCCATTTTTTTTCTGATTTGGATATTTAACGTTGGGATCGCGTACAGCATCTAAATTGAATGTATATTTAGCAGGATTTTTCACATACCATAATAACTTTTCATTTCTTGGGGAAAATCGATTACGGCATGCAACTCCAGCTGTATAATTCCAAACCACCTCTTGTAAAAGGAAAAAGTTAGTTTTATCCCATAAAAGATAAGGAATAGGAACTGCTAGTCCCTTTTTTGCAACATGTAAGTATCCTAAATTTAGCCAAAAACATCCGCTATCTTCAGTTAAGTGATGTATTGATTGCATCCATTTTTCACACCACTCAAGATAATGTTCTAAATCTAAAATAGACTCATATTCTTTACCAATATTGTATGGTGGAGATGTGATTGTCATTTGGAATGATCCTTTTGAAATCTTATCCATTAACTGGATACAATCTCCTTGATAGATTGCAACTCTATCATTTTCATAACTGGGAACACCTAATTGTGTTTTTATTAATTGAAAATTTTCTAAACTCATAACGCTACTTATAGTATTCATTAAAATCTGTTTTGTCAAGAAATTTTGATTGGCAGAATTATTCAGTTAAAAATTTTCTCCCACTCCTTCAACAACCTCTTCACCGACACCGGATACGGCGTCTTCAATTCCTGCGCAAACAGCGATACTCTCAATTCTTCAATCATCCATTTAAACGCGGCGAGGCCGTCTGAAATGGGGAGACCTTGTTTGATCAGGCCGTCGGTTTTCTCCTGCCACATTTGTTCCAACTCTTGAATATCGGCTTCGCGGGCTGCGTCGCGGGCGGGGTTGCTGCTGTATTTTTCTAGGCGCAGGGCCATGGCTTTGAGGTAGATAGGGAGGCGCGGCCATTGTGCCCATGGGGTATGGCTGGCGAAGCCGGGAGCAAGCAGGGTTTGCAGGCGTAGTCTTAGAAGGTGGGTCAATGGGTGTTTGCCGAGTTTGCCGTTGAGTTCGGCATAGGCGGCTGCGGTTTCCTGCAAGTAGCGGCTGAGGGCTTCTTTGACGGCGGGCAGGCGGCTGCGGGCGCGTTTGATTTGCTCTTTAAAGGCTTTTTCGTTGCGCGGCAGCTCGTCTTCGCCGATAAAGGCGCGGTCGCAGACGGCTTGGGTAAGGTCGTCGCGCAGGGTGTCGGCGTTGATGTGTTTGAGCAGCATGGCGGCTTGGGTGAAGCCTTGGATGCCTTTGTTCAGGTCTTTAACTTGTTCTTTTAGTTGTAGTTTCATCAATTCGATTACACCTTGACGGTGTGCCTGTTCAGCGGCTTCGGTGGTGTCAAACAGGCGCAGGGCGATGCGGCCGTCTTTTTCTTTTTGCAGGCCAAGGTAGCCGGTGAGCTGTTGTTTGCCGCGTGCGAATTTGATGGATTCGGGCAGGGTGCCGATGTCCCATGTGGTCACGTTGTCGCGCTCGAATTCTTGGGTGTTGTCGCGGAAGGTAACGGCGGCGGCTTGGCCGAGCTGTTGTTGCAATTCGTGCAGTTTGCGGCCGCCGGCAAGCTCTTGTCCGCCATCATCGATAATGCGCAGATTCAGATAGCAGTGTTCGGGCAACTCTTGCGCTGCCCATGCGTCTTGGTCGATTTGCTCGAGAATCCGCATATCGCCGGCGCTTTTGGCGATAAAGTGCGCCAACTGGGGAATGATGGCCGCTTGGCGGTCGGGATTGCTTTCGAGAAATTTGGTGATGAAATCGGGTACGGGCACGCAAATGCGGCGGATTTGCTTCGGCAGGGCTTTAATCAGCAGCTGGATTTTTTCACGCAACATACCGGGCACCAGCCATTCGAGCGACGGCGCGTGCAGGCGGTTGAGGACGGTCAACGGCACGGTCATGGTCACGCCGTCGAGCGGATGGTGCGGCTCGAAGCGGTAGGAAAGTTTGAACTTGCCGTCTGCGGTTTGCCAGAATTTGGGGAACTGCTCTTCGGTAATGTGCGCAGCAGCGTGTTGCATCAAATCGTCGCGGCTGAGGAACAACAGGCGCGGATTTTCACGCTCGGCGGTTTTGAGCCAGGCTTCAAAGGTGCAGATATCGGCAAGTGGCAAAGGTTTCAGACTGCCTTTTTGGGATATGGGCTGCTTTTTGGGTTTGGGGTCGTCTGAAACATTTTGTCGGGTATGTGAACTCGGTTCACGCACGCGCTTGTCCGTATCATTGGAATTCACATGCATGGCTTGCGCCACGCGCCCTGCGTTGCGCTGGTTTGCTTGTCCGTTTTGATCGGCCATTTTGTCCGACTGGATTTGTCCGCCCTCTTCGCCTCCCCAAACGCCGCCTTTCGCATCTTTCCACACCAGCTCGGGCAGGCGTTCGTTATAAAACGCAAACAGGGCTTCGTCATCGACCAATACGTCTTGCTTGCGCGATTTGTGTTCGAGTTCGGTAATTTCTTTAATCAGCTTTTTATTGTGTGCAAAAAAGGCCGTCTGAAGATTGCTTTCCTGCGCTACCAATGCGCCGCGGATAAAGATTTCGCGCGCTTCTTCGGGCGCAACTTTGCCGTAAGACACGGGGCGGCGCGGCAATACGGTCAGGCCGTAAAGCGTAACGCGTTCGCTGGCGACGACTTCGCCGCGTTTTTGTTCCCAATGCGGCTCGAAATAATGATAGCGGACGAGGTGCGGCGCTTCCTGCTCTATCCATTCGGGCTGGATAACGGCGACGTCGCGTGCGTAAAGGCGCGTGGTTTCAACCAATTCTGCCGCCATCACCCATTTGGGTTTGGCTTTGAACAGGGCTGAGGCGGGGAAAAGGTGGAAACGGCTGCCGCGCGCGCCGGTATAGTCGTTGCCGTCGGGTGATTTCATGCCGACGTTGGCGATAAGGCCGGTGAGCAAGGCGCGGTGGATTTGTTCGTAGCCGGCTTCTTTGGCGGCACGGACTTGGGCGCGGTGTTGTTTCTTGTCCAGTTGTTTTTGTTTGAGTTTAGCCGCCAAATCTTGGTCACCTTGGCTTTCAGACGGCCTTAATTGCTCTTGGATAGGAGGTTGTCTAAACGCGGCTTCTTTGGTGGTCAAACCCATTTCAATCGCGGTTTGGGCAAGCTGGTGGTGCAGCTCGCGCCATTCGCGCATACGCAGGTGCGACAGGAAATATTGTCGACACCACTGCACCAGCTGCTTGTTGGATAAACCTTTGTCGCGCTCGCGCTGGAAGCTGTCCCAAATATTCAGATAGGCAAGGAAGTCGGATTGCTTGTCGGTAAAGCGTTCATGCGCCTTGGCCGCGGCATCGCGCGCTTCCAACGGCCGCTCGCGCGGGTCTTGAATCGACAGTGCGGACGCAATCACCAATATTTCCGCCATGCAGTCGTGTTTCTTCGCCGCCAGCAAAATACGCGCGATTTTCGGGTCGATGGGCAGACGCGCCATTTGTTCGCCGAGGCGGGTTAGGCGGTAGCGGGGAGGGGCGACGATATTGCCCGAAGCGTTTTGAAGGTCGTCTGAAACGGTTTTGTCGTTTGTCGGATTGTGTCGGGCATGAATGCCTGAACCGCGTGCTTGATTTTTAGTGTTTTGCATAGTCTTGTAGGTCGGGCATTTATACCCGACATTATTTTTTAGGGTTTAGACGGCATCCGCATATTTTTTATAATCGAACATACATAGTAGTCTTTTATAGTTTGTATCTTTTTTATCCTTAAAATTTTTTAAATAATTCACAATTTCATCTTCTGGAAGCTGGTTATTCCATATTCCCCAAGCAATTGCATTGTTTTTGTATGTATCCGAAATATTTTCATCATCTAAGATTGATTGGATAGATGAATGATCATTTTTACAACGTTTGTGTATTTCTTCAATAAAATGATCTAATTTTTCTTTTTGTTGGCGTTTTAGTATGGCTTCTTTGTGTATGTCATTACATATTCTACTAAATCCATAAATAGGAAAATATTGTGTAGATGTTATACTATGTTTATCTATTAATTTTAGAAGTTGTGAATTTTCCTCTTCAATTATTTTGAAATAATTCGACATCATCTCCGATGTTGTTTGAAAATTGTAGCTGATAGTTCTAGTTGAACCAATAGCAACCACTTTATCGCTATTATTCAAATTGTCCATATCTTCCGTAAAGTTAACTTTAATGTTGCCGCCAGTATAAATCTCTTTTGCTATAGATTGAAACTTACGCACATCCATAGCTGAGATTGGTAGCGTTAGTTCCGCAAGAGCTTTATAAATTTGTGAGAAGTTATCTGTTTTGATTTTATTAATACGGATAGTAGAGAACCCAGTTATATCGATATCATGCTCGACAATGTCTTCATTGTTAGACTCGGGTTCATATTCCACAAGCAAAAAATTACTACGGATTTTATCGGCTGAAGGAGAGTTTGGATCTACATAAGTAAAGATAGTTTTTAAAATCTCTTTGATATTTTCGTCGCCAACATTATACCCAAGAAATATGATAGGATTGTGAATAAATAACGATAATAATTGAGCCCTAATAAGTTCATATTTTTCTTTAAACTTATCATAATCCTTTTTAGTGATAATAATCTTTGATGGATCGTCAATACAGCCATGTATTTTGTATACTGAACCATAAGGATTACTTAGAAGAATATCATTACCAATTAGTGGGTTAAATTCAAAAATATCTTAGGCTAATTTGTCATAATTTGTTGTAATGATTGAGCCTACGTTTTTCCTTGCTTTTTTTAATTCTGATAATTCTGTACTTGAATTATCCTTATAATTTAATTGTGAGAGCAGGGTGGATATATAAATCTTAAACCTACTCAAGGTATTTCCTGCTCTCATGTTTTCAAAGAATCTATCATTTATTTCTTTAAATTTACCATCAGGTTCATTTTCTAAAGCTTTATCAAATCTGCTTTGTAAATCCTCTGCAATCTCTTCATATTGAAATTTACCATCTTCATAATGTCGTGATTTGATGTTCAAATATTCTCTATCATCTCCAAACAAATCTATTGCAATTTGAGATAATAGTCCATCCCAAGTATATGAATTATCTAAGTATCTCAAGCTCATACCTGTTCCGATAAAGAGTACAGGATGGTTGGTATAGTTAGACATAAATTCTTTTATATTCATTGTATTAATCTCTAATAATAGTGACAATAAGGTTTTCGTTGGGCATAAACGCCCGAGCTGCCCATTTTCAGACGGCCTCCACCGCACCCAACTCCAGCAACACCTGAAAACCATCATTGATATACCGCGAATCGGGCATTTCTAAAAACGGAAATGCTGCTACGTCGCCCAGGTTCAGTGATGCCATGCGCAGGATGACGGCGGCGAGGTTGCTGCGGACGATTTCTGGGTCGGTGAATTCGGGGCGGCTGTTGAAATCTTCTTCTGAAAAC
Source organism: Neisseria sp. 20925_1_37 (assembly GCF_041433255.1). Taxonomy (NCBI): domain Bacteria; kingdom Pseudomonadati; phylum Pseudomonadota; class Betaproteobacteria; order Neisseriales; family Neisseriaceae; genus Neisseria; species Neisseria sp. 20925_1_37. Next base: position 25,030 of record NZ_JAPWBC010000010.1, on the reverse strand, counting down.
AGTCGGATACACACGCCTGCGGAGACGCGGCCGCAGCGGCCGGAGCGTTGGCGGGCGGCGGCTTGGGAGATTTTTTCGACATGAAGCTGCTCCACTTTTGCCCGTGCGGAATAGCGTTTGACGCGCGCAAGGCCGGTGTCGATGACGTATTTGATGCCTGGCACGGTGAGCGAGGTTTCGGCGACGTTGGTTGCCAACACGATGCGGCGTTTTGCGCCGGAGGGGTGGAAGATTTTGTGCTGTTCGGCGTGCGACAGACGTGCGAACAGGGGCAGGATTTCGTCGTTGCGACGTAGCGTGGATTTGCGCAGGGCTTCTGCGGCTTCGCGGATTTCGCGCTCGCCCGGCAGGAACACCAAAATATCGCCTTCGCCGTAGCGTGCCAATTCGTCGGCTGCATCAACAATCGCGTCGGTCAACTCGACTTCTGCATTGTCTTCGTCTTTGCTGGTCAGTGGTCGGTAGAGGATTTCGACGGGATACGTCCGTCCGCTCACTTCTAAAACGGGCGCGCCGTTGAAGTGTTGGGAAAAGCGTTCTGCGTCTATCGTTGCCGAGGTGATGATGACTTTCAAATCAGGGCGGCGCGGCAGCAGTTGTTTCAAATAGCCCAAAAGGAAGTCGATGTTCAGGCTGCGTTCGTGCGCTTCGTCGATGATAATCGTGTCGTAGGCGGCGAGATAACGGTCGGTCTGGGTTTCCGCCAGCAGGATGCCGTCGGTCATCAGCTTGACGCAGGCATCGCGCGAGGTGTGGTCGGTAAAGCGTACCTTATAGCCGACCGCGCTGCCGATTTCGGATTTCAGCTCTTCGGCAATCCGCTCTGCCACCGAGCGCGCGGCCAAACGGCGCGGCTGGGTATGCCCGATCAATCCTGCCGCCCCACGTCCGAGTTCCAAACAAATCTTGGGCAACTGCGTGGTTTTGCCCGAACCGGTTTCGCCACAAATAATCGTTACCTGATTCTCGGCAATGGCTTTTTTGATTTCGTCGAGTTTTTCGTGAACAGGCAGCGTGTTGTCGAATTCGGGCTTGGGCAGTTTGGACAGGCGTTGCAGATAGAGGTCGTGCGATTTTTTGTATTTTTCCTCAACCTTGGCCAAGCCGCCGTATTTATTGGGATTTTTAAAGGCAGATCGCAGAAAATGGCGGTCTTTGGAGAGGGTTTGGGCGAAATCGGGTTGCGGCATGATGGGGCAATAAATTAAATAATGTGAAAAGAATGGAATTATAGCAAAAGGCCGTCTGAAACTTGCTTGCTTTCAAGTTTCAGACGGCCTTTGTATGGATAAACCGTTTTAGTCGGCGGCGTGCCAAGGTTTTTGCATACCGGCGTGGAAACTCGGTTTTTCTCCGCCCCACAAGGTGTCGATGTCGTAGAAGTCGCGCACGGCAGGGAGCATGACGTGGACAACGAGGTCGCCTGCGTCGACGAGCGTCCATTCGCCGCTGTCGCCTTCGGTGCTGAGGATTTCAAAACCGGCTTCTTTCAAATCGACGGCAACGTTGTTCGCCAGTGCTTTGACTTGGCGTGTGCTGTCGCCGCTGGCAATAATCATGCGGGCGAACAGGGAGGTTTTGTCTTGGGTTTCCAAAACAGAGATGTCTTTGGCTTTGATGTCTTCGAGGGCGTTTACGGCCACTTCGACCATTTTTTGCAGGTCTTGCAATTCTTGTTCGTTCATTATTTTCCTAGTTGAAATGTTTTCAGACGGCATTATAGCTTATCTGCCTGAATAAACGCTATTTTTCATAGAGTTTGTGTTGGCGGATGTATTGTGCGACAGGTTGCGGCAGGCCGTCTGAATGGTGCGTTTTGGCGAGATTGGCGCGGATTTGGGTGGAGCTGGTATTGTGCAGCGGCGCGTTGAGGATGCGGACACTGCCGTTTTGCAGGGCTTCGCCGAGCCATGCGTGCAATTCGCGCGGGGTTTTATTGAGGTTGTCGCCTTGGCGCATGGCGATGGCGATATGGGTCTGGCGCACGAGGGTTTGCCATTTTTTCCATGTGTGCAGCTGCATCAGGCTGTCGCTGCCCATCAGCCACCACAGTTGCGCACCGGGAAACTGCTGGCGGAAGATTTGGACGGTGTCAAACGTATAAGTCGCGCCGTTGCGGACGATGTCGCAGTCGCTGGCGGCGAATTTCGGCTCGTCGGCGATGGCAAGTTCGACCATATTGAGGCGCTCTTGTGCCGGCGTGCGCGTGCTGTCTTTGTGGTACGGGTCGCCTGCCGGCAGGAAGACGACAAGGTCCAAACCGATTTCGTCGGCGAAGGCGCGGGCGATATGGAGGTGGCCGTTGTGGATGGGGTCAAACGTGCCACCGAATAATCCGATGTTTTTCATTTCGTGGTGGTGTCTGCGTTAGATATTTTGGCCGTCTGAAGCAGGCAGGCTGCCGTCAACAATCAGGTTGAGCTTGCCTGTGGTCGGATGGATGACCAGACCGTGGATGGCGATGTTGTCGGGCATCAGCGGATGTTTGCGAATCAGCTCGACGGTATGGCGCACGCTGTCTTCAACGTTGTCAAAACCGGTCAGCCAGCCGTCCAAATCGATACCGGCATTGCGCAGAGTTTCGATGCGGTCGTCGGGGATATTGCTGTCGTGTACGCGTTGGAGGAACTCTTCGGCGTGCAATCCGCGCATACCGCAGTCGTGGTGGGCAATGACCATGATTTCTTTGACTTTGAGTTCAAATACGGCGACCAACAAACTGCGCATCACCGAACCCCAAGGGTGGGTCACCAGCGCGCCGGCGTTTTTGATGAGCTTGGCGTCACCGTTTTTCAAGCCCAAGGCATTGGGCAGCAATTCGATAATGCGTGCGTCCATGCAGGAAAGGATGGCCAGCTCGCGGCCGGGGTATTTGTTGGTAAAGTATTTTTCGTATTCGCCCGTTTCGACGAAATGTTGGTTATAGGCGAGGATTTCGCTCAATTCGCTCATGATGTGCTCGTTTCGGATGGTTTACTCTATTATAGCGGTTTTCGGGTAGTGCGGTTGTTTTGCAAATTCGCCGTAAACGGCTAAAATCGACGTATCTTTAGTTCTTTTGGAGGATGCGCCATGTCTCAGTCTTTCCGTTTTGAACGGGTATTCGCGTCCGATGTCCACGACGCATTGTGGGATTGGGCGCAAACCAGCTATGGCGCTTCCGACGATTGGTGCATTCTGTATCTCAACGGCCTGCCTTTGGGCCGTCTGAACCCGTTATGGCGCGAACGCCTCGGGCAAGATTGGACAGGCAGGCAGTCAACCCTTTCAGACGGTCTGAATTTGGAAACCGACGGCTGGCCGGAAATGGGCGACAGTTTGCAAACGCTGGCGCAACAATGGCGCGATTGCGGTTGGCTCAAAGGTTGGCGCGATGAAAAGTTTGATATCTGCGACCAGGCAGGCAAGCCTTTATGCGCACTCGAACGCGCCGCCTTCCGTCCGTTCGGCCTGATGAGTCAGGCAGTACATTTGAACGGATTGGTCGAAACAGAAGACAGTCTGCGCTTTTGGATAGGCCGCCGCAGTCCGCACAAAGCCGTTGATCCAAACAAACTCGACAATCTGACCGGAGGCGGTATCAGCAGCGGCGAGAGGCCGTCTGAAGCCGTCTGTCGCGAGGGCGAAGAAGAAGCAGGCATTCCCGCTTCGTTAACACCCCATATCCGACCGACTGCCCAAATATATAGTTTGCGCCCCGTTAACCGCGGTGTCCACAACGAAATCCTGTATATCTTCGACATCATCCTGCCCGAAGGCTTCCGTCCCGCCAACCAAGACGGCGAAGTTGCCGGTTTTGAACTGATGGACATCCCCACCCTGCTCGATGCCATGTTGTGCGGACACATGATGCACGATGCCCAGCTGGTCACGATCGAAGCCTGCCGTCGATACGGCCTGATCGACCCCAAACATCCGCTGTCCGCATGGCTCGACAGCATCCGTTGCCGACCCCATTTTTAAAGGCCGTCTGAAACCATGTTGCAACTCAAAAACATCAACAAACGCTTCGGCAGCAAAACCGTTGCCCAAGACATCAACCTAAACATCGAAGCAGGAGAAATCCTCGCCGTACTCGGCCGCTCCGGCTGCGGCAAATCCACCCTGCTCAAAACCATCGTCGGCCTAGTGCGTCCCGACAGCGGCGAAGTCTGGCTCAACGGCGACAACATCACCGACATGCCGTCTGAAAAGCGCAATATCTCGCTGATGTTTCAAGACTACGCCCTTTTGCCGCATTTATCCGCCCTCGACAACGTCGGCTTCGGCCTCAAAATGCGCCGCCTGCCCAAAGCCGAAATCGAAGAACAATCCATGCAGGCCTTGCGCGACATCGGTTTGGAACACGAAGCGCAACGCAAACCCGAAAGCCTCTCCGGCGGCGAACAGCAACGCCTCGCCCTCGCACGCGCCCTAATCACGCGCCCGTCGCTGTTGCTATTGGACGAAGCCTTCTCCAGCCTCGACACCCACCTGCGCCGCCACCTGCGCACCCTGACCGCCGAACGCATCCGCAGTCAAAACATCCCCGCCATCCTCGTGACCCACTCCGCCGAGGAAGCCTGCACCATGGCCGACACCATTGCCATCATGCACGAAGGCCGCATCCTCCAACACGGCACGCCGGAAACCCTTATCCACCGCCCCGTCAACGCCCAAGCCGCCCTGCTGCTCGGTTTGGCCAACACCGACGACACACGCTACATCCCCCAACACGCCATCCGATTCGACCCGAATGGCACAGCCGTCCGCATCAGCGAAGCCGTTCCCCTCGCCGAAGGCACACGCCTCACCCTTGCCCATCCGCAATACGGCGATTTGATTTGGTATCCCCACGCCGACCACGATACGGACAAACCGCAAACCGGACAGAAAATCCGCATCAGCGTGGATGAAAATCAGATTGTTTGGTTTGATTGAATTTGATGGATTAAGAAAAAGAAAAAGGCCGTCTGAAAAAACATTTTTCAGACGGCCTTATCTATTCAGCTAAATCAGTCTTTCAACTTCGCCAACTGAGTTTGAACTTTCGCCATTTTGTCTTCCAATTCCGCCAAATCGGCTTTGTCTTTTTCCACCAAATGCGCCGGGGCTTTTTCGGTGTAGCCGGGTTTGGAGAGTTTGGCATTGAGTTTGTCCAAGGCTTTTTGCAGCTTCTCGGCTTCTTTGCTCAAACGGGCGGTTTCGGCGGCTTTATCGATTTCGACTTTCAGCATCAGGCGCGCGCAATTGCAGACGGCGCTAGGTGCGTCTTCGCTTTCGGGCAGGGCGGCGACTTGCTGTGCTTCGGTCAGGCGGGTCATCATCGGCAGGTATTTGAGGTAGTCCGCCAAGTCGTCCACGCTTTCGACAAACAGCGGGGCTTTCACGTTGGGCTGGATGCCCATTTCGCCGCGCAGGTTGCGGACGGCGCCGATCAAATCCTGCAACACGGTCATTTGCTCGAAGGTCGTCTGAACGATTTGTTCGCGGTCGGCTTCGGGAAAACGGGCGAGCATGATGCTGTCGGCGGTTTTCGCGTCGCACATGGGGGCGACGGTTTGCCACAGTTCTTCGGTGATGAACGGGATAATCGGGTGCAGCAGGCGCAGGGCGGCTTCGAGTACACGCAATAAGGTATGGCGTGTGGCGCGCTGACGGCTGGCACAGCCGGTTTGGAGCTGTACTTTGGCGAGTTCCAGATACCAGTCGCAATAGTCGTTCCACACGAAGCTGTACAGGGTTTCCGCAGCCAAATCAAAGCGGTAGGTTTCGTAGGCTTGCGTAACCTGCTCGATGGTTTGATTCAGACGGCCTATGATCCACATATCGGGGAAGGAGTAGCCGCGCGGTTCGGTGGTGGTTGCGCCGTAGCCGCAGTCTTGATTTTCGGTGTTCATCAAGACGAAGTTAGTGGCGTTCCAGATTTTGTTGCAGAAGTTGCGGTAGCCTTCGGCGCGTTTGAAGTCGAAGTTGACGCTGCGGCCGAGGCTGGCGTAGCTCGCCATGGTGAAGCGCAATGCGTCCGCGCCCATGCTCGGAATGCCTTCAGGGAAGAGTTTTTTGGTGGCTTCTTCCACTTTCGGCGCGGTTTCGGGTTTGCGCAGGCCGGTTGTGCGTTTCACCAGTAATTTGTCCAAGTCGATGCCGTCGATCAAATCCACAGGGTCGATGACATTGCCTTCGGATTTGGACATTTTTTTGCCTTCGTGGTCGCGCACGATGCCATGGATGTACACGTCTTTAAACGGTACTTTGCCGGTGAAGTGGGTGGTCATCATAATCATGCGTGCTACCCAGAAGAAGATGATTTCGTAGCCGGTAACCAAGACGTTAGACGGCAGGAAGGCTTTGAGTTCGTCGGTTTCAGACGGCCAGCCCAATGTGGAGAACGGCACGAGCGCGGAGGAGAACCATGTGTCCAATACGTCTTCTTCGCGGGTCAAACCGGTTTTGCCAGCTTGTTTTTCGGCTTCTTCCTGATTGCGGGCGACGTACACATTGCCTTCGTTGTCGTACCATGCAGGGATTTGATGGCCCCACCACAGTTGGCGCGAAATACACCAGTCTTGGATGTTGTTCATCCATTGGTTGTAGGTGTTGACCCAGTTTTCAGGGATAAAGCGCACCGCGCCGCTGTCGACGGCTTTTTTGGCTTTGTCGGCGAGGCTTAAGCCTTTGAATTCGCTGTCAGGCTCGCCGCCGTTTGGTGTGGCGGACATGGCGACAAACCATTGGCTGGTCAGCATCGGCTCAATCACTGAGCCGGTGCGGTCGCCCTTCGGCGTCATCAGCGTGTGCGGTTTGATTTCGACCAAGAAGCCTTGTTCCTGCAAATCAGCAACCATTTGTTTGCGCGCGGCAAAGCGGTCCAAGCCTGCGTATTTTTCAGGCAGGGCAAAGCCTGGTTGCGCTTCGCCTTTGAAGTTGAACACTTCAGCGTTTGCCAGCACTTTGGCTTCCAAATCGAACACATTAACCAAACGCGTGTCGTGGCGTTTGCCGACTTCGTAGTCGTTGAAGTCGTGCGCAGGCGTGATTTTCACGCAGCCTGTGCCGAAGTCTTTTTCAACGTATTCGTCGGCAATCACGGGGATGGTACGGCCGGTCAGCGGCAGGATTAATTCCTTGCCAATCAAATGGGTATAACGTTCGTCTTCAGGATTGACGGCAACGGCCACGTCGCCCAGCAGTGTTTCGGGGCGGGTGGTGGCGACGATAACGGCTTCGGCAGGATTATCGGCCAGCGGATAGCGGATGTGCCACATGGAGCCTTGTTCTTCCACGCTTTCCACTTCCAAATCAGACACTGCCGTACCCAATACCGGATCCCAGTTCACCAGGCGTTTGCCGCGGTAAATCAAGCCCTGTTCATACAGGCGCACGAACACTTCGGTCACGGTTTCGGCACGCACGTCGTCCATCGTGAAATACTCGCGCGTCCAGTCGGCAGAGCAGCCCACGCGGCGCATTTGTTGGGTAATCGTACCGCCGGAAACTTCTTTCCATTCCCACACTTTTTCCAAGAATTTTTCGCGACCCAAGTCATGACGGGACACGTTTTGCGCGGCAAGCTGACGCTCGACCACGATTTGCGTGGCGATGCCCGCGTGGTCGGTGCCCGGAATCCAGGCGGTGTTGCAGCCTTTCATGCGGTAGTAGCGGGTCAGGCCGTCCATGATGGTTTGGTTGAAGGCATGACCCATGTGCAGCGTGCCGGTTACATTGGGCGGCGGCAGTTGGATGGAGAAAGATGGTTTCGTCAAATCCATATCAGGTTGGAAATAGCCCTGCTCTTCCCAGTTTTGATAATGTTTGGATTCGATTTCGGCTGGATTGTATTTGTCTAACATGATGGAACTTTGTGAAATTAAGGTTATTTTTGATGTGCGGATTATAACGCAAAAAGGCCGTCTGAATCATTTCAGACAGCCTTTGGCATACGGGTTTTAAAAACGGAACAATACTAGGCTGACGGCAATCACCGCCATACCCGTTGTCAGGCCGTAAACGGTTTCATGGCCGTCTGAATAGCGTTTGGCGGCCGGCAGCAGCTCGTCCAACGCCAAAAACACCATCACGCCGGCTATCACGCCGAATACTGAACCAAACACGGCAGGCGACAAAAACGGCTGCAAAACCAAATAGCCCAAAGCCGCCCCCAAAGGCTCGGCCAAACCGGATAGCAGACACGCCCATACCGTTTTCTTACGGCTTCGAGTGGCAAAATAAACCGGCGCGGCGATGGAAATGCCCTCCGGAATATTATGAATGGCAATCGCCAAGGCCAAAGGCATCCCGACCGCCGGATTTTCCAAGGTGGCAAAAAACGTCGCCAAGCCTTCGGGGAAATTGTGCGCCGTAATCGCAAACGCCGCCATCATGCCGACTCGCGCGATATGGCGGCGTTTGCTTTCTTGAAACGACGGGTCTTGCGCGTCTAAAGTTTCATGCGGGTTCGGCACCAGGCGGTCAATCAGCGCAATGCCGCCCATACCGGCCAAAAATGCCATGGTCGCCGCCGCAAACGCGTGGTCTTTATCATAAATTTCAGCGAACGCCTCACTGGATTTACTGAAAATTTCCGTCAGGGAAACATACACCATCGCACCGCCGGCAAATGCCAAACCAAACGACAACACGCGCGGATTGGGCGTTTTGGAAAACATCACTAGGCCGCTGCCTAATACGGTAAACAAACCGGCAGCCAACGTAATGGAAAAGGCAACGGCCAAATTGGACATCGAAAAATCGGGCATGAGAAAACCTGCGCTAAAAGCCGGGACAGGTTCAGACTAACACTTTTTAATGCGCATGATAATAGTTATTATTTATTTTATTGATTGGATACACGGATTTTGAAACAAAAGGCCGTCTGAAAAATGGTTTTCAGACGGCCCTTAAGTTTGAAATATCACCAAACCTTATCGCTTTCCAGCTTAAGCCTGATAGCGCGACAGGCTCAAGTCGTCGCTGCGGATTTCGGTGTCTTTGCCGCTCACGATATCGGCGGTCAATTTTGCCGAACCCAGCGACATGGTCCAGCCTAAAGTACCGTGGCCGGTATTCAGGAACAGGTTGTCAAAGCGGGTGCGGCCGATTAGCGGCGTGCTGTCGGGCGTCATTGGTCTGAGGCCGCTCCAGAACAATGCCTGATTCAAGTCGCCGCCTTCGGGGAATAAATCGTTGACGACCAAAGCCAAGGTTTCGCGGCGTTTTTCGGGCAGTTTGATTTCGTAGCCGGACAATTCCGCCATACCGCCGACGCGGATTCTGTTGTCGAATCGTGTGATGGCGACTTTGTAGCTTTCGTCCAAAACGGTGGACACCGGCGCGCCGTCGGAATTTGTGACCGGCAGGGTCAAGGAATAGCCTTTGACGGGGTAAATGGGCAGATTCAGGTCCAACTGCGCCAAAACCGTCCTGCTGAAGCAGCCGAGCGCGCAGACGAAGGCATCTGCTTCAAACCGCCCTGTTTCGGTTTCAACGGCTTTGATGCGCAGCCCGTTGTGGTCGATGCGGCTGATGGTTTGGTTGAAATGAAACTGTACGCCCTTTTCCTGACACAATTTGTACAGGTTTTCAGTGAAGAGGTGGCAGTCGCCGGTTGCATCTGCGGGCAGGTGCAGGCCGCCGGCAATTTTTGCGGTAACGCGCGCCAGCGCAGGCTCAAACTCTGCGCATTCTTCGGGTTTCAGACGGCGGTAGGGCACGCCGTATCGTTCCAAAACGGCAATGTCTTGTTCTGCCGCTTCGACTTCTTTGGTTTGGCGGAAAATCTGCAACGTCCCTTTTTTGCGCCCTTCAAAATTCATGCCGGTTTGTGCTTCAAAACGGCGGAACATTTCACGGCTGTATTCGGAAATCCTGACCATACGCTCTTTATTGATTTGATAGCGCGCTGCCGTGCAGTTTTGCAGCATTTGCCACAGCCATTCGATTTGATACAGGCTGCTATCGGGGCGAAACAGTAAAGGCGGATGGCTTTTAAACAACCATTTCAGCGCTTTGGTCGGGATGCCGGGTGCCGCCCAGGGCGTGGTATAGCCGTAAGAAAGTTGGCCTGCATTGGCAAAACTGGTTTCCATTGCCACGCCCTCGGCGCGGTCGATGACCGTTACTTCATGTCCTGCCTCTGCCAGATACCACGCGGAAGATACGCCGGCAACTCCGGCACCTAAAACCAGCACTTTCATTTTTCTCCTCCTCTGACTTTTTTCAAAACAAACTGATATCCATCGGGCCGTCTGAATATTCCGTTTCAGACGGCCTTGGACATCAATGCGGCAATTCGCCGTTTTTGATTTTTTGTTTGAAGTCGCGCGTTTCATTGACGATGACTTTCGCCATCAACAAAAGCGCAATCAGGTTGGGCAAGGCCATCAAGCCGTTGAATGTGTCTGAAGCCAGCCACACCAAATCAAGGCTCAACACGGTACCCAGCATGACGGAAGAGACGTAACCCACGCGGTACAAACCGGCAAACTTCTCGCCGAAGACATAAACCGCGCATTTCTCGCCGTAATAACACCAGCCGAGAATGGTTGAGTAGGCGAAGAAAATCAGGCCGATGGTGACAATCCAGCCGCCGATGCCGGGCAGCATTTTTTGGAAAGTGACGGTTGTCAGCGCCGCGCCGCTCAATTCAGGTTTCACAAACTCGCCGCCTGCGCCGAGCAGACCCATGACCAACACGATACCGGTAATCGAGCAGACAACGATGGTGTCCAAAAACGTACCGGTCATGGAAACCAATGCCTGACGGACGGGGTGGTCGGTTTTCGCGGCGGCGGCGGCAATCGGCGCAGAACCCATACCCGCCTCATTGGAGAACACGCCGCGCGCCACGCCGTAGCGGATGACCGTACCGATGGCACCGCCTGCCACGGCTTGTGCGCTAAACGCATCGGAGAAAATCAGTTTGACGGCGGGCATCAATACATCGGAATTAATCACGATAATGGCAATACCGCCTACTACATAAAACACTGCCATGGCAGGCACGATAAAGGACGCGGCTTTGGCGATGCCCTTAATGCCGCCCAAAAGTACAATGGCCGTTAATACAGTCAATATCACGCCGGTGTAGGCAGGTTCGACGCCGAAGCTGGTTTGTACTGCCTGCGCAACCGAGTTGGACTGCACCGAGCTGCCGATACCGAAGGAAGCGAAAGTACCGAACAGCGCAAATGCAACGGCCATCCATTTCCAGTTTTTGCCCAAGCCTTTTTCGATGTAATACATCGGGCCGCCGGACATTTCGCCTTTGGAATTGGTGACGCGGTATTTCACCGCCAACACGCCTTCGCCGTATTTGGTGGCCATGCCGAAAATGGCGGTCATCCACATCCAAAATACCGCGCCTGGGCCGCCTGTTACCACCGCTGTCGCCACACCGGCGATGTTACCCGTACCGATGGTGGCGGACAGCGCGGTCATCAACGCCGCGAAATGGGAAATATCGCCTTCGTGGTCTTCACCGTCTTCATGCTTCTTTGACGGCACAAACGCCTGTTTCAGCGCATAACCCAACATGGTGAACTGCAAGCCTTTCAGCAACACGGTCAGCAAAATGCCCGTACCGACCAGCAGCATCAACATAATAGGTCCCCAGACCCAGCCGCTGATGGTTTCGAAAAAGGCTTTGAGATTGTCTAAAAAAAATTGCATGGCTTTCTCCTTTGTCTGTTTTATTTTTTTATGCACTACTTTTTGTAGTGTCATGTAATTTCAGCACAGAATATTCAATAAGACAATATCTTTCTTTTTAAAAAGATTTTTGAGGTTTTACCCTAAAAAGATACCTATTTAGACCGACCAGATTGTTTACAATCCGCTAAAAATAAAGGCTGCGGCCGAGATAAAATGCCAAATGAAAGTTAATCAACCATCAATTAAGACTGCAACAATTAAAATGACACAATCGACAAATGGCACATTATTGAAAAATACAAATGCGCAAATCTTGTTTAAAAAAAGCCTCAGACCGTCTGAAAGATGGTTTTCAGACGGCCTGAGGCTTGTTATTTATAAAGTCAGGTTGATGAATGTTGTCCAAGCAACTGCGCCAACACTCGGGCAAAGCGTTCCGTCGTGCCTTCGCTGGTGTGCAAATACAGGGCAGGTTCGATGAGTTCCAATTCATTGAGCAGGAAGGTGTCGCCGACCAATGTGCCGTCCACTCGGGCGTAAACCGGCATTTGCGGCAAAGTGGCCAGTACGTCTTGCGCGGCACGGACGGCAAATTCGGGCGGCTCAATACCGAACACCGACACGCCATAGGCCGAGTTGGCGCGCCATTCTCCTTGCGGTGGCTGACGGCGCACGGCATGGCTGAATACGCCGTTGAAAAATACCAGCGAGGTTTCGCCTGCTGTTTCGATTTCGCGGATATACGGTTGAACAATCATGCCTTGTGGATAATCCGCCATGTTCACGTCCAATGCGTCCGCACAAACTTTGACCACGCCTTTGCCGCTCTGCCCGAATGCCGGCTTGATGACCGCTTCCGTCCAGCCCTGTTGGTTCAGGATGTCGGCCAATTCGGCTTTTTGCGGCGGAACGAACACACTGGGAATCACTTGCGCTCCGCGCGCCGCCAAATCGCACAAATAAGTCTTTTCCATATTCCAAGCCATCAATTCGGGCGGATTGATAAAACGCTGCCCCGCCTGCCCGGCATGTTCCAGCCATTGGCGGAAGGCTTCGGGTTCGGCGGCATAATCCCATGCGCACAAAGGCAGTAAAAACGTCGCAGACGGATGGTTTTGCCACACATCAAATACGGTTTTCACGCCCATGCTTTCCAAGCATGCCGCCAATGTTTTCAGGTTGTCCGATGGTTCGGGATAGGTTTGGCAGGTAATGAGTGCCAAAACGGTTTGCTCGATCATGGTTGCCGCCTCATTGCTAAAACCAAAATTATATAGCGAAATCAAACCAAAAGATTTTTCAGACGGCCTGATACATGAGGCCGATTCTGATAAAATGGTTTCCCCTTTTTCCGTCGGAACATGCTCATGAAATCTGCTCACGTCCTTGTCTGGTTCCGCCGCAACCTCCGCCTGCACGACAATGCCGCGCTTAATGCCGCCGTTGCAAGCGGTTTGCCCATCGCCTGTGTCTGGGTCAGCCAAAGGCCGTCTGAAAACCACAATCCGCGTCAAAGCCTGTTCCATTATCAAGCCGCACAAGAGCTGCATACCCGTCTGGCGGCGCACCATATTCCTTTATATGTCGTCGCTTCCGACGAAGACCTCCTCCCCTTGGCTACTGCGCTTAATGCCCATACCGTCATCACAGACGAAACCTATACCGAAGCCGAAATCCGCCAAGACAACCACCTCTGGCACAATTTCGACCGCGCAGGCATTGCCCTGCAACACGCCAACGACCGCGGCATTTTGGCCAAATCCCCCCTCATGGATGCCAACGGCCTACCCTACACCGATTTTGCCGCCTATAAACAAGCATGGTTGCAGGCTTATTCAGGACAAAGGCCGTCTGAAACCGAATTGCCTGTTCAAACTGAACAAAACGTTCCACTGTTTCCAGCCCATACCGGCGCAGTATTGCCTGCCTATCAACAGGGCGGCGAAACCGCAGCCTTAACGCAATGGCACGCGTTCAAACAGAATTTGATTCACTACCCGATTACTCAAAATTTTCCGGCACGAAAAAACACCAGCCTCCTCAATGCCTACCTGTCCGCAGGCTGCATTTCACCGCGCCTGCTGGCCGCCGAAGGATTGGCAAACCGACATTTCGAGTGGCTGGACAAACTTATTTTCCGCGACTACTGCTACCAGCTCGCCTACCACCGCCGCCTGCCCGAAACAACCGATGCCGCCCCGGTGCGCGAATACTGGCGCAACGGCCGAACCGGGGTACCCATCATCGACGCCTCCATCCGCAGCCTCGAAGCCACCGGCCACCTACATCCTGTTCTCCAGCAGCTGTGCGCCCACTATTTCTGCCACGCGCTCAACCTCGATCCCAACCAAGGCATCGCGTGGACAGCCTCCGTCCAAACCGGCACCGACCCTGCGCTCAACCAAGCCAACTGGCACCTTGCCGCCCAAGACACGGCCACCGTCCGTTATGCCCACCGTTCGCACCAAATCGATCCCGACGGCAGCTACATCCGCAGTTACCTCCCCGAATTGGCACACCTGCCGTCCACCCTCATCCACACGCCGTGGGCCGCCGCCGACGACATCGACACACACGGCTATCCCTTTCCCACGGCCGTCTGAAACCTGCGTTCACACCAAAAAACCACACTAAATACAGCTGAAAAACGTTCAAACAAAATATTTTGGTTTCAGACGGCCAAACAGATTGAATAGCCAAGATTTACACGGTAAACTTACGTCATTAAAAAATTTTATTATTTCATTACAATGAAACCCGCATTCGACATAAAAACGTCACGTTTGGACGTCTTATCCATCCATCTGCACACCGCAGATCTAACCGAATTGGAAGAATTCCTGCGCCAACTGGCAGGCCAATCCCAAGACGAATTCGTTCCCTTCATTTTAGACGTACAAGATTTCGACCATCCAGAATCCATCGATTTGGGCGGCATGATTTCCCTGTTTGCCCGTTACGGCATGCAAATTTTAGGGTTGCACCACACCAGCGATACCTGGGCGGCAGCGGCGGCGCGTTACCACTTGGTCTTCAAACAAGGCAACGCCACCCAGGCAGCCGACACACAGGCAGCACCTGCTCCGCGCCAAGCACCACAGCCGCAAGACGTACAGGCCACCGTCATCAACAATCCGACCGTATTGGTCAGCACGCCCGTGCGTACCGGCCAGCAGGTGTACGCTGAAAACGGCGACCTCATCGTTACCGGCATCGTTAGCCAAGGCGCAGAACTTATCGCCGACGGCAACATCCATATTTACGCCCCCATGCGCGGCAGAGCGTTGGCCGGTGCGAAAGGCAACACCAACGCGCGCATCTTCATCCATTCCATGCAGGCCGAGTTAGTCTCCGTTGCCGGCATCTACCGCAACTTCGAGCAAGACCTGCCCGAGCATCTGCACAAAAAACCCGTACAAGTATCATTGCAAGACAACCGACTGGTTATCAGCGCAATCGACGCCGAATAAACATCAGTACTTAAAAAGGAAATATCGTGTCCAAAATCATCGTAGTAACTTCAGGTAAAGGCGGCGTAGGCAAGACCACTACCAGCGCCAGCATCGCAACCGGCCTAGCCCTGCGCGGCCACAAAACCGCCGTAATCGACTTCGACGTCGGTTTGCGCAACCTCGACCTGATTATGGGTTGCGAACGCCGCGTCGTGTATGACCTCATCAACGTCATCCAAGGCGAAGCCACACTCAACCAAGCCCTGATTAAAGACAAAAACTGCGAAAACCTCTACATCCTGCCCGCCTCGCAAACCCGCGACAAAGACGCGTTGACCCGCGAAGGTGTGGACAACGTGATGAAAGAGCTGTCCAGCGAAAAAATGGGCTTCGAATTCATTATCTGCGATTCCCCTGCCGGTATCGAACAAGGTGCACTGATGGCACTCTACTTTGCCGACGAAGCCATCATTACCACCAATCCGGAAGTATCCAGCGTCCGCGACTCCGACCGCATCTTGGGCATTTTGCAAAGCAAATCCCGCAAAGCCGAACAAGGCGGCACTGTTAAAGAGCACCTGCTGATTACCCGCTACTCCCCTGAGCGCGTGGCTAAAGGCGAAATGCTGTCTGTACAAGACATCTGCGACATCTTGCGTATTCCGTTGATCGGTGTGATTCCTGAATCACAAAACGTTCTGCAAGCTTCCAACGCCGGCGAACCTGTCATTCACCAAGACAATGCCGCCGCAGCCGAAGCCTACAAAGACGTTATTGCCCGCCTCTTGGGTGAAAACCGCGAAATGCGTTTCCTTGAAGCCGAGAAAAAAGGTTTCTTAAAACGACTGTTCGGAGGTTAATACATGTCACTGCTCGATATGCTGTTCGGCAGAAAGCCGAAAACCGCCACCGTCGCGCGCGACCGCCTGCAAATCATCATCGCGCAAGAGCGCGCACAAGAAGGCCAAGCTCCGGATTATCTACCAACCTTGCGTAAAGAGTTGTTGGAAGTCCTGTCCAAATACGTCAACGTATCATTGGACGATATCCGCATCTCCCAAGAAAAACAAGACGGCTTAGACGTTCTTGAGCTGAACATCACCCTGCCGGAACAAAAAAAGGCTTAACACATGACCTTGACCGAATTGCGTTACATCGTAGCCGTCGCACAAGAACGTCACTTCGGACGTGCCGCACGACGCTGCTTTGTCAGCCAGCCCACCCTCTCCATCGCCATCAAAAAGCTGGAGGAAGAGCTGTCGGTATCCCTGTTCGACCGTAGCAGCAACGACATCATCACGACCGAAGCGGGCGAGCGCATTGTCGCCCAAGCCCGACGGGTTTTGGAAGAAGCCGAACTCATCAAGCACCTTGCCAATGAAGAGCAAAACGAATTGGAAGGTGCGTTCAAACTAGGCCTGATTTTCACCGTTGCCCCCTACCTTCTGCCCAAGCTCATTACCGCGCTGCGTGAAACCGCGCCGAAAATGCCGCTGATGCTGGAAGAGAACTATACCCACATCCTGACCGAGTCGCTCAAACGCGGCGATGTCGATGCAATCGTCGTTGCCGAACCGTTCCAAGAGCCGGGCATCGTAACCGAGCCTCTGTATGATGAACCTTTCTTCGTCATTGTTCCCAAAGGCCATCACTTTGAAGAACTCGATGCTGTTACGCCTCAGCTTTTAGGCGAAGAACAAGTATTGCTGCTGTCCGAAGGCAACTGTATGCGCGACCAAGTGTTGGCAAGCTGTTCTGAATTGGCTTCCAAACAAAAAATTCAAGGTTTGACCAATACCCTGCAAGGCAGCTCCATCAATACCATCCGCCACATGGTTGCCAGCGGTTTGGCCATCAGCGTCATGCCGGCTACCGCATTGACCGAAAACGACCATATGCTTTTCAGCATTATCCCGTTTGAAGGCAATGCGCCGCACCGCCGTGTCGTTTTGGCCTATCGCCGCAACTTTGTCCGTCCGAAAGCACTGACTGCTTTGCGTACTGCTATTTTGCAATCGCAACTGACCGGTGTAACGTTCGTCAACGAATAAACCGCAAAACAAAAGGCCGTCTGAACATTCAGACGGCCTTTTTATTTTTAACCGAATAAAGGATTAGTAGCGGGTATGAACCTGACTGCCGATAACGCCACCCAAAGCCGCACCACCCAAGGTAGAGCCGGTATCGCCACCAATCAAGTTACCTGCCACGCCACCCAATACCGCACCAGTAGCAGCGTTGCGTTGGGTTTGGGTCATATTGGCACATGCACCCAAAGAGGCAGCCAACATGATCAAGGTCACAGTTTTTGCAAAAGTTTTCTTCATGGTTTGATTCTCCATCAGGGGTTAAGCTGTATATGGAGCAGTATGGCACAACCTTTCATTAATAAACTTTCTGATAAGTAAAGACTGATTAAACTAAGATAAAGCTTTTGATGAACGGTTAACTTCAAAAATAAACGGCAATTCCACTAGAATATTTATAAAATTTAATATATTTGGCATAAAATTGCGCATACATCAACCACATTCGGTAGTGATACAATGACGACTTGTCTGAATTACCGGAAACACCCGTCATGAGTATCTACGCACTGGCACACATCATCCACGTTTATTGCGCGATTGCCTTTGTCGGCGGCGTATTTTTCGAAATGCTGGTCCTCTCCGTTTTACACACCGGCCGCGTTTCACGCGAATCGCGCCGCGAAGTCGAACGTGCCATGTCCTATCGTGCCGTCCGCGTAATGCCGCCTGTCGTCATTACCCTGTTCATCAGCGGCATCGTGATGGTGTACAACCGCTACCTGCCGATACTGCACCACCCATTCGACAGCTCCTTCGGCATCATGCTGGGCATCAAAATCCTGTTGGCAGTAAGCGTTTTGGTACATTTTGCCATCGCCGTCGTCAAAATGGCACGGCACACCCTCACCGTCGGCTGGTCGAAATACATACACGCCGTCGTATTCAGCCATATGCTGTTTATCGTCTTTTTTGCCAAGGCGATGTTCTACCTGTCTTGGTAAACCTTACCCATACCCCACACACAAGGATTGTTTATGACCCAATACCCGTCCGTCGGCTCGCCGATGTTTTACGGCATCTTCTTTATTGCCGTCTTAATCATGATCGCCATCGATATGGTATCTCTGAAAAAAAACGGCTCCCACAAAGTCAGCATCAAAGAAGCCCTCGCCTGGAGCGGCATTTGGGTGGCCGTATCCTGCGCATTTGCAGGCTGGCTCTATTTTGAACTGGCGGGCAACCCGACTTACGGGGCCGTTGTCGCCAAAGAAAAAGTCCTCGAATTCTTCACCGGCTATGTACTCGAAAAATCCCTTGCCGTCGATAACATCTTCGTTTTCCTGATGATTTTCGGCTACTTCAAAGTCGAACCCAAATTCCAACACCGCATCTTGCTCTATGGTGTATTCGGCGCCATCGTCCTACGCGCCATCATGATCTTCATCGGCGCAGCCTTGGTACAACAATTTGAATGGATTTTGTACCTCTTCGGCGCATTCCTCTTATACACCGGCATTCACATGATGAAGCCCGAAGCCGAAGCTGAAGAAGACCTTTCCCAAAACAAGATCCTGACCCTGCTCAAAAAAGTCATCCCGACCAGCCAACAGTTTGACGGTGAAAAATTCTTTACCATTGAAAACGGCAAACGCATCGCTACGCCGCTTTTGCTGGTATTGATTATGATCGAATTGAGCGACGTCATCTTCGCCGTGGACAGCATCCCCGCTATTTTTGCCGTAACCACCGACCCTTTCATCGTCCTCACTTCCAACATTTTTGCCATCTTAGGCCTGCGTGCCATGTACTTCTTACTGGCAGACTTTGCCGAACGCTTTATTTTCCTCAAATACGGCTTGGCCTTCGTATTGAGCTTTATCGGTATCAAGATGCTGATTATGCACTGGGTGCATATCCCGATTTCCATTTCCCTGTCCGTCGTCTTCGGCGCACTGGGTGCATCCATCCTGACTTCTTTGGTGTACACGCGTCAGCAAGAAAAAAAATAATCTGCCGATACAAAAAGGCCGTCTGAAAAACATTTTTTCAGACGGCCTTTTCAAATATCGAACACCGGCTTATTTAGCAGCATCTTTCAATTTGTCGGCAGCTTCTTGAGTTGCATCGGCAGCTTTACCCAAAGCATCTTTAGCCGCATCTTTGGCAGCGTCTTTAGCTTCGCCCACAGCAGCTTTTGCATCGTCCAAGGCTTTGTCGCTGGCTTCTTTAGCACCATCGATGGCTTTACCGGTAGTTTCTTTAGCATCGGAAATTGCTTTCTCCGCAGTTTCCTTCGCATCGGCACCGGCTTCTTTAGCATCAGAAACAGCCTGTTCAGCAGCGCCTTTAGCTTCGGAAGCAGCAGCATCGGCAGCAGAAGCCGCGTGTTCGGCAGCAGCGTTCACATCAGAAGCAACGGCAGAAGCCGCTTCTTGAGTTTCCTGTTTCGCCTCTTGAGAACAAGCAGCCAAACCAGCCACCATCATCGCAGCAATCAATAATTTTTTCATGTTGTATATCCTTTGGTCTAAAAAATATCCATCAGAACTGACAGATTGGAAAATCATAACATAATTAATACTCGAAAATGGGAGAATTAACGCCAAATAACAACCGATTTACGTTTTCTGAAGAAAATTTCAAAAAACAGTTGACGAAAAGAAACAAGTTCCCTATAATGCACAGCTTGTCGGGTCGTTAGCTCAGTCGGTAGAGCAGCGGACTTTTAATCCGTTGGTCGAGCGTTCGAATCGCTCACGACCCACCAAATATGAAAACCTGCTTTGAAAAAAGCAGGTTTTTTTTATATTCTCCATCAAGCCTTTCTTCACTTGATACCTTTCTCATCATCAAAATCAAGCAATATCTGAGCTTTGTCACAATGCTGTTATGGACTCAACTCAAGGCATCACACCAGTACCAACCTCTTATCCAACTCCCTTACCCATCACCTTTTTCTAAAAACTTCCAAACACCTATCATCAACCCATGCCAAATCCTCTTGTATGCCAGACAATTTAGGCATAGACTAAAACTACATCCAACTACAACAATAGGAGAAGGTTTGATGAAACAACTGTCTATGTATATCAACGGCCGCTTTGAAACCGACTTTAACGGTACATGGCGTGATGTATTGAATCCGGCAACCGAAGAAGTCATCGCGCGTGAGCCTAAAGGCGGAAAAGCCGATGTTGATCGTGCCGTTGCCGCGGCCAGAGATGCGCAAACTGCATGGGAGCGTTTGCCTGCCGTTGAACGCGGCGCATACCTGCGCAAAATCGCCCAAGGCATCCGCGAACGTGCCGACGAGCTGACCGACACTATTGTTGCTGAAGGCGGCAAAACCAAAGACTTGGCACGCATAGAAGTCATGTTCACTGCCGACTATCTCGATTATCAAGCCGAATGGGCGCGCCGTTATGAAGGCGAAATCATCCAAAGCGACCGCCCGCGCGAAAATATTTTATTGTTCAAACGTCCTTTGGGCGTAATCGCCGGCATTTTGCCGTGGAACTTCCCATTCTTCCTGATCGCCCGCAAAATGGGCCCGGCTTTGGTAACTGGCAATACCATCGTCGTCAAACCAAGCAGCGTTACCCCGATTAACTGTCACATCTTTGCTGAAATCGTTCATGCTTCAGGCTTACCGGCCGGCGTATTCAACGTCGTCAACGGCCCGGGCGCAGAAATCGGCAATGCCTTGGCATCACATCCGCAAGTCGACATGGTCAGCCTGACCGGTTCTGTCGATGCCGGCCGCCAAGTAATGGAAGCCGCCGCCACCAACATCACCAAAGTCTCACTGGAACTGGGTGGCAAAGCCCCTGCCATCGTCCTGAAAGATGCCGACTTGGATCTGGCCGTCAAATCCATCTTGGCTTCACGCGTGGGCAATACCGGCCAAATCTGTAACTGCGCCGAACGCGTATATGTCCACAGCAGCCTGAAAGACGCGTTTATCGAAAAAATGACCGCCGCCATGAAAGGCGTACGCTACGGCAACCCGGCCGAAGCCGAACCCGGCGCACTGGAAATGGGGCCGTTGATTGAAGAACGCGCCGTAAAATCCGTTGCCGAGAAAGTCGAACGCGCAGTTCGACAAGGCGCAACTTTGGTTTGCGGCGGCAAACGTGCCGACGGCAAAGGCTACTTCTTCGAACCTACCCTGCTGACCGATACCGACAACAGCATGGACATCATGAAGGAAGAAACCTTCGGCCCCGTCCTGCCGGTTGCCACTTTCGACACGCTCGATCAAGTCATCGCCTTGGCAAACGACAGCGAATTCGGCCTGACCAGCTCCGTCTATACCACCAATCTGAATGAAGCGTTTTATGTAACCCGCCGCCTGCGTTTCGGCGAAACCTACATCAACCGCGAAAACTTTGAAGCCATGCAGGGCTTCCATGCCGGTTGGAAAAAATCAGGTATCGGCGGCGCCGACGGTAAACACGGTTTGGAAGAATATCTGCAAACCCAAGTCGTTTATTTGGAAACCGATATCTAACTGCCGATACGGCCCTTCATGAAACAAAAGGCCGTCTGAAACCGATTTTTCAGGTTTCAGACGGCCTTTCTACCTTTATAGAAAAAAACACCGACATCGCGTAAAATAGAGCCAATTTTTCACTTTATTCAGGCCGTCTGAAAACTCCGGCAGCCTGACTCATTTTTCCGGAAAACACCATGAGCGAACAAAACAATCCTCAAATCGAGCCGCAGTTGGACGAAAACCAAATCATCGCCCTGCGCCGCGAGAAACTGCACAACATCCGCAAAGAACGCAACGCCTACCCTAACGATTTCAAACGCGACAGCTTTGCCGCCGACCTGCATACCCAATACGGTGAAATCAGCAAAGAAGAACTCGATCCGCAAGGCATTCCCGTCAAAGTAGCCGGCCGCATGATGCTCAAACGTCAAATGGGCAAAGCCAGCTTCGCCACCATTCAAGACGTTACCGGTCAAATCCAGCTTTATCTGAACAACAAAGGCGTGAGCCAAGAAGTTTTGGACGACTTCAACCACTGGGACTTAGGCGACATCGTCGGCGCGGAAGGTACTTTGTTTAAAACCAACCACGGCGAATTGACCGTGCGCGTGTCCGACATCCGTCTGTTGTCCAAATCCCTGCGTCCGCTGCCGGACAAACACAAAGGTTTGAGCGATCAGGAAACCAAATACCGTCAACGCTACGTCGATTTGATTGCCAACGAAGAATCGCGCAATACCTTCATCAAACGCAGCCAAATCATCCAATCCGTGCGCAATTTCATGGTCAACGAGCATTATTTGGAAGTTGAAACCCCAATGATGCACCCGATTCCGGGCGGCGCAACAGCGAAACCCTTCGTGACCCACCACAATGCTTTGGACATTCCGCTCTACCTGCGCATTGCGCCCGAGCTGTATCTGAAACGCTTGGTTGTCGGCGGTTTGGAACGCGTGTTTGAAATCAACCGCAGCTTCCGTAACGAGGGCATGTCCGTACGCCACAACCCCGAATTTACCATGATCGAATTCTACGAAGCCTTCTCCGACTACGAACGCATGATGCAAATGGCGGAAGACATCATCCGCAACGCTTCCCGCGCAGTAAACGGCACAGCAAAAATCAGCTACAACGGAAAAGAAGTCGATTTGGAAAGCCCGTTTGAACGCCTGACCATTCTCGGTGCCATCAAAAAATACAATCCGCACTACACCGATGAGCAGTTGAACGATGAAGAATGGTTGAAAAAAGAAATCGTCAAACACGGTGAAAGCCTGCCTCCGTCTCCGGGTATCGGCAGCCTGCAACTTGCCCTGTTTGAAGGTTGCGCAGAAAGCAAACTGTGGAACCCGACTTTCATCATCGACTACCCTGTCGAAGTGTCGCCATTGGCACGAGCATCCGACAGCAAACCGGGTTTGACCGAACGCTTCGAGCTCTTCGTTGTTGGCCGTGAACTGGCAAACGGCTACTCTGAGTTGAACGATCCGGAAGATCAAGCCGAACGCTTCAAGGCGCAAGTGGCGCAAAAAGATGCCGGCGACGACGAAGCCATGCACTACGATGCCGACTACATCCGCGCCATGGAATTCGGCCTGCCACCGACCGGCGGCTGCGGCATCGGCATCGACCGCTTGGTAATGTTGCTGACCGATTCGCAAACCATCCGCGACGTGATTTTGTTCCCGCAGATGCGTCCCGAATAACGCATTGAAATAAAATCAAGGCCGTCTGAAAACAAGATTCTGTTTTCAGACGACCTTTTTGTTCAAATATGTAAAACGGAAAAATTAAAATCGATAATTCCTTTACATCATAATAATAAAATTCCATGATAATCAAAAGCATAATATAAAAAAGAATATGTAAACGTTTTTCAGTTTGTTGACAGTCTGCTAGAATACATCCAGTTACAGACAGCCCACACACACAGGTCGTCTGAAAATTCAGAAACTCTGAAAGGTTTGTATGGATCAATTTTTCGAACAGCTTCACGGCTGGGTAAACGCCATCAACGACCCAATGTGGTCGGGGTTGGTATATATGCTTTTAGGCGCAGGCCTCTTTTTCACCGTTACCACCGGTTTTGTACAATTCCGCCTCTTCGGCCGCAGTATCAAAGAAATGCTGGGCGGTCGCAAACAAGGTGATGATCCGCACGGAATCACACCGTTCCAAGCATTTGTTACCGGCTTGGCCAGCCGCGTAGGCGTGGGTAACATCGCCGGTGTGGCGATTGCCATCAAACTCGGCGGGCCGGGCGCGGTATTCTGGATGTGGGTAACCGCCTTAATCGGCATGAGTTCGGCGTTTGTCGAATCTTCACTGGCCCAACTCTTTAAAGTCCGGGACTACGACAACCACCACTTCCGCGGCGGTCCTGCCTACTACATCACTCAAGGCCTGGGACAAAAATGGCTGGGCGTTTTGTTCGCCCTGAGCCTGATTTTCTGTTTCGGCTTTGTATTTGAAGCCGTACAGACCAATACCATCGCCGATACCACCAAAGCGGCATGGGACTGGGATCAACACTATGTCGGTGTCGCCCTGGTCATTCTGACTGCCCCGATTATCTTCGGCGGTATCCGTCGCGTATCTAAAGCCGCGGAAATTATCGTTCCGCTGATGGCGGTTTTATATCTCGTCATAGCACTCTTCATCATTGCTACCAATATTTCCCTGATTCCTGATGTGTTCGGTCAGATTTTCTCCAACGCGTTCAACTTCGATTCGGCTGCAGGCGGTTTCCTCGGCGGTCTGATTTCGACCACCATGATGCAGGGTATCAAACGCGGCCTGTATTCCAATGAGGCGGGTATGGGTTCCGCGCCGAACGCCGCAGCCGCAGCCGAAGTGAAACACCCCGTCTCCCAAGGCATGATTCAAATGCTGGGCGTTTTCGTCGATACCATCATCGTCTGCTCATGCACCGCCTTTATCGTCTTGACCTATCAACAGCCTTACGGCGACCTGAGCGGTGCGGCGCTGACCCAAGCGGCAATCGTCAGCCAGGTAGGCGAATGGGGCGCGGGCTTCCTTGCTGCCATCCTGTTTATGTTTGCCTTTTCAACCGTTATCGGCAACTATGCCTATGCCGAGTCCAACGTCCAATTCATCAAGAGCCATTGGCTGATTACCGCCGTTTTCCGTATGCTGGTTTTGGCATGGGTCTACTTCGGCGCAGTTGCCAACGTACCCTTGGTATGGGATATGGCAGACATGGCCATGGGCATCATGGCATGGATTAACCTCGTTGCCATCCTGCTCCTGTCACCACTTGCCTTCCTGCTGTTGAAAGACTACACAGCCAAGCTGAAAATGGGTAAAGACCCAGAGTTCAAACTCTCTGAACACCCAGGCTTGAAACGCAAAATCAAATCCGATATCTGGTAAAACCAAAGGCCGTCTGAAATTTCAGACGG
>NZ_JAPWBC010000009.1:0-82876 GCF_041433255.1 Neisseria sp. 20925_1_37 | reverse complement strand
CGTCGGCGGTTCGCGCAGCGCAGCCGAATCCTTCAAAGCCTTCCGCGGCCGCGAACCAAGCCTGGATGCTCTGCTCCGCCACAGCGGTTTTGACAACGTAGCTTGATTTGAAAACCCGCCGTTTTAATTACTGATTCAACGCTAAAGGCCGTCTGAAATGTTTCAGACGGCCTTTTTATAATCAATTCAATATTTTCAGCAAAACAAATATAAAAACCATTCAGCCGATAAAACTACCCGGCGCGGAACGCCGCAACGGTTGCCAAGCTCAATATTTTCCCAATGCGGACAAGCCGCCCATAAAAATAGGGCATGTTCCCATGCCCTATCATTTAAATTTCAGACGGCCTTTCGGTTATCAAAACTTATTAGGAACAATGAGCAAGCACTGTCCCTAACAAGACATCGAGAAAAACAGAAGTCCGCATTTCAAACTCCTATCTTCCTCCTACCCATCGCTAAAATTAGTTTTTGCCCTTTTTATCGCCTGCTGCCAAACGCATATTGATAAATTCCATCATCAAATCTTTTTTCGTCCAGAAAAAGGTTTTCATTTTTTCCAAAGAATAGATTTTCCGAATCATCGCCGGCAATCCTGCATGAACGATGGCCGCGACTTCGCCATTGGTTGTTTCGTTGTCCATGGCGGCTTTGAGGTTTAGATTGCGCGTATTCAGGTAGTTGCTAAGCTCTTTTCTGACGCTGTTGCTGATTTCGAATTGTTTCATGTTTTCCGTCCATAATGTTTTTATAATTAAATAGCATAGAATTCTAACAAGTTTTTTGCATTGTGCATATCCCAACTTGCATATTATTGCAGAATTTACAATTTGGCTTTTGGGTAAAATCATGCCTGCAACACATTGTTGCGGCGCACCCTGTCGGATTGTTTTGACTATTTTGTTTCGGCTTGGGCCGCATTGCGGATAAAATAACGGTTTTAGGTTTTGAGGCCGTCTGAAATGTATTTGTGGTTTAAGCTGTTACACATATTTTTTGTAATTTCTTGGTTTGCGGGACTGTTTTATCTGCCGCGGATTTATGTGAATCTGGCGCAATTAGAACCCGGCAGCGTGGAATATGTACGGCTGACGGATATGTCGCGGCGGCTGTACCGCTTTATGTCGCCTTTGGGCTGGGGAACGCTGATATTCGGTGCGGCCATCGGGTTTGTAAACAATTGGTGGGGCAACGGCTGGCTGGCGGTTAAATTATTGTGCGGCCTGCTGCTCTTGGCCTACCAGCTTTATTGCGGCATGCTGCTGCGCCGTTTCCAGAACGGCAGCAATGTGTATTCGCACCGCTGGTATCGGGTATTCAACGAACTCCCCGTATTGATGATGGTGGCCGCGCTTTATATGGTGGTTTTCAAGCCGTTTTGATCTTCAGACGGCCTGTTTGGTAAATAAGGAAAGAATTCATGACGGTCGAAATCGAACGCCGCTTTTTGCTGGCGGATGACAGTTGGCGCGAAGCGGCAGGCGAGCCGCTGGTGTTGCAACAGGGCTATTTGAGCGTGGAAAAAGAGCGCACCATCCGTGTGCGGATTATCGGTTCGCAAGCATGGCTGACCCTGAAAGGCTATATTTCCGACATGACGCGCAGCGAGTTTGAATACGAAATCCCGCTGGCTCACGCGCAAGCGATGATGGCGGATATGTGTCCGTTTAAAATGGAAAAATACCGCTATCGGGTTGAATTTGAAGGCTTTGTGTATGAAATCGACGAATATTTCGGCGACAACGCGCCATTGATTGTGGCGGAAATCGAATTGCCGTCTGAAGATACCGAGTTCCCCAAACCGTCTTGGCTGGGCAAGGAAATCACGGCAGACGGTAAATTCACCAATGCGTATTTGAGCAAACATCCGTATTCGTCTTGGACGGAATAACGAGTACAACCCACATACAAAAAAGGCATGTATCGCACATGCCTTTTTTCCTTTCAGACGGCCTGATTTACCTTACCGATATTTGAATTAAGCTGCTTTTGACATAGTGTTTTAAATATCGGACAAGCCCGTGTGTTTTATCCGTGTAACCTTACGCCGGACGGCAGGCAACCATATAGTTAACCTCGGTCGAGTCGCACAGGGAATAACGGCCGCTCAACAAATTGTAGGTCATGCCCTTGCTGCCGACGGTATCCAATCCGGCTTGGCGGCACATACGCGCGAGTTCTGCCGGCGTGATAAATTTTTTCCAGTCGTGCGTGCCTTTGGGGACGAATTTCAACAGATATTCTGCGCCGACAATCAGATGCAGATAAGATTTGGGATTGCGGTTGATGGTGGAGAAAAACACCATGCCGTCGGGTTTGACCAGTTTCGCACAGGCTTGAACGATGGCAGACGGATCAGGAACGTGTTCCATCATTTCCATACACGTTACCACGTCAAAGCTGTGCGGCTGCTCGGCGGCTAGGTCTTCGACGCGGATGCAGCGGTAATCGATATTGGCAACGTGTTGAGCGGCCGCATGGGCAGCGGCGGTTTGCAGGGATTTTTCCGCCATATCGATGCCGGTCACGTGTTCTGCGCCGCGTTTGGCCATGCTTTCCGACAAAATACCGCCGCCGCAGCCTACATCCAGCACGCGTTTGCCTGCCAATCCGGCATAGCCGTCGATATAGTCGAGGCGTAAGGGGTTGATGTCATGCAGGGGCTTGAATTCGCCGTTTTTATCCCACCATTTATCGGCGATTTGGCTGAACTTGGCGATTTCGCCGGCATCTACGTTGTCGTGTTGATTGTTCATGGTTTGCTCCTGCATAAAATCATTCGTCTGATTTTAGCCGATTGTGCTTCAAAATAAAATGTTTCAGACGGCCTTTGCCTGTTTATCGGCCCTATTTTAACTTTCATCCGTCTGCCCATAAAAAACGCACCTTGTGGCAAGGTGCGTTTCAATCTGCATGATTTAGAATTTAGCGCCGGATTCGTTGGCCATGTAGTCAACTGCGGCTTTCACTTCGTCGTCGCTTAAGCTGCCGTTGCCGCCTTTGGCAGGCATGGAATTAAAGCCTTCGAGGGCGTGTTTGTGCAAGGTGTCTTTGCCTTGTTTAATGCGAGGCGCCCAGTCTTCTTTTTTGCCTACGGCCGGAGCGCCGGGAATCAAGCCGCTGTGGCATGCTTTACAGTTCGCTTCAAAAACAGCTTTGCCGTCCACTTTGGCGGATTCGGCAGGCTTGGCTTCAGCGGCAGGCGCTTCGGCTTTCTCTTCGGGCTTGGCGGCCTCTTCAGGTTTGGCGGCTTCCTCTGCTTTGCTGGCAGCGGCTTCAACCTTATCAGCTGCTTCTTGAGCGGCGGATGCAGTCGCATCGGCAGCAGAAGCAACTTCGTTTTTAACTTCAGATGCAACGGCTTGAGCAGTCTCTTGTGTCTCCTGTTTAGCCTCTTGGGAACAAGCTGTCAAACCAGCCATCATCATTACGGCAATCAGTAATTTGTTCATGTTCGGTCTTTCCTTAGTTTTAGTTTAAATCGCTGTTTTATATAAACAGCTTAAAAATTCTAGCATAGAAACTAATACTTTCGACCTACACTATAATAAATATTGGTATAAATCAGATTTTGTCTCAAAAACTGAAAAACATATTGACACCACCTCTCTACTCGGATAGAAATTTACCCCATTTGTCATGAAGCGCGATAACTTTCATTTTATTGTTCAAGCAGTTACTCATTTTATTTTCAAAGTTTCTTTTAGAATTCAACTTTTTACCGACTTCTCCATGAGTAGCGTCAACCTGAAAGCCATCCCCATCCCAAACAGGCCGTCTGAATCCCAATCAGGTTTCAGACGGCCTTTTTGAATCATATTAATAAACATTTGCCGTTTGGCCATGCAAAAGACACTGGCAGGCCTACTTGTTTATAGAGTTTTTCATATTCCAACTACGATTTAATCCAATGCTATTAACCTTTTGCCAATGTTTCAGCTTCAGCCCACAATCCCCGCTTCTGCTCTGCCGTCAATTTCTTAATGCCGATTTCCCGTTTCAGCGCTTCACTCTTGTTCAGGCCGTCTGAAACGATGCGCATCTCGACAGGCTTGTTCAAACGCGTGTATTTTGCGCCTTTTCCTGACAAGTGCACCGCAAATCGCTCTTGCGGACGGTTGCTGATGCCGCAATAAAACGCGCCGTTTTCACACAAAATCAGATAAACGCTCCAATTTTCCGCGTTCATAAATCCCCTTCCTTAACAAAACTCTCGGTAAAAATGCGCATGGCAGCCTCGGTTTTGGCAGACTGCACACGATAAGGCGTTACCAAATAAAGGCTGACCGGCGGCAATGTCCATTCAGGCAAAACCGCTTTCAGACGACCTTGTGCAATTTTCTCCCTTACTTCGCCGCCCACTTGCAAAGACAAACCAAATCCACTTTCGGTCAGGCTGCACACGGCGGCAAGATGCGTACAGGCAATGCTGTCGGCGACGTCAAGGAAATAGCTTTCTTCACCATTTTGCAAGGTCGTGCGGACAGGTAAAAAATGCAGCCAGCGGTGTGCATGAAGCTGAGAGGGATGGGTAATGGGCGGATACCGGTCGAGATAATCGGGTGCGGCGCAAATGATGTACGGCCAAGTCACGAGATGGCGCGCAACCAAGTTGGGATCGTCCAAAGCGCGGTCGCCGCCGCGTATGGCGATGTCTGTCTGATTGTGTTGCAGGTCGTCCAAAGTATCGCTGAAATTAAGGACAGGACGGATTTTTGGGAACTCGGTTTGCAATCTTGCAAACGCCGTCTGAAAAGCGCGGGAACCGATGACGCAGGAAGTCAGGGAAATGCGCAATTCGCCGACGGGTTCGGTTTTGAGGTTGTCGATAACGGTACGCGTATCGGCAAGCGTGGCGGCGAGACGGCGGCAGTATTCGCCCAAGGCGCGGCCGACATCGGTAGGCGCAAGACTGCGCGTGCTGCGGTTTAACAGCTTGATGCCGTGCAGGGTTTCGAGGCGGTTGATGTGCTGGCTGACGGCAGACGGCGTCATGCCCAACGCGGCAGCAGCGGCGTTCATGCTGCCGTGTTCGAGGACGGTAGCGAAAACAAGCAGGGGTTTGATGTCTTGCATGATGTTTACTTTACTGAAATTGGTGTTTTCAGACGGCCTGTTAGGAATACTGCGGATTATATAGCGCGGATGAAAAATCGGCGCGGAACTGATTGGGCGATTGAATAATATTTATTTATAGCCATTTGCATATTTACCCTTTTTAAGGTATACCGCCTATTGATATTTATATTTTAAAAGGATGATTAAATGGCTGATTTCGACACATCTAACCCTTATAGACCCAAAGGACTACTGCAGCGTCTGATGCGATTTTTAGGTCTTGGTTATTCTGCCGAAGATGAATATGTATATGAACGTTTGGCAGCTTTAGATTTGAATACAACGGTTTATGCCGACTTATTCTTCAATAAAACAGATGAATTTTTGATTTTGACTTCAGATTTCGGTCCTGAAATGGGAACATTTAAGGTTAATGCAGGCATAGGTGGAGGTAAAAAACAATTCCAAGGCAAAAGCTGCCCAATTTTGGGCTATATCCATGTTGGAAGCGGTACGTTCATGGATCAACCCATATACAATCTGACCTGGGCAGAAGATGATGCAAACAACCCCTTTAAAAACTGCTTATTTCAGACACTCAAACCACTGACTATATACCGTACCCATAGCAAGTTAGGCATGGATTGGGAGCCATTTGGAAGTGATTGGTTAAGCAATATACTTTTAGTTGAAATACTTGAAACTGACGCACATAATCAAAAATTGGAAAACTTACGCCGAGAATATCTGAAGCAACATTCAGATTAGACACATTTATGGGCACTTTCGAGGCATCTTCAAAATGGGCAGGGCTGCCTGTGAAATTATCTTTGAACGCAGACGGCAAAAAAACCGGCAAGCAGGGCGCTCAAACGCTTAACGGAAGCATTTGCACAACAGGCGCAACTCTACTCCCCCTTAAACGCATACCTGCTCGAACATATCCGTAAACACAACGGCATCCGCACCAAAAACGAATTTTTTGCCAATCCGCATCCAACAGCGGAAAGCTTCCTTCAAGATTTAAAGTCGAAAGCATTGGATTTTGTCGATCAAAATCTCTATATCGTGTTTCACAATGATGACGATGCATTGGTACCCGACGATGAATACTATTTTTATGTTTCATTTGATACAAAGGGTAACATCACCGGCATCACTTCCTGAAACTAACAACAGGCCGTCTGAAACTTAACCTCCATTTCAGATGGCCTTTTTCTATCTATTGTTTAGTTTAACTTCACAATAATAACAGCAAAACAGGGATTATCAAGCGTTTCAGACGGCCTTACAATGCACTCATCTAATCAATCACATCCCCACAAGGAGTCAAACATGAAAATCGCAGTCATCGGCGCAACAGGTTATGTCGGCAACGCAGTCGTGCAAGAATTGGCAGGCCGCGGTCATGAAGTAACCGCTTTCGCCCGCAATACGGATAAAGTTTTCCAAGCGCAAAATGTTGCCGCCGTCTCAGCAGATGTCAACGCGGCAGACTTCGCCGACAAGCTGGCAGGCTTTGACGCCGTAGTCAGCGCGTTCAACCCGGGCTGGACCAATCCCAACATCGGCGCGGATTTCACACGCGGCGCAAACAGCATCGTCGAAGCGGCAAAAGCAGCGCAAGTGCCTTATTTATTGGTCGTCGGCGGCGCGGGCAGCCTGTATGTGGCACCCGGTTTGCAAGTTATCGATACGCCCGACTTCCCGAAAGAAATTTTCGACGGCGCCAATGCCGCACGCCATCTCTTGGCAGAACTCCTGCCGCGCCGCGACGTGAACTGGTCTTTCGTTTCCCCTCCGGCACGACTGGGCGCAGACGGCGGTTTCAGCGAAGACCAAACCGGCAAATACCGCTTGGGCAAAGACGATT
Source organism: Neisseria sp. 20925_1_37 (assembly GCF_041433255.1). Classification (NCBI taxonomy): domain Bacteria; kingdom Pseudomonadati; phylum Pseudomonadota; class Betaproteobacteria; order Neisseriales; family Neisseriaceae; genus Neisseria; species Neisseria sp. 20925_1_37. Next base: position 75,945 of record NZ_JAPWBC010000009.1, on the reverse strand, counting down.
TGCTGATGGACGGTGAAATTCCGGCAGGCATCAGCGTGGCCGATTTGGCAGTCGCCATCGCCGACGATGTGGAAAACAAAGCGCATTTGTTTGAACGTTTTACCGTCGCCGCTGTTTAATCATCTTAATTTAAAGGCCGTCTGAAACTAAAAGTTTCAGACGGCCTTTGCATGCGCTCATCTCATCAATCGAATCTCAACAAGAAGTCACACATGAAAATCGCAGTGATTGGTGCAACAGCTTATGTCGGCAACGCAAGCAAAGTTTTCCAAGTGCAAAATATTGTCGTCGTCTCCACATACGAATAAAATCTGTCGGCAATTTATATCAAAATTACAAAAATATTTTGAACAAAGTGAAGGAACTGTACCAGAGTAGTAAGGAGCCCATCCTGAAAAGATGTAGATCATAAATTGCATATTGTGAGCAACAATCCGCTCCGCTACCGATCTTTTCTCACGCAAGCGCTGATGGTTAAGATGATCTGAAAGCATCTCTCTAATTTTTCAGACGGCCTCAATTTTCCCTGTACTCTATTTCAAGGAGTTTTCATGACACCTCAAACTGTCTTAGATTTCTGGTTTACCGAAGAAAACCACCCTTTCCAATTTGCCCGCAACAATGGATTCGATGCCCAAATTCGCGCTCAATTTTTCGATATCTGGCAGCAGGCAGCTCGCGGCGAACTTTCACACTGGCGCGATACCCTGCAAGGCAGGCTCGCCGAAATCATTATTCTTGACCAATTCTCGCGCAATCTGTTCCGCGACAGCCCTCAAGCGTTTGCCCAAGATACTGCTGCACTCATTCTTGCCCAAGAAGCCGTTCGCCAACCCGGCTTCGCCGACCTCCTTCCGCATGAACGCCATTTCATGCTAATGCCGTTGATGCACAGCGAAAGCCAAGTTATCCATGAACAAGCCGTACCGCTGTTTGAACGCTATACCAATGAAAACGCATTGGCCTTTGAAATCAAACACAAAGTCATCATCGACCACTTCGGACGCTATCCGCACCGTAACGCCGTATTGGGGCGTAAAACCACGGAAGAAGAAGCAGAATTTCTGAAGCAGGAAGGTTCATCATTTTAATTCCATCAAAGTCAAAGGCCGTCTGAAACCGAAATCAAGGTTTTCAGACGGCCTGCATCATCGTGAAATCACTATATAATACCGTCTATTAAATTCCAGATACGAGCCAACCATGTCCGCAACCCAACCCACCATCGCCGCCATCGCCACCGCACCCGGACGCGGCGGCGTCGGTGTGATCCGTCTTTCCGGCAAAAACCTGCTGCCTTTGGCGCAAACCCTCAGCGGCGGCAAAACGCCCAAGCCGCGCACCGCGCTTTACACCGACTTTCTCGGCGGCGACGGACAGCCGATAGACAACGGCATCCTGCTCTACTTCGCCGCGCCAGCCAGCTTTACCGGTGAAGATGTGATTGAGTTGCAGGGACACGGTGGCCCCGTCGTGATGGACATGTTGCTCTCGCGCTGCCTCGAACTGGGTGCGCGCATGGCGGAGCCGGGCGAATTTACCAAACGCGCCTTCCTCAACAACAAACTCGACCTAGCCCAAGCCGAAAGCGTCGCCGACCTCATCGACGCCTCCAGCAAGTCCGCCGCACGCATGGCGTTGCGTTCGCTCAAAGGCGCGTTTTCCCAACATATACACGAGCTGGTGGACGACCTTATTACCCTGCGGATGCTGGTTGAAGCCACGCTGGACTTCCCCGAAGAAGACATCGACTTTCTCGAAGCCGCCGACGCGCGCGGCAAGCTCCAAGCCCTGCAAGGCCGTCTGAAAACCGTCATCGCCAGCGCGGAACAAGGCGCGATTTTGCGCGAAGGCATGAACGTCGTCCTCGTCGGCGCGCCCAACGTCGGCAAATCCAGCCTGCTCAACGCCTTGGCGGGCGACGACATCGCCATCGTAACCGACATCGCCGGCACCACCCGCGACACCGTGCGCGAACAAATCACCCTCGACGGCGTGCCCGTCCACATCATCGACACCGCCGGCCTGCGCGAAACCGACGACGTGGTCGAACAAATCGGCATCGAGCGCAGCCGCAAAGCCGTCTCCGAAGCCGATGTCGCCCTGATTCTGATTGACCCGCGCGAAGGCATGAACACCAAAACCCAAGCCATTTTGAACAGCCTTCCCGAAGGTTTGAAAAAAATCGAAATCCACAACAAAGCCGATCTGACCGGCGAACCCGTCGCCGTCCGTTCAGACGGCCTCGCTCAAACCGGCGCGGACACCGTCATCAGCCTATCCGCCAAAACCGGCGCGGGTCTCGATTTGCTCAAACAGGCACTGTTGCAGGAAGTCGGCTGGCAGGGCGAAAGCGAAAGCCTGTTCCTCGCCCGCAACCGCCACCTCAACTCCCTGCATGAAGCCGAAGCCGAGCTGGAAAACGCCGCCCTCTGCAACAACAACCAAATCGAGCTTTTCGCCGAACACCTGCGCCTCGCCCAAAACGCGTGCAGCGAAATCACCGGCGAATTTACCGCCGACGATTTGCTGGGCGTGATTTTCTCGCGCTTCTGCATCGGCAAATAAAACGGTTTGCCATCAAATACAAAGACCGTCTGAATATTCAGACGGCCTTTTTTATCACCAAAACAAGCTTAATTTCACTTGCGTTTATTTATTGGCAGCTTCTGCCATATTTTTTGCGATTTTGGTCGCACCAACTGTCAAACCGGACATGCCGATCAAAGAAGCTGCGGCCAATTTGATTAATGTTTTCATTTTAACTCTTTTCTGTGTATTTAAGGGTGTGTTGTGTATTTTTTATTTATCGGCATCAGCCATATTGTGGGCGATATTGGTTGCACCGACGGTCAGGCCGGACATACCGATTAAAGAGGCTGCTGCCAGTTTGATTAAAGTTTTCATTGTTTATCTCACTTTCTTGTCTGTCGGCCGAAAAACGGCCTAAGTTGCGTTTTCTAAGGTATTGTAATTGATTCGTTTATAATTGAATTATTTGTGTATAGCCGTTTTGATATTACGGGAGATGCCGATGGCAGAAGCCGATATTCCGGACATACCGATTAAAGAAGCGGCAGCAAGCGTTATTAAATGTCCCATTTTAAGTAGTCCTTTTTCATAGATACAAAATGTTATTTAACAACATACACATTCTTTCGCCAGCATCTACGCTGGCGACAGGACGAATCATACCGTGTTAATCGTTAATTAATGCAACTTTTCCGTAAAGATAAAATACTAAAAATATACATAATGAAGATTTTAGTTAATTTATATTTTGTTTTGAAAATGACACCGATGTCTTTCTCAATGACACCGATGTCTTAATTACATACACACTACAAACGTATCTTGCTGTGCCCATAAAATCCCTCCTTTTTTGTTGCAAAATTGCACTCTAAATTAAATATATTTTTAAATTCAAAATGTTATAAATTTATCCTTTCCGCAGCCCAAATCTTAAATTAGTCAAAACCAATACCTTTGATAGATTCTTTTAAAGAAAACACACGTTTCTAGTACATATCCGACCATAAAATGCGTTGCAAATATATGATATAGTGAAACATTCTGCGTATTGACTATTTCCAGCATGAACACCACCCTAATCCTGACCGGCGCGGCCGCATTTTTTATCGGCGCGCTGTTTGCTTGGCTGATAACACGCTACCAAGCACAAAGCCGACACTTTATTGTTTTGCAAGAATTGGCCGAAAGCCGCCGCCTGCATGAGTTTGCCGAACAGGTTCAGGCTCAAACTGCGGCGGATTTGGCGCAAAGCCGCCATACCGTGCAGGAATTGCAAGACGAATTGCAGGAAACGGGCAACCGCTTTGCCGCAGCCGAAAAACAGATTGCCTATCTGCAAGATTGCGAGGCCGAAGCCGAAGCTTTAAAACACGAATGTACAAAATGGCAGCAAAGTGCGCAAAACCTGCAAATCAACAACGAACGCCTAAACACGCAGCTGGTTCAAGAACAAGCATTGAGTGCAGATAAAAATACGCTTTTGCAACAACAGGAAGCGGAAAAAGGCCGTCTGAAACAAGACTACGACACGCTGTTAGAGCAAAACCATGCGCTGCAAGTCCAAAACGAACGCCTCTCCACACAATTGACGCAAGAAAAAGCCAATATCGACGAAAAAAACAGTCTTTTACAGCAACAGGAAGCCGAAAAAGGCCGTCTGAAACAAGAATACGCCGCCCTTTTAGAGCAAAACCACGCGCTTCAAGTCCAAAACGAGCGCCTCAACACCCAATCGGAAAAAGACCGTCAGGCTGCCGAAGAAAAATTAGCTCTATTGGCAGATGCGCGTAAAAACCTAAGCGACCAGTTCCAAAACCTCGCCAACACTATTCTGGAAGAGAAAAGCCGCCGCTTTACCGAACAAAACCACGACCATCTCCAGCAACTACTCAATCCGCTCAACGAACGCATACATGGCTTCAGCGAACTGGTTCAGCAAACCTATGAAAAAGAAGCCAAAGAACGCCTGACCATCGAAAACGAGCTCAAACGCCTGCAAACCCTCAACACCCAGCTCCACCACGATGCTAAAGCGCTGACCACTGCGCTGACCGGCACGCAAAACAAAACCCAAGGCAACTGGGGCGAGATGATTTTGGAAAGCGTATTGGAAAATTCCGGCCTGCAAAAAGGCCGCGAATACATCGTTCAAGCCTCCAGCGTCCGCCACGAAGCAGACGGCACCCAACGCCGCCTCCAGCCCGACGTTCTCATCAATCTGCCCGACAACAAACAAATCGTCATCGACTCCAAAGTATCGCTGACCGCCTACGTCCGCTATACGCAAAGCACCGGCGCAGAAGCAGAGCGCGAGCTTGCCAACCACGTCGCCAGTATCCGCGCCCACATCAAAAGCTTGGCTGCAAAGGATTACACCGACCTTGAGGGCGTCAAAACGCTGGACTTCGTCTTTATGTTCGTCCCTGTCGAACCGGCCTACCTCCTCGCCCTGCAACACGATCCAAACCTCTTCCAAGAGTGTTTCGACAAACGCATCATGCTGACCGGCCCCAGCACCCTGCTCGCCACCCTGCGCACCGTTGCCAACATCTGGCGCAACGAGCAGCAAAACCAAAACGCACTGGCCATTGCCGAGGCAGGCAGCAAACTTTATGACAAATTTGTCGGCTTTGTCGAAAGCATGGACGGCATCAATAAAGCGCTCGGTCAGGCTCAATCCCAGTTTCAGACGGCCTACAGCCGCTTGGTTTCCGGCAGGGGCAACCTCATCAGCAGCACCGAAAAACTGCGCAAATTGGGCATCAAAGCCGGCAAACAGCTGCAACGCGATTTATTAGAAAAAGCCATGTCGGAAAACGAAGATCACACCTCCTTACCGACCGCACAAGATCAAGAAAATGACTGATAAAATTTAAGGCATTGCAAATAAAGGGAATTTAACCAATGAGCAACATCACTATCGTTCTTGCCGCCGATACCGGCTATGCCGAGCAGGTTCATACCCTGATGAAATCCGTCTGCACACACAACACAAATGTCAATTTCTACCTCATGCACAATACCTTCAGGCGGGAATGGATCGACTATACCAACCAAAAGCTCGCAGCCAGCGGCAGCCGCCTGAATGATGTCAAAATCGAAGTCGACTTCAGCCAATATCGCCGCCTGTCCCATATTTCGGATGCCGCATTTTTCCGCCTGATGATGCAGCACCTTCCTGTCGACCGCGCCCTTTATCTCGACAGCGATATGGTGGTTACCCAACCCCTGCATGATTTGTTCAACCTCGATATGCGCGGTTATCCCGTTGCAGCGGTACAAGATTCCGTTTTGGCGCGCACCGAGTGGGAACACCCTATCGACCTGCACACCACGCCCTATTTCAATTCAGGTATGCTGTTGGCCGACCTGGCGCAATGGCGGGAACAGAATATTGCGGCGCAACTGCTGCAAACTGCTACCACCATTGACAAATCCGTTCCCTACGGCGACCAATGCTTTCTAAACACCGTATTTCAAAAAAACTGGCTGCAACTAGAAGAATCTTGGAACTTCCAGACCGGCGCAGTCGAATATTTCCAAAAACGAAACCTCAGCGAAGTATTCCCCAAACCCGACACCGTTCCGCCCGTTATCCACTACACCACACGCGCCAAACCGTGGCTGTGCGATTACGGCGAGATTCCTTTTATCGAAGTCTATTGGCAATACTATTGCGCCGACTGGCCGAAAGCGTAATTTCAGGCAAAGAACCCCTCTCCTTCGATTATCTTAAACAACCCGTCATCAAAAACAAAAGGCCGTCTGAAATCATTTCAGACGGCCTTTAAGCCATAAAAAACAGGCAGAACATTCTGCCTGTTTTGTATTCACACCCGACCGTAAAGCAGGCTTTGCCACCCACCCTCAGTCGGCGTCATCTTTATCCGATTAGATACCGCGCAACAATTCGTTCACGCTGGTTTTCGCACGGGTTTGCGCATCCACGCGTTTAACGATAACCGCGCAGTAGAGGCTGTGGCTGCCGTCTTTGGAAGGCATGCTGCCGGATACGACAACCGAACCAGCCGGTACGCGGCCTTGATAGATTTCGCCGGTAGTACGGTCAAAGATTTTAGTAGATTGACCGATGAACACGCCCATGGAAATCACGCTACCTTCTTCGACAATCACGCCCTCAACGATTTCAGAACGCGCACCGATAAAGCAGTTGTCTTCAATAATGGTCGGGCTGGCTTGCAGAGGCTCAAGTACGCCGCCGATGCCGACGCCGCCGCTCAAGTGCACGTTTTTACCGATTTGCGCGCAAGAGCCGACAGTCGCCCAAGTATCGACCATCGCACCTTCGTCAACGTATGCGCCGATGTTGACATAAGAAGGCATCAACACGACATTTTTCGCCACAAAGCTGCCGCGGCGGGCAACCGCACCCGGAACTGCGCGGAAACCTGCGCTACGGAATTCGTCTTCAGACCAATCGGCAAATTTAGTCGGCACTTTGTCGAAGTATTTGTTCACACCGTCGTTGAGGATTTCATTGTCCTGAATGCGGAAAGACAGCAATACGGCTTTTTTCGCCCATTCGTTGACTTTCCATTCGCCCACACCCAAACGCTCGGCAACGCGCAGTTTGCCGGAGTCGAGTTGGCTGATGGTTTCCAAAACCGCTTCACGCACTTCGGGGGTAACGGTATTCGGATTGATTTCGGCACGGTTTTCAAAAGCCGTTTCAATGATGTTTTGCAAAGACATGTTGATTCCTTCAAGAGATCAGGGCCGTCTGAAACCTATTCAGGCCACCCTATTACAAATATTTAACTCGTTATTTTGCCATGTAAAAGCGATTTCGTCAGCTATTAACATGATTATCGCCGAACGTTACACGGCCGGATTTTGGTTAAGCCAAGGTTTTCAGACGGCCTGTTCAAGTGAATTGAATAGCATTTATTTTCTAACTAATTTTCCAGCTAAGCTATGCAAGCTGCCCATTCTGCCGACACGCCGTGCCAATAAATCAATCTTTGCCGCCAATTTTTTGAAGAAGATTTTCAGCCACCACGCCGCATTCGATATTCCGCTTTAACGGTTTCGCATTCAAATCCTTTAAGGCCGTCTGAAAGTCGGCAAAATCCATCAACTGCGAACCGAAACGGCGCATATGTTCGGTATCCTGCTGACAGTCTATCAGCGCAACGCCCAAATCCGATAAAAACGGGACGGCGCAGGCAAACGCAATCTTTGACGCATCGGGACGCAAGGCAAACATCGATTCGCCATAAAACACGCAGCCGATTTGCACACCGTAAAACCCGCCTGCCAACTGCATTTCGCCTTGTTCGTCCGGCAGCCAGCATTCAAACGAATGCGCATGCCCCTGATGGTGCAGCTTCAAATAGGCCGTCCGAAACGCAGGTTCTATCCACGTTCCGTCCTGTTCCGGACGCGGCACATTGGCGCAATGGGCAATCACTTTTTCAAAACAGCGGTTGACCGTTACCCGATACGGCTTGTGGCGCAAAGTTTTGGCGAGTGATCGGCCGATACGCAGGTTTTCCGGCACAATCACGGCTCGCGGCGCAACCGCATACCAGAAAAACCAACCGTCGCGGCTAAACCACGGAAAAATCCCCTGCCCATACGCCGACAACAGCCGCCCCGTATCTAAATCGCCGCTGACGCCGACCAAGCCGTCGCATTCTGCCAAAGCGTAAGACGGGTCGGGGAAACGATAATCCCGTGGCACAAGAAAAGGAATCTTCATCGTAAAGCCCATAAAGTTTCAGACGGCCTCAGGCTGAAAATGCCCAAGGCCGTCTGAAAAATCAACATACAAACTGATTAACGTTTGGTTTTGGTTTGGCATTCGCCGCATACGCCGTACATATACAGCGCGTGATCGACGATGCGGTAGCCGTTTTCTTCGGCGATTTTGTCTTGCAGCGCTTCGATTTCCGGATTGTGGAATTCGGTTACTTCGCCGCATTTCACGCAGACGATGTGGTCGTGGTGATCGCCTTTGTCCAATTCGTAAACCGCTTTGCCGGTTTCAAAATGGTGGCGTTGCAAAATGCCGGCCTGTTCAAACTGGGTCAGCACACGGTAAATCGTCGCCACGCCGATTTCCACGCCCTCTTCCAACAGGATACGGTACACATCTTCCGCACTCAAATGCTCCTCGGCATGAGTCTCAAACAAGTCCAAAATTTTCAAACGTGGACCCGTAACTTTCAAACCGCTGTCTTTCAATTGCGCAATGTTGCTGAATTTTTCCATAATATTCAATATCCCTGTAAGGTAATAACCGTTATAATACGCACTTTCCGCCCGTTTGCCCACTATTGGACCGTTAAAGGGCGGCAATCTGCCGCCGGTCTTGCAATTGAAAATCGGCGAAAAGAAAAATTAAGAAGATGATTATCGTTTGCTTTTTAAAAATATTCAAGCGATGATAAACATCTTTCCCGAAATGACACAGAAAGGTAAGCCCGTGAATAAAGCCTTATGCCTTGCCATCGCCGCTATTTTAGGTCTGGCCTCATGCAGTGCCGAGCGCGTATCCAACTTTCCATCCTACAAACTTAAAATCATTCAAGGTAACGAGCTCAATCCCCGCGCCGTGGTTTCCCTGCGCCAAGGTATGACCCGCGACCAAGTCCAACTGCTGCTCGGTACGCCGCTCCTGCGCGACGCCTTCCATGCCGACCGCTGGGATTACACTTTCAACACCAGCCGCAACGGCATCATCAAAGAACAAAGCAACCTGACCCTGTACTTTGAAAACGACGTCCTTGCACGCGCCGAAGGCGATGCCATTCAAAAATCCATCGAAGCGGTTCAAGCCGGACAAAACATCGTTCCGACCACTGAAACCAAACCGCAATAAGGAAGCCCCATGAGCGCATTGAAAATCGCCATTGCCGGCGTCAACGGTCGCATGGGCCGCGTTTTGGTTGAAGCGGTCAACAACCATCCCGATGCCGTCCTCTCCGGCGCACTCGAGCATTCCGGTTCGGAAGTATTGGGTTTGGATGCAGGCTTCGCCTCCGGCCTCAAAACCGGCGTTACTATTTCAGACGACGTGGATGCCGTACTGGCTCAAAGCGATGTCCTCATCGACTTTACCCGCCCCGAGCCAACCCTGAAACACCTGCAAAAATGCGTGGAAAAAGGCGTCAACATCATCATCGGCACCACCGGTTTCGACGACGCAGGCAAAGCCGCCATCCAAGCCGCAGGTGAAAAAATAGGCGTTGTCTTCGCCGCCAACTTCAGCGTCGGCGTCAACCTGACCTTCCACATCCTCGACACCGTCGCCCGCGTGTTAAACGAAGGCTACGACATCGAAATCATCGAAGGCCACCACCGCCACAAAGTCGATGCCCCAAGCGGTACCGCGTTGCGTATGGGTGAAGTCATTGCCGACGCACTCGGCCGCGACCTCAAAGAATGCGCCGTTTACGGTCGCGAAGGCCACACCGGTCCGCGTGATCCGTCCACCATCGGTTTTGCCACCGTCCGTGCAGGCGACATCGTCGGCGACCACACCGCCCTCTTTGCCACCGACGGCGAGCGCGTGGAAATCACCCACAAAGCCAGCAGCCGCATGACCTTTGCCGCCGGTGCCGTACGCGCCGCAGTTTGGGCAAACGGCAAAAAAGGCCTGTACGATATGCAAGACGTACTGGGTTTGAAAAACCGATAAACCTGCATCATCAGGTTTCATACCTTACAAGGCCGTCTGAAAGCACAACGTCGATTTTCAGACGGCCTTATTAAAAAGAAAGCCCCACCATGTCCTATCAACAAATCACCATCAACGTCAACGATGCCGTCGCCGAACGCCTTGCCGACGCGCTGATGGAACACGGCGCATTGTCCGCCGCCATTGAAGATGCCTACGCCGGTACAGAAAACGAGCAGGCCATTTTCGGCGAGCCGGGCATGCCAGCCGAGCAAATCTGGCAACAAAGCAAAGTCATCGCCCTTTTCGGCGAAAGCGACGATGCCGCTTCCATTATCGAAGCCGCCGCGCAGGAATGCGGTTTGAACGATTTGAAATACACCGGCGAAATCCTTGAAGATCAAGACTGGGTACGCCTAACCCAAGCGCAATTCGACCCGATTCAAATTTCCGACCGCCTGTGGATTACGCCGTCTTGGCACGAAGCGCCCAACGGCAACGCCGTCAACCTGCAACTCGACCCTGGCCTTGCCTTCGGCACAGGCAGCCATCCAACCACCCGCCTCTGCCTCAAATGGCTCGACACGCAGCTTAAAGGCGGCGAAAGCGTGTTGGACTACGGCTGCGGCTCAGGCATTTTGGCCATTGCCGCCCTCAAACTCGGCGCAGGCTCCGCCATCGGTGTAGATATTGATGAACAAGCCATCCGCGCCAGCAAAGACAATGCCGCGCAAAACAACGTCGACGCGCAGTTCTACCTGCCGGACGGCCTGCCGCAAGGTCAATTTGATGTCGTTGTCGCCAACATTCTGGCCAACCCGTTGCGTATGCTCGGCGAAATGCTTGCCGCACGCACCAAACAAGGTGGCCGCATTGTCTTGTCCGGCCTTTTGGACGAACAAGTCGAAGAACTCAGCGACATTTACAACCAATGGTTTGACATCGAGCCTGCCGAAATCGAAGAAGGCTGGGCGCGATTGAGCGGCGTCAAACGCTAAACCTGTTTTCCAATACAAAGGCCGTCTGAAATTTAAGCTTTCAGACGGCCTTTTTGCACTTAAAACGCTGAATATTCCAGCAAAATCAGGTATAATTTCCTATTATTTTGACCTTTCGGAACACATCCGCCGCGCCCGTTTGACATTTCATTGCGCGCACAGAAAAATTCCTTGAAATTCAGCAAGAAAAGACCATGACTGACCAAAAACACGAAGAATACGGCGCCGACAGCATACAAGTGCTGGAAGGCTTGGAAGCGGTACGCAAACGCCCCGGTATGTATATCGGCGACACGCAGGACGGCAGCGGCCTGCACCACATGGTGTTCGAGGTGCTCGACAACGCCATTGACGAAGCGCTCGCCGGACATTGCGACAAAATCACCGTAACCATCCATGCCGACAATTCCGTCAGCGTGGCCGACAACGGTCGCGGTATGCCGACCGGCATCCATCCGAAAGAAGGCCGCTCCGCTGCCGAAGTCATCATGACCGTCTTGCACGCAGGCGGCAAATTCGACAACAACAGCTACAAAATCTCCGGCGGCTTGCACGGCGTGGGCGTATCCGTCGTCAACGCGCTATCCGACTGGGTAACGCTGACCATCTACCGCGACGGCAAAGAACACTTCGTCCGCTTCGTACGCGGCGAAACCGAAGAGCCGTTGAAGATTGTCGGCGACTCCGACAAAAAAGGTACGACCGTACGCTTCCTCGCCAGCAGCGAAACCTTCGGTAATGTCGAATACAGCTTCGACGTCCTTGCCAAACGTATCCGTGAGCTTTCCTTCCTGAACAACGGCGTGGACATCGAATTGATTGACGAGCGCGACGGCAAACACGAAAGCTTCGCCCTTTCCGGCGGCGTGGCTGGCTTCGTGCAATACATGAACCGCAAAAAAACGCCGTTGCACGAAAAAATCTTCTACGCGTTCGGCGAAAAAGACGGCATGAGCGTGGAATGCGCGATGCAATGGAACGACAGCTACCAAGAAAGCGTGCAATGTTTCACCAACAACATTCCGCAACGCGACGGCGGCACCCATCTGACCGCGCTGCGCCAAGTGATGACCCGCACCATCAACAACTATATCGAAGCCAACGAAGTGGCTAAAAAAGCCAAAGTGGAAACCGCCGGCGACGATATGCGTGAAGGTCTGACCTGCGTTTTGTCCGTCAAACTGCCCGACCCGAAATTCTCATCGCAAACCAAAGACAAACTGGTTTCCAGCGAAATCGGCCCCGTCGTCAACGAAGTCATCAACCAAGCCTTGACCGACTTCCTCGAAGAAAACCCGACCGAAGCCAAAATCATCACCAGTAAAATCGTCGATGCCGCGCGCGCGCGCGAAGCCGCCCGCAAAGCACGCGAAATTACCCGCCGCAAAGGCGTGATGGACGGTTTGGGTCTGCCGGGCAAACTTGCCGACTGCCAAGAAAAAGACCCTGCCCTGTCCGAACTCTACCTCGTCGAGGGCGACTCTGCAGGCGGTTCCGCCATGCAAGGCCGCGACCGCAAATTCCAAGCGATTTTGCCGCTCAAAGGTAAGATTTTGAACGTCGAAAAAGCACGTTTTGAAAAAATGCTGGCCAGCCAAGAAGTCGCCACGCTGATTACCGCTCTAGGCGCAGGCATCGGCAAAGAAGAATTCAATGCCGAAAAACTGCGCTACCACCGCATTATCATCATGACCGATGCCGACGTGGACGGCGCGCACATCCGCACCCTGCTCCTGACCTTCTTCTACCGCCAAATGCCCGAGCTGGTCGAACGCGGCTACATCTACATCGCCCAGCCGCCTTTGTACAAAGCCAAATACGGCAAACAAGAGCGCTATCTCAAAGACGAATTGGAAAAAGACCAATGGCTGCTCGGTTTGGCCTTGGAAAAAGCCAAAATCGTTTCAGACGGCCGCACCATCGAGGGCGAAGAGCTTGCCAATACCGCCAAACAATTCCTATTGGCCAAAACCGTCATCGAGCAAGAAAGCCGCATCATTGACGAACTCGTCCTGCATGCCATGCTGCACGCTTCGCCGGTCGACCTCAGTACAGCAGAAAGCGCAGACCGCGCCGTTGCCGAATTGAGCGGTCTCTTGGACGAAAAAGAAGTCGCGCTCGAACGTATCGAAGGCCACGAAGGACACCAGTTCATCAAAATCACACGCAAGCTGCACGGCAATGTGATGGTGAGCTACCTCGAGCCTAAGTTCCTCAACAGCAAAGCCTACCAAACCCTTACCCAAACCGCCGCAGCACTCAAAGGCATGGTCGGCAAAGGGGCGAAGCTCTACAAAGGCGACAACGAGTACGACATCGACAGCTTTGAAGGCGCTTTGGACATCTTGATGAGCGTTGCCCAAAAAGGCATGTCCATCCAACGATACAAAGGCTTGGGCGAGATGAACCCAGAACAACTTTGGGAAACCACAATGGATCCTACCGTCCGCCGTCTCCTGAAAGTCCGCATCGAAGACGCCATCGCCGCCGACGAAGTGTTTGTCACCCTGATGGGCGACGAAGTCGAACCGCGCCGCGCCTTCATCGAAAACAACGCCCTGCTGGCACAAAACATCGACGCCTAAGCATGGAAAGATAAAAGGCCGTCTGAAAAACGATTTTCAGACGGCCTTTTTGTTTTTGTACTTTATTTCTTACAACTCAAATCCCAACAACTTCACGTATTTTAGTAGAACGTTCCAACTGATTCGGATTCGGGTCAATCCCAAATAACCTGTTTGAAACTCTCCAATCCATTCCCGATTTATTCCGCTTTCCCCAAAATCATCGCATCGCCATAGCTGAAAAAGCGGTATTCCTGTTCCACGGCATGGCGGTAAACGCTGCGGATATGTTCCATGCCCGAAAACGCGCTGACGAGCATCAGCAAGGTTGATTTGGGCAGGTGAAAGTTGGTAATCAATCGGTCGGCAACATTGAAGCGGTAGCCCGGCGTAATGAAAATATCAGTATCGCCGCGACCGGCTTTCAGACGGCCTGTTTCGCGTGCGGCGGATTCCAAGGCGCGCATGGAGGTTGTGCCCACTGCCCACACTTTATTGCCGCGCGCTTTGGCGGCTTCAACGGCGGCAACGGTCTCGGCCGGTACGTCAAACCACTCGCTGTGCATTTTGTGTTCTTCAATTTTATCGACGCGCACGGGTTGGAATGTTCCGGCACCGACGTGCAGGGTTACTTCTGCGGTTTCTACGCCTTTGGCTTTCAGACGGCCCAACAATTCATCGGTAAAGTGCAGACCCGCCGTCGGTGCGGCCACTGCGCCTTGATATTTGGCGTACACGGTCTGATAGCGGCTGTCGTCTTCATCATCGGCCGCGCGTTCGATATAAGGCGGCAAGGGCAGATGGCCGTTTTGCTCTAAAAGTTCGTAAACGGTTTGTGCGCTTTCAAATTTCAGGCAAAACAATTCTTCCGCGCGCTCCAGCATAACGGCACGGATATCGCCTTCAAAAATCAATTCTGTACCCGGTTTCGGCGATTTGGACGAACGGATATGCGCCAATGCGGTATGCGCGTCCAATACCCGTTCAATCAGGGCTTCGATTCTGCCGCCGCTGGCTTTTTGGCCGAACAGGCGCGCCTTCATCACTTTGGTATTGTTAAACACCAGCACATCACCCGGTGCGACATAATCGGGTAAATCGCCGAAATGTTTGTCTTCAATCGGCAATGTAGGCAAGGCAACCAGAAGCCTGCTGCTGCCGCGCACTTCCGGCGGATGCTGGGCAATCAGTTTTTCGGGCAATTCAAAATCAAAATCGGAAATATCCATTGTCGTGCATAATTTAAAAAAACAGGCGCCATTATACGCGCAAAGTTGGTTTTCAGACGGCATGTTTTGTCGAAAAACCAATAAATTAGAATAAACGCTCTTGAAAAAATCACTTTTTAACGAAAATCAGCGCTCCTTTCTTTTTTCGCCGAAAAACGCCTTTTTTCTATCTTTTACTGGACATTTACCGACAAGTTCGGGAAAATAACCAGATTCATTTCTCAGGCTCCGCCCTGTTCCGACATTATTTAAACGCCGGATGGCAAACCCGCCTTCCGACGTCTCAGGAAATCATCTAAAACCACAGCGGCGCATACCCAATATGCACTTTATGCCGCGCTAAAAAGGAAAAGCAATGGATTTGCGTAAATTAAAAAAACTGATTGATTTGGTCGAAGAATCAGGCATTGCAGAAATTGAAGTTACCGAAGGCGAAGAAAAAGTCCGCATTACGCGCACCACTGCCGCCGCAGCTCCTATTTATGCTGCTCCGGCACCTGCCGCAGCCGTTCCGGTTGCCGCCCCTGCAGCTGCTCCGGCCGCAGCCGCTCCAGCCGCTCGCGATTTGTCCAACGCGCAAAAATCGCCTATGGTCGGTACATTCTACCGCGCCCCCGGCCCGAACGCAGCCGCTTTCGTCGAAGTCGGCCAACAGGTTAAAGCCGGCGATACTTTGTGCATCATCGAAGCCATGAAGCTGATGAACGAAATCGAAGCCGAGAAATCCGGTGTCGTTAAAGAAATTCTGGTTGAAAACGGTACTCCGGTCGAATACGGCGAGCCGCTCTTCATCATTGAATAATCCGCTTTTTCAGACGGCCTTTAGCTTTAAGGCCGTCTGAAATTCCTTTTCTGTTCATCAAGGACAAACCATGCGTCTGATTTTGGCTATTTTCTTGCCATGGCTTCAGTTTTTCACTATCGGCCGTCCGTTTGCAGGCATCATCTGTCTGATTCTGCAATGTACGCTGGTTGGCTGGATACCGGCAGCCATGTGGTCGGTTTACGCCTTGAGCCAATACAAAACCGACCAAAAAATCCGCAACGCATTAGGCGGCCGATGAGGCCGTCTGAACCATCCGGAAAGATTATCATGCTGAAAAAAGTATTGATCGCCAACCGGGGCGAAATCGCCCTACGCGTCCTGCGTGCCTGCCGTGAAATGGGCATCGCCACCGTCGCCGTCCATTCCGAAGCCGACAAAGACAGCCTGCACGTCAAACTCGCCGACGAATCCGTGTGCATCGGCCCTGCCGCATCCGCACAAAGCTACCTCAACATTCCCGCCCTCATCGCAGCTGCCGAAGTAACCGAAGCCGACGGCATCCACCCCGGCTACGGCTTCCTCGCCGAAAACGCCAATTTTGCCGAACAAGTCGAACAATCCGGCTTTGTCTTCATCGGCCCTAAAGCCGACACCATCCGTCTGATGGGCGATAAAGTATCCGCCAAACACGCCATGATCGAAGCCGGCGTACCTTGCGTTCCCGGCTCTGACGGCGCATTGCCGGACGACGGCGAAGAAATCCTCAAAATCGCTGATAAAGTCGGTTATCCCGTCATTATCAAAGCCTCCGGCGGCGGCGGCGGTCGCGGTATGCGTGTCGTCGAGAAAAAAGAAGACCTCCTCCAGTCTGTCGAAATGACCAAAGCCGAAGCAGGCGCGGCATTCGGCAACCCGATGGTTTACATGGAACGCTACCTGCAACGTCCGCGCCACGTCGAAATCCAAGTGATTGCCGACGAACACGGCAACGCCATCTACCTCGCCGAGCGCGACTGCTCCATGCAGCGCCGCCACCAAAAAGTCATCGAAGAAGCACCGGCTCCGTTCATCACTGAAGAAGAACGCGCCAAAATCGGCAAAGCCTGTGCCGACGCTTGCAAACGCATCGGCTATCGTGGCGCAGGTACGTTTGAATTCCTGTACGAAGACGGCGAATTCTTCTTTATCGAGATGAACACACGCGTTCAGGTTGAGCATCCGGTTACCGAGCTCATCACCGGTGTGGACATCGTCCAAGAGCAATTGCGCATCGCATCCGGCCTGCCTTTGCAATACAAACAGGAAGACATTCAAGTCGAAGGCCACGCGTTTGAGTGCCGTATCAACGCCGAAGACCCGTACAACTTCATTCCAAGCCCGGGCCTGATTGAAAGCTGCCACCTGCCCGGCGGATTCGGCGTCCGCGTCGACAGCCATATTTACCAAGGCTACCGCATCCCTCCTTACTACGACAGCCTGATCGGCAAAGTCTGTGTCGTCGGCAAAAACCGCGACCAAGCCATGGCCAAAATGCGCGTTGCCCTCGATGAGCTGGCGATTACCGGCATCAAAACCAATACGCCGCTGCACCGCGACTTGTTCAGTGATCAAGGTTTCCAAAAAGGTGGTGTCAGCATCCACTACTTGGAACACTGGCTGGAAGAACGCAAAGCCAAACTGGATAAATAACCCTTTGTTTTAACTAAAAATAAGGCCGTCTGAAACGCAAAATAAAGTTTCAGACGGCCTTTTTTTTGATGATGAAATTTATTTGATTGCTTCTGATTCAATGGAACTGGTTACCCTTATTTCTCCGTAAATCATGGTATGTCCCTTACCATCTCATGCCTCTACTGCAAATAAAAAACCGCACGGCTAATTACCGTGCGGTTTTGCTTTTATCTGAGGGGTTCAGACGGCCTTACATCATGCCGCCCATACCACCCATGCCGCCCATATCAGGCATAGCAGGTTTTTCTTCAGGAATTTCAGCGATCATGCAGTCTGTGGTCAACATCAGGCCGGCGATAGATGCGGCGTGTTGCAGCGCAGAACGGGTTACTTTGGCAGGGTCGAGTACGCCCATTTCGATCATGTCGCCGTATTCGCCAGAGCCTGCGTTGTAACCGTAGTTGCCTTTGCCTTCCAACACTTTGTTCACAACCACGCTAGGTTCGCCGCCTGCGTTGGCAACGATTTGGCGCAGCGGAGACTCAACGGCGCGCAAGACGATTTGTACGCCTGCGTCTTGGTCGGCATTGCCGGTGTGCAGGTTTTCCAAAGCGGCACGGGCGCGCAACAAGGCTACGCCACCACCTGCAACCACGCCTTCTTCAACGGCTGCGCGGGTAGCGTGCAGCGCGTCTTCCACGCGGTCTTTTTTCTCTTTCATTTCCACTTCGGTAGCGGCACCGACTTTGATCACTGCCACACCGCCTGCTAATTTAGCCACGCGCTCTTGCAGTTTTTCTTTGTCGTATTCGCTGGTTGCGGTTTCGATTTGTTGGCGGATTTCAGCAACACGCGCTTCGATTTGGGCTGCGTCGCCGAAGCCGTCGATGATGGTAGTGTTTTCTTTACCGATTTCGATGCGTTTGGCTTGACCCAAGTCGTCCAAAGTTGCTTTTTCCAGAGACAGGCCGACTTCTTCGGAAATCACCACGCCGCCGGTCAGGATAGCGATGTCTTGCAACATGGCTTTGCGGCGGTCGCCGAAGCCAGGGGCTTTAACGGCAACGGTTTTCAGAATACCGCGGATGTTGTTCACAACCAAAGTCGCCAAGGCTTCGCCTTCTACGTCTTCAGCGATAATCAAGAGCGGACGGCTGGCTTTGGCCACTTGTTCCAAAACAGGCAACAAATCGCGGATGTTGCTGATTTTTTTGTCGAACAACAATACAAACGGATTGTCCAAAGCAGCAATTTGTTTTTCAGCGTCATTGATGAAGTAAGGAGACAGGTAGCCGCGGTCGAATTGCATACCTTCAACCACGTCCAGCTCGTTTTCCAAAGATTTGCCGTCTTCAACGGTAATCACGCCTTCTTTGCCGACTTTTTCCATCGCTTCGGCGATAATCGCGCCGACTTGTTCGTCAGAGTTGGCGGAAATAGAGCCAACTTGAGCGATTTCTTTAGAAGTGTCGCAAGGTTTGGCGATGTTTTTCAGCTCGTCAACCAAAGCGGCAACAGCTTTGTCGATACCGCGTTTCAGGTCGGTCGGGTTCATGCCGGCGGTAACGTATTTCATGCCTTCAGCAACGATGGATTGCGCCAATACGGTTGCAGTAGTCGTACCGTCGCCTGCTACGTCGTTGGTTTTGGACGCAACTTCTTTCACCATTTGCGCGCCCATGTTTTCGAATTTGTCTTTCAATTCAATTTCTTTTGCAACAGACACACCGTCTTTAGTGATGTGCGGGCCGCCGAAAGCGCGGTCGAGCACCACGTTGCGGCCTTTAGGGCCCAAAGTTACGCGTACGGCGTTTGCCAATACATTGACGCCGTTTACCATTTTTTGGCGAACTTCATTGCCGAATTGTACGTCTTTTGCTGCCATTTAAATTCTCCAAATCAATATTAAAAATCTGTTTGAGGTCGTCTGAAAACTTCATGTTTGATTCAGACGGCCTTTGGTTCTGAAACTTAATTCAACAATTATTCAACGATACCGAAGATGTCTTCTTCACGCATTACCAACAGCTCTTCGCCGTCGGCTTTTACAGTTTGGCCGCTGTATTTGCCGAAGATCACCTTGTCGCCGACTTTGACATCCAGCGGACGGCGCGCGCCGTCTTTACCGATTTTGCCCGCACCCACGGCGATCACTTCGCCCATGTCGGGTTTTTCAGCAGCCGCACCCGGCAAAACGATGCCGGAGGCGGTTTTTTCTTCAGCTTCTAAGCGTTTGACGACTACGCGGTCGTGTAAAGGGCGGATGGTCATGTCTTAATGCTCCGAATAAATAAATAGATTGAAAACAATTGTCTGTCGGACATGACAGACACGGTTTGCTTGAAAATAGCGACACGCTTATGGAAAGCCTGCCGTAATGGCGGGTAGATTTGGGTTGTTTGCGACAAATTCAAGGGAAAAAGTAAAAATTTCTATGCAGTCTTTCCAAATATTTTCATACGCAAAAATGTTCGAGTACATATTTTTCAGACGGCCTGATATACCAACTGCAAAGTTCGTTTAAAAACAACCCACTTCCTTTACAAATTCAATACAACTCTTTACAACTGTTTCTTTTATATGCATTATTATAAATGATGATTATTCTTAATTGCATATTTTAAAGATAATTTCTCTTTATTTGCTTTTATTTTTTATTACTGTCATTTTATTAAGGACATTTCTCAATGAATACGCCCCTGTTCCGACTGAGCCTGCTGTCACTGACACTGGCGGCCGGTTTTGCACACGCAGAAAATGAAGCCAAAGACAACGTTGTGCTTGATACCGTTACCGTCAAAGGTCAGGCCACAAGCGCCACACACCGCGTAACGACGAAACGTATGGAAGAAACAACTTCCACTGATTTAAAAGACGTATTGTTCAACGAACCCTCTATTAGTTTCGGCGGCGGCAACGGTCAGTCGCAGTGGGTAACCATCCGCGGCATGGGTCAAGACCAAATAGACTATAAAGTTGACGATACTTACACCGACAGCCAGATTTTCCACCACAACGGCCGCTTTATGCTTGACCCCGCATTGGTAAAAGTCGTTGCCGTGCAAAAAGGTACGGGTTCGGCCTCCGCAGGTATCGGTGCAACCAGCGGCGCGATTGTTGCCGAAACTGTTGAAGCCAAAGATTTGCTGAGGGAAGGTCAAAACGTCGGTTTCAAAGTCAATGCCGGTATCAGCAGCAATAAAGGCTATTCACGCGGCGCAAGCGTTTATGGTCAGGCGGGCGGTTTTGACGCTTTGGTTTCAGGCAATTTCGTACGCGACAAAGAATACACGGCAGGCAAAGGCTACCGTAATCTGCTCGGAAGCGATAAGGTTTTAAACAGTGGATTGGGTTCACGCGGCTTGTTGGGCAAAATCGTCTATCGTTTCAACGAGGACAACCGTATTGAATTAAGCCACCGCCAAGAGAAACAATATGGGGAACGCGCCCTGCGCGAAGAGTTCGATTTCTCGCAAGTCTTCCAAACCGACCGCCGTACGGGTCAATACGTTTTGGATGCCAACGGCAACCGTATTCCGAATGTCGCCACCAACTCGCCGCGTTACCGCACGCTGACCCAAGACACCACCAACTTGGAATTCAAAGGCGGAAACTTGGGCTTTATCGACAAAATCAAAGCCAATGTTTACCGTTTGAATACCAAACGTGACGAAGTCCCCAATCCAAATTATGAATTAGACGGCGAAGTACGGACATACGGAGCCAATCTGAATCTCGACAGCCGTCTATTTGACCGCCATACCTTGAAATACGGAGTAAACTGGCGCACTCAAAAAAGCAGCTCAAAAGGAGAAAACAGCGAGAAGAAAAACGATGCCGGTGTATATGTAGAAGGCATTTGGGATTTCTCACCGGTTACGCTGACCACAGGTTTGCGCTATGACCGCTGGAAAATGAAAACCAGCAGTAATACAGAAAATTCAGACGGCAACCTCAATCCAAGCATCGGGTTGGTTTATGACATTACCCCTGATTTTTCCATCAACACCAGCCTGAACTATGCAACCCGCAGCCCCCGCCTGTACGAAGCAGCTTTAGCAAACAACAGGCCGATTATTTCATCACCTGACTTGAAAGCAGAACGCTCGCGAAATGCAGAAATCGGCTTTAACTACCACTGGAATTCTGCCCTGACGCTCTCCGGCAGCTATTTCCATCAGCAAATCAAAGATGTACAGGCCATCCGTCAAGAAGGACGAAACAACGTCTGGTATAACGGCGGCAAGCTGAAAAACACAGGTTACGAACTGAACGCCGCCTACCGCTGGAAAGGTCTGACTGCACGTGCAGGCGTAGCCTACAGCAAACCGAAGCTGAACGGCGATACCGCCGACAAAGTAACGACCGCCATCCCGATGGGACGCACATGGACAACAGGTCTGTCGTACCAATTCGACAATCCGAATCTGGAAATCGGCTGGCGCGGACGTTATGTCCAAAATGCAGGCTATGCCCCAACCTCGCGCGGCTCTGATGTGGCTCTGAATGTCGTCCGCGCAGGCTACGGCGTCAACGATATATTCGCCAACTGGAAACCGACAGGCAAAGACGACTTGAACGTCAACTTCTCCGTCAACAATGTCTTTGATAAAAACTACAAGCCGCACAGCCAACGCGCAGGTGCCAATTCTCTGCCTGAACCAGGCCGCGATGTCCGCCTAAGCGTGAACTACCGCTTCTAAGCAATCAGCTTGAAAAAGCCGTCTGAAAACAAAAGTTTTCAGACGGCATCTAGCTTTATAGCCCGATACAAGTTATCATTTCGATTTACTTTATTTCCGACCACGGAGAAACCCTATGTTACGTTTGACCGCTTTAGCCGTATGCTGCACCCTCGCTTTGGGTGCGTGTTCACCGAAAGATTCTGCGTCCAACCAAGCCCAAACTGCTTCCGCTTCTGCCGCCCAAACCGAAGGTGCAAGCCTGACCGTTAAAACGGCTCGCGGCGATGCGAAAGTGCCGCAAAATCCAGAGCGTATCGCCGTTTACGATTTGGGCATGCTCGATACTTTAAACAAATTGGGCGTGAAAACCGGTTTGTCCATCGACAAAAACCGCCTGCCCTACTTGGCCGAATATTTCAAAACGACTAAACCTGCCGGCACGCTGTTTGAGCCTGACTACGAAGCCTTAAACGCTTACAAACCGCAGCTCATCATCATCGGCAGCCGTGCAGCCAAAGCGTTTGACAAGTTGAACGAGATTGCACCGACCATCGAAATGACCGCCGAAACCGCCAATCTGAAAGAAAGTTCCAAAGAGCGCATCGACGCGCTGGCGCAAATCTTCGGCAAACAGGCCGAAGCGGACAAGCTGAAAGCGGAAATCGATGCTTCGTTTGAAGCGGCGAAAACTGCTGCGCAAGGCAAAGGCAAGGGTTTGGTGGTATTGGTCAACGGCGGTAAGATGTCGGCTTTCGGCCCTTCCTCACGTTTGGGCGGTTGGTTGCATAAAGACATCGGCGTTCCCGCTGTTGATGAATCGATTAAAGAAGGCAGCCACGGCCAGCCTATCAGCTTTGAATACCTGAAAGAGAAAAACCCTGATTGGCTGTTTGTTTTAGACCGCGGCGCGGCCATCGGCGAAGAAGGTCAGGCTGCGAAAGATGTGTTGAACAATCCACTGGTTGCCGAAACGACCGCCTGGAAAAAAGGACAGGTGGTTTACCTTGTTCCTGAAACTTATTTGGCGGCCGGCGGCGCGCAAGAATTGCTGAACGCTTCCAAACAGGTAAGCGATGCGTTTAATGCAGCCAAATAATTCGGCACGGGCATAGCCGCCCGCTTCTTTCAGACGGCCTGAAGGGTTTGATGATGCACAGGATCAAGCTGCTTGACTTGAAGTCATTGGATCTAGGCCGTCTGAAAATACATGGTGCAAATGGACAATTTTTGCCTGTTTGCATCTGTTTTTATGATGGGCAAACCTGCCTTTTTTACCAAATACCTTAACCCTTCGTTCAGACGGCCTTATTTTTTTCCGAACCATTTTATGTTTCACAAACCTTCATTTTTAAATGCGATCAACGGTGTGGCGCTGCTGATATTGTTTGCCGTCAGCCTGTCGGTCGGCGTGGCCGAATTCAAATGGTCCACCCTGTTTTCGCTATCCGACAGCCAGCAGGTCATGTTCATCAGCCGCCTGCCGCGCACGTTTGCGATTGTGCTGACGGGTGCGTCGATGGCGGTGGCCGGCATGATTATGCAGATTTTGATGCGCAACCGTTTTGTCGAACCGTCGATGGTGGGCGCAAGTCAAAGCGCGGCTTTGGGTTTGCTGCTGATGACCCTGCTGCTGCCGGCCGCGCCGCTGCTGGCAAAAATGTCGGTTGCCGCCGTTGCCGCGCTGATCGGGATGTTGGTCTTTATGCTGCTGATCCGCCGCCTGCCACCGACCGCGCAACTGATGGTGCCTTTGGTCGGGATTATTTTCGGCGGCGTGATTGAGGCGGTGGCTACCTTTATCGCGTATGAAAACGAAATGTTGCAAATGCTGGGCGTGTGGCAACAGGGCGATTTTTCCGGCGTGTTGCTCGGGCGGTATGAGCTGTTGTGGGCAACGGGAATTTTGGCTTTGTTTGCCTATTTGATTGCCGACCAGCTGACGATTTTGGGTTTGGGCGAAACAGTAAGCGTAAACTTGGGGCTGAACCGGACGGCGATTCTGTGGTCGGGGTTGATTATTGTGGCGCTGATTACGTCTTTGGTGGTCGTGACAGTCGGTAATATTCCGTTTATCGGCTTGGTCGTGCCGAACATCATCAGCCGCCTGATGGGCGACAAGCTGCGCCAAAGCCTGCCTGCAGTGGCCTTGCTGGGCGCGTCTTTGGTGTTGCTGTGCGATATTGTCGGACGCGTGATTGTGTTTCCGTTTGAAATTCCGGTCTCTACGGTTTTTGGCGTGATGGGGACGGTTTTGTTTTTGTGGCTTTTATTAAGGAAACCTGCTCATGCCGTCTGAAAAAAATATCGGTTTTATGGCAGGAAGCAGCCGTCCGTTGTGGGTCGCCTTTGCGCTGTTGCTGGTTTCCTGCGTCCTGTTTATGACGCTCAACGTCAAAGGCGATTGGGACTTTGTCTTGCACCTGCGCCTGACCAAGCTTGCCGCGCTGCTGATGGTTGCCTATGCAGTCGGCGTGTCCACTCAACTCTTCCAAACGCTGACCAACAATCCGATTCTGACCCCTTCGATTTTGGGTTTCGATTCGCTGTATGTGTTTTTGCAGACCTTGCTGGTGTTTACGCTCGGCGGCGTGGGCTATGCTTCCCTGCCGTTGACGGGCAAATTCGGCTTTGAACTGGTCGTCATGATGGGCGGCTCGCTGCTGCTGTTCTACACGCTCATCAAACAAGGCGGACGCGATTTGTCGCGCATGATTTTAATCGGCGTGATTTTCGGGATTTTGTTCCGCAGTCTCTCGTCGCTGCTTTCGCGCATGATTGACCCCGAAGAATTTACCGCCGCGCAGGCGAATATGTTTGCCACTTTCAATACCGTCCATTCGGAATTGTTGGGTATCGGCGCAATCGTGTTGCTCATAAGCGCCGCCGTAATCTGGCGCGAACGCCACCGCCTCGATGTTTACCTACTCGGCCGCAATCAGGCCATCAATTTGGGCATCAACTACACGCGCAATACCTTATGGCTGCTGTTGTGGATCGCCGCACTGGTTGCAACCTCCACCGCCGTTGTCGGCCCGGTAAGCTTTTTCGGCCTGCTGGTTGCCGCGCTGGCCAACCATTTTTCCCCGTCGGTGAAACATTCCGTCCGCCTGCCCATGACTTTTTGTGTCGGCGGCATCCTGTTGGTCGGCGGGCAAACCATCTTCGAACACTTCCTCGGCATGCAGGCCGTATTGAGCGTGGTCGTCGAATTTGCAGGCGGATTGGTATTTTTATATTTGGTGTTGAAAAAGAAATAAATTAAACGTGCCCAAACGCTCGCAAAAATAAATTCAGGCCGTCTGAAATCCATGTTTTCAAAATATTTAATCCTTGAAATGAAACTAAATTTCTGACATGTACTCATAGTAAACATTACTGGATTTACTAGAATTACAAAAAATGAGCACGACATTAAAATACCGTCCCGACTTGGACGGCATCCGGGCTTTGGCAGTCTTGGCTGTCATTATTTTCCACATTGATGCCGCTTGGCTGCCCGGTGGTTTTCTCGGTGTGGATATGTTTTTCGTTTTGTCCGGCTACCTGATCACCACCATCATCAGCCGCGAAATGCAAAACGGCAGTTTTTCGTTTTTAGAGTTTTATAAACGCCGCGCGAAGCGCATTTTGCCCGTTTTCTCCTGCGTATTGCTGTGTACGAGCTTGGCCGCCGCAATCTTTTTCTTGTCGTTTGACCTGCGCCAATACGTCAAATCCGCAGTGTTTGCGTTGCTGTTTTCGGCCAACCTGTTTTTTGCACGGCGCGGCGGTTATTTCGATGCCGATGCGGCGGAAAAACCTTTGCAACACATTTGGTCTTTATCTCTGGAAGAGCAGTTTTACTTTGTTTTTCCAGTTTTGCTGACTGCTTTTTTCCGATTCAGCAAAGGGCGCAACATCCGCCAATTCATCCTTTTGCTGATTGTATTGAGCCTGTTGTCCGTCTTTTTGCCCACCTTCGGCATGGATCCTTATTTCCTGCCTTATGTGCGCGCATATGAGCTGCTGATCGGCGCGCTTTTTGCCTTTATTCCGCCTTCCCAAAACAACGACCGTTTCAGCACGCCTCTGGTCGGCTGGGCGATGATGGCGGTCATTGCCGCCATGCTGCTGCTTCCTTACGGCGTGTTGCCCGGCGAAGGCAATATCGAACGGCTGCTGTGCTGTACGGCGGTTGGCGGCTTGATTTACTCGGGCAAAACCCTGCAAACGCAAAATGGCTTCAATACCGCCAAACTGTTGAGCCTCAAGCCCGTTGTGTTTATCGGTTTGATTTCCTATTCGCTGTATCTGTGGCATTGGGTGGTCTTGGCCGTCATGCGCTATGTTTACATGGACACCGCTTTGCCGATGTCCGCGATTGTATTGGCAGTGGTGCTGATGTCCGGCTTGTCCGTTTTGTCCTATTACTTCGTCGAAACACCGGCGCGACGGATAAAGAATTTCACCACCAAGAAATTCATCGGGGTAATCGCCGCCTATTTCGCCCTGCTGATTCCTGCCGCCGGCTACCTGCTGACTGCCAAACCGGCCGCATACGAGGCAAACCTATATACGGTTGACGAAAGTAAAATCTGCGCGGATACCTTGACCAAAACCGACTGCGCCGTCGGCGCGGAAAATCAAAGCAGCAAAGTCCTGCTGATGGGCGACTCCCACGCCGCCCACCTGACGCCCTTTATCGATATGGTGGGCAAACAGGAAGGCTTTGCCGCCGACGTTATCTCGTCCAACAGTTGCGGCGTTGCCTTCGGCTTCCTCCTGCCGCAAAGCGACCGCCGTGCCAACCGTTGCAACCCTTACAACCGTTTTATCGCACAAAAAGTCGAAAACTATCCGGTGGTCTTTATCTCGCAACGTTGGTTCCTGCATACCGACAAACCCGGTTTTACGGAGCATTTCGGCAAAATGCTCGACACCCTGATTCAACAGGGCAAGCAGGTTTACGTCTTTGCCGACACGCCGATGAACGCGCAACTGCCCCTGCGCCATTACTACCTGAAACAGCGCCTCGGCATCGATATGCAATACGTTTCCGAGCATAAAAAAGCGGAAATTGCCCGCTCCGCCGAAGCCGACAAAACCATAGAAAACATCGTCAAACAGCGGCCTGCCGTACATTGGGTCAACATCATGGGTCCGATTCCGGCAGACAAAACCATAGACGGCCTGCCGATATATTTTGACACCAACCACCTCAATACCCACGGTGTGACAAAACTGGCGGAAAAATTTATACAGGACAAAAAAATACTCCTAAAATAACACCGCAGTTTCAGTCCGAAACCTTTGCCGCAATACTGAATGCAAATGCCGCTCAAAGCGCAGTAAACAGTATGCCGCAAAGGTTTCAGGCCGTCTGAAACCTTCAGACGGACTAAGCAAACCCATAAAGGACAACCCTCATGACACAAGAACGCCTCCCTTCATTCTTCGATGACGCCCCGACCATTACCGTCCAAGACGCATTGGCCGACTTCCTTGGCGCGGCCGAAAACGGCATCCTTACTTACCACTACGCCGATGCCGTGCGCCTGTGCGGCCATTCCTGCCCAACCGTCGCCGGTGCCTACCTAATGGTCATCAAAGGCCTGAAAGCCCTTTACGGCGAAGAGCTGCCGCAACGCGGCGACATCGAAGCCTTTATGCAGGGCGAGCGTGACGAAGGCACAACCGGTGTTACCGCTTCCGTCGTCCAACTCCTTACCGGCGCAGCACCCGAAACCGGCTTTGGCGGCGTAGGCCCGGCCGGACGCTTTGCCCGCCGCCACCTCTTGTCCTTTGGTGCAGGCGAAATCAACGGCACACTCGCACTCCGTCGCCGCGATACCGGCAAAACCGTTGCCGTTAGCCTCAACGCCGCGCTTCAACCCTTTGCGCCGCAAATGCGCGACATCATGCCCAAAGCCGTCAGCGGCAGCGCAAGTACCGACGAACTCAAACAATTCGGCGAGCTTTGGCAAGAACGCGTCCGCGCCTTCCTGATCGACCAAGCCGACAATCCCGAATTTGTCACCGTCAGCGAAATCTAAAACGTCATAATCAATAAGTTTCAGACGGCCTTAAAACTCAAGGCCGTCTGAAACCCCAATTTCCCATTTTCGGACCCGCCTATGATTACCATCCGCAACGTCAGCCACACCATCGGCAGCAACCCCATCCTCAACGACGTCAGCCTCGACATCCCCGAAGGCGGCATTACCGCGCTGATCGGCCCGAACGGCGCAGGCAAGTCCACCCTCCTCTCCTTTATGGCGCGCCTGCAGCCCTTGGTACGCGGCGACATCAGCTACGCAGGCAAAGACATCAAAACCACCCCCACCGCCGAACTCGCCCGCACGCTTTCCATCCTCACCCAAGAAAACAGCATCATGAGCCGCATTACCGTACGCGACCTGCTCATGTTCGGCCGCTATCCCTACCACCAAGGCAGGCCGTCTGAAACGGATAAAACCATCGTCGAAGAAGCGCTTGCCGAGTTCCACCTGCAAGACTTCGCCGACCGCTACCTAACCGAGCTTTCCGGCGGCCAACGCCAACGCGCCATGATTGCCATGGTGTTCTGTCAGCGCACCGACTACGTTTTGCTGGACGAACCGCTGAACAACCTCGACATGTATCATGCCCGCTCCCTCATGCAAATCCTACGCCGACTGACCGACGAACACAAACGCACCACCGTCGTCGTCCTGCATGACATCAACCAGGCCGCCGCCTACGCCGATTACGTCGTTGCCATGAAAAACGGCCAAGTCGCCATGCAGGGCAAGCCCAACGATATTTTCACCGCCGAAAACATCAAAACCCTATTCGATATGGACGTCAACGTCCTCGATTACGAAGGCAAAAAACTGGTTATCCACCATATCTAAATCCGACAAAAAGGCCGTCTGAAACCCGATTGCTCAGGTTTCAGACGGCCTTTGTCTATTCAAAGCATTTATTTTTTATCGTACAAACCGTGCACCACGCGACCGATCGCGACAATACCTTTTTCCAGCGTTTCCGCGTCTTGCGCAATGCTCATACGGATACACTCGTGCGCGTGCGGATAGTCTTGCGTATCGATGCCGACAAAGAAATGCTCGCCCGGAATAATCAGCGTGCCTTCGGCCTTGAGCATTTCGTACAAGGTTTGCGACGAAACCGGCAGGTTTTCAAACCAAAGCCATAAGAAAATCGCACCTTCAGGCTTGTGGATTTTCAACGGATACGCGCCCAATTCGCGTTTGAGCAGGGAAACCGACGTTTGCGCCTGCTGACGGTAAAACGGCTGAATCACTTGGTCGGCCAGCTGTTTCAGACGGCCGTTGTTTAACAGCGGAGCCGCAATCGCCGCGCCGAAACGGGTTGGCGACAAATTCACAATCGCATTCAAACTGCTGACGGCTTTGACCACTTCCGGCGCGGCGACAATAATGCCGGTACGCACACCGGGCAGGCCGATTTTAGAAAGGCTGAAGCAGAGGATGATGTTTTCGTGCCAGTTGAGCGTCACATCACTATAAATAATATTCGGGAACGGCATTCCGTAAGCGTTGTCGATAATCAGCGGAATCCCGTGCTCCTGCGCCAACGCGTCCAAACGCGCCATCTCACCGTCGGTCAACACATTGCCGGTCGGGTTGGTCGGGCGCGAACAGCAAATTGCACCGATTTTGCCCTCTTTCAATTCGGGCAGGCTTTCCAGCGCGTCAAAGTCCACGCGGTATTTGAAAAATCCCGCTTCGCCTTCGTGTTCGACATTTTCGATTTTCGGTTTTACCGAAATAAAATGCTGCCCTTCGACATGCACGTCGGCATAACCGATATATTCAGGCGCAAGCGGCAACAAAATGGCTTTCTCAGCCGTTTGGCCGTCTGAAAGATTGAATTTGCCGCCAAACAGGTTGAACAAATAGAAAAACGCGTTTTGCGAACCATTGGTCAGCGCAATATTGTCCGCTGTCAGATTCCAGCCGTATTCGCGGTTGAGAAACTCAGTCAAAGCCGCAATCAGCGCCGCATCGCCCTGCGGATTGGAATAATTGCCGATATTCTCAACAGCGTGTTCTGCCGCCAACTTGGAAAACACATCGGCGAACACCGCATTGACTTCAGCAATCCGCGCCGGATTGCCGCCGCCGAGCATATTGACGGGCTTATCGCTTTTGAGCGCGTCGCCCAAATCGTCCATCAACTGCAAAATACCACTGTGTTGTGTGAATTTTTCGCCGAATGCTGAAAACTGCATGGAAACTCCGTTGCTGAGTATGTAAAAAAATAAACCGCTATTATAAGAACAAAGGCCGTCTGAAAACCAGTTATCCTGATTTTTCAGACGGCCTTTACTATTCAACCTTTCCTTTAACGGCCAAAATTATCGCGACGTTCGCGCCAGTCTTGGCGGATGGAGCCGCTTTTGCCGACCGGTGTGTCTTGTTCGACTTCCCAAATAAAATTCGTTCCGCCGCCAATCGGATGCGAGCCGCGCAAGCCGATGTGGCTGCCTTGGTCGGCAACGGCGGTTCGGCTGTATGTTTGGCCTCCGAAACGGGTTTGCGAGGTTTCGATACCGCTTTTGATGCTACCGTAAAGCTGTACGTCGGCATGTGCGGCAAGTGCGGCGGTGGAAAGTGCGGCAGTGAGGAGAAGTTTCAAGTTCATGGTTTATCCTTTTTTTGGAGAGGAATTGTGTGCCGATTGTATCGGCCTTGTGCGTAAACAAGTTACAATTCTTGCAAAATCTGACAGGAGTTTTGATGATGCGCTCTTTACGCGCCGCCGCTGTGCAAATGGTGTCGTCCACCAACCCCGAAACCAATATTGCCACGATGAAACGCCTTGTCCGCGAGGCGGCCGAACAAGGGGCAGATTGGGTGTTGCTACCCGAATATTGGCCGCTGATGGGCAAAAACGACACGGACAAACTGGCATTTGCCGAGCCTTTGGACGATGGACGAGTTGGCGAAACCTGCGACACCCGTTTTCAGACGGCCTTAAGCGAAACGGCAAGGGAATGCGGCGTGGTGTTGTTTGGCGGTACGGTTCCGCTGCAAAGCCCAGACGCTGGCAAGGTGATGAACACGATGCTGGTGTATGACCGCGACGGCAGCCGAATCGGGCTTTACCACAAAATGCACCTTTTCGGCTTTTCCGGTTTGGGCGAACGCTACGCCGAAGCCGATACAATACTGGCAGGCAGCGATGTGCCGAAGTTAAGCGTGGATGATGTTTCTCTGGCGGTCGGCGTCTGCTACGATTTGCGCTTTCCTGAGTTTTTCCGCGCCCAGCAGCCGTTTGATGTTTTGCTGTTACCGGCTGCGTTTACCTATACGACCGGCAAGGCGCATTGGGAATTGCTGCTTCGCGCCCGTGCAGTGGAAAACCAATGCTACGTCATCGCATCGGCACAAGGCGGACTGCATGAAAGCGGCCGCCGCACATTCGGCCACAGTATGATTATCGACCCTTGGGGCGATGTGTTGGCGACGTTGCCGGAAGGCGAAGGCGTAATTTGTGCCAATTTGGATACTGCGCGCCTGCAAAGCGTGCGCACGCGCCTGCCAGCCCTGAAACACCGATTACTTTAAACACGCACTATGTCCCACTCTCAACCCACACGCATTCTTGGCATCGACCCCGGCAGCCGCGTGACCGGCTTTGGCGTGATTGATGTCCACGGCCGCGAACATCATTATGTTGCTTCCGGCTGTATCAAAACGCCGACCGGCGCGTCGCTTTCCGAACGCATCGCCGTGATTGTCCGCCATATCGATGAAATCATCCGCCACTATCAGCCGCATCAGGCGGCCATCGAGCAAGTGTTCGTCAACGTCAATCCGGCTGCAACGTTAATGCTTGGTCAGGCGCGCGGTGCGGCGATTGCCGCTTTAGTCATGCACGATTTGCCCGTATTTGAATACACCGCGCTTCAGGTCAAGCAGGCCGTGGTCGGCAAGGGCAAGGCCGCCAAAGAGCAGGTGCAGCATATGGTGGTCCAAATGCTTACACTTTCAGGTACGCCGCAAGCCGATGCCGCCGACGGACTCGCCGTCGCCCTCACCCATGCCCTGCGCAATCACGGATTGGCTTCGCAACTCAACCCCGACGGCTTGCAGGTCAAGCGCGGCCGTTTCCAATGGTAAGCCGACATTCAGGCCGTCTGAAATCGTGTTCAAGCCCGTTTTCAGATGGCCTTTCGGTTATAATAGCCCTTTGCCCACATACAGCGAGCCTTCATGAAAGCCGCCTTCCTTTTTCTCTACCTCATTCGCCTGCTGCCTTTTTGCGTGTTGCACAAGATTGCCGACGCGATCGGTATTCTCGCTTATTACGCAGTCAAACCGCGCCGCAAAGTCGGTGAGGTCAACCTCAAAAAATGCTTTCCCGAGCTGAACGACAGCCAGCGCACTGCCCTGCTCAAACGCCATTTCCAACACATGGCAAAGCTGATGCTCGAATACGGCCTCTACTGGTACGCGCCTGCGGACAAGCTGCGCTCGTTGGTACGCTATCAAGACAAACACCATCTTGACGAAGCCCTCGCCGCCGGCGAAAAAGT
This sequence comes from Neisseria sp. 20925_1_37, assembly GCF_041433255.1. Classification (NCBI taxonomy): domain Bacteria; kingdom Pseudomonadati; phylum Pseudomonadota; class Betaproteobacteria; order Neisseriales; family Neisseriaceae; genus Neisseria; species Neisseria sp. 20925_1_37. The sequence goes on along the minus strand of NZ_JAPWBC010000009.1, from coordinate 43,315 downwards.
CATCATCCTCTATCCGCACTTTACCGCATTTGAAATGGCGGTTTACACGCTCAATCAGGATGTGCCGCTGACCAGCATGTATTCGCACCAAAAAAACAAAGCCCTGGACGAGCAAATCCTGAAAGGCCGCCACCGCTACAACAATGTTTTCCTGATCGGCCGCACAGAAGGCCTGCGCGCCATCATCAAACACCTGCGCAAAAGCGATGCGCCCTTTCTTTATCTGCCCGACCAAGACTTCGGCCGCAACGATTCCATTTTCGTCAATTTCTTCGGCATTCAGACGGCCACGATTACCGGCCTCAGCCGTATCGCCGGCATGACCAAAGCCAAAATCATTCCCGCCATCCCCACGCGCGAAGCCGACAATACCGTAACCCTGCGCTTCTATCCGGCTTGGGACAATTTCCCGACCGAAAATGTCGAAGCCGATACCCAGCGCATGAACGACTTCATCGAAGAGCGGGTACGCGAGCATCCCGAACAATATTTCTGGCTGCACAAACGCTTCAAAACCCGTCCCGAAGGCGAAAACAGCTTTTATTGACTACATTGAATTACAATTTAAATATGCAAAAAGCGGCGAAGTCCTTCTTTCGCCGCTTTTTCATTTTAATTGAATCAAACCGAAACTCATGTTTGACTTCAAACAATCAAATAATATTCCGCTTTAAATGCTTTAAAAACAACTTTTTTCATCGTGATTGAAACTTTCAAACAACCCTATATTTTTTCTCAAATGAAAAACATCAGACCCAATACACTTTTTTCATTTACATATTAAATTTAATTTCTTTTAAAAACAATATATTATAAAACAGTTCATCTGAAAAAATGCATTTTAATCATTCAAAATATGAAATAAAATTAAATTAAAATTTAAAAAAACAAAATAAATATCTAAATTTAAAATAATTATGAAATATAATTGCAAAAATATGACAAGACCTGAAATTTATACCAAAACAAGCCTTCAGAAAAAAATACTTGGCAAACTGTAAAAATTCGCGTAAATTTCACTACATCAAATTACAAAACATTCAGACAGCCTCGCCGGTTTTAGATACTTTTGTAAGCAGTTTTCTGATATTGCAAGAAATTGCGGTATTTTAGAGGATTTCGGTGCAATGCCCGAAATGAAAGTTTACTGATGCAGAGTTGAGCTGCATCTGTAAAGCCGCAGGTGAAAGCCTGTATTGTTTGTGAAGCGTAAATCTCTGATTTGAGGTATTGGGGCAATCCTGTGGGGGATTGCCTCTTTTTTTATCTGCGCCGTCATGCCACAATGACATCATCCCTTATCCAATCCGATCACGCCATGACTCCGATACTCGCCTTCGACATCGAAACCATTCCCGACGTAAACGGCATCCGCCAGCTTTACGATTTACCTGCTGATTTGCCCGACAACGAAGTCGTCCTGTTTGCCCAGCAGCAACGCCGTGCCAAAACCGGCAGCGACTTTATGCAACACCATCTGCACCAAGTCGTCGCCATCTCCTGCTGTATGCGCTGGGGTCAGGACAAGATCCGCGTCAGCACCATCGGCGATCCCGAAGACAGCGAAGAAGTCATGATTGCCAAGTTCTTCGAGGTCATCGAAAACTATACGCCGCAACTCATCAGCTGGAACGGCAACGGTTTCGACCTGCCCGTCCTCCACTACCGTGCCCTGATACACGGCATCAGCGCCGCCCGCTATTGGGACATGGGCGACGGCGATTTTGGCGACAGCCGCGACTTTAAGTGGAACAACTACATCAGCCGCTACCACACCCGCCATTGCGACCTGATGGATTTGCTCGCCCTCTACCAACCGCGTGCCAGCGTGCCTTTGGACGATATGGCCAAACTCTGCGGCTTCCCCGGCAAACTGGGCATGGACGGCAGCAAAGTTTGGGACGCTTATCATGCAGGCCGTCTGAAAGACATCCGCGACTATTGCGAAACCGATGCCGCCAATACCTACCTGATGTATATGCGCTTTCGCATGATGAGCGGCGCGCTCGATGCCGACGAATACGAAGTCGAAATCAAACGCATCAAACACTATCTGGCCGCACAAGCCGAAGAAAAACAACACTGGGCGGAGTTTGTTGCTGCTTGGCGTTAAACCAGGCCGTCTGAACAGCTAAACCAAAAAACCAAAAGGGCGTGATCGACACGCCCTTTTTTATATATTCGACAAACCATGCCCACTAAGCAGGCAAACACCCCAGCGTGATCCTGTCCAATCCTGCCAAATCCTGTTCGGTTGCCACTTCGGCAAAACCGTTCTCCAGCATAATGTTCCGCACTGCTTCACCTTGGTCATAGCCATGTTCAAACAGCAGCCAGCCGTTGGCTTTCAGGTATGTGGGGGCTTCTTGGGTAATGTGGCGGATATGGCTGAGGCCGTCTGAAAAGTCGGTCAACGCGTTTTGCGGTTCAAACCTCAAATCGCCTTGCGACAAATGTTCATCGCCGTCCTCGATATACGGCGGATTGGAAACAATCACATCGTATCCGCCTTCAGACGGCCTGTCGGTATCAAACCACGACCCCTGTGCAAACTCCACTTTTGCACCCAATTCGGCCGCATTTTGACGGGCAGTATCCAAAGCACCGACGCTGATGTCAGATGCGCGAACATCGGCATCAATGCGTTCAAGCGCGATGGTTACGGCAATGGCGCCGCTGCCCGTCCCTAAATCCCACACGCGGCCTTGCGGCGGCAAGCGTTTAAGCACGGCTTCCACCAAATGCTCAGTTTCATGGCGTGGAATCAGCACATGGGGATTGACGGTAAAGCGTCGTCCGTAGAACTCGCGCTCGCCCAACAGATAGGCCATCGGCTCGCCTTTCAGACGGCGTTGAGCCAAAGCCTCCAAGGTTTGCAGGGCAGAGTCTGCCAAATCGTCCGTACCGCGTGTCACCAGCTGCGCACGCGTGTAACCCAGCGCATATTGCAACAACATCCGCGCTTCGTTTTTGGGCAGTGCCGATTGGCGCAACCATTCATCAAGCGTCATTTTTCGTCCCATCTGCCAGCGTTGTGGCTTTTCTTTCCTTAATCTTTCCGGCAAACGTGCCGATGGTGGCAACCGCAAATGCGGCATACCACAAATAAAATCCTGCACCGTAGCGCACAATATCCGATGTATTCCCTGCTTCATCGACGTGTACGGCTTTCACACTGAAAGCCACCAGCGCCAAGCCCCAAAGCGCCGCATGGACAGGCACGACCTTCTTCCGCAACACCAGCAACACAATAGCCGCCAACCAAACATAATTCGCATAGGCCGCACAATATCTTATATCCAAAGAAGCAAATATCGACCCCAAAATCAAAACGGTCAAACCCTTCATGCTTTCATGATTGCCCAAATAAAATGCAACATTGGACAAAGACGCAATCCACAAGGCAACCGACACCAGCAACATCACGATGGGAAAACTTGATTTCCGATTCTGTTTCTGCATGGTTTTATCCTAATGCAAAAGGCCGTCTGAAAACCTTTCAGACGGCCTGCCGTTTAAATTTCGCTACCGCCGACGGTCAGTCCGGCATCAATCCTCAGGGTCGGTTGTCCTACGCCGACAGGAACGCTCTGCCCTTCTTTGCCGCAGACGCCGATGCCGCTGTCGAGCGCGGAGTCATTGCCTATCATGGAAACGTGTTTCAACACTTCGGGGCCGTTGCCAATGATGGTCGCGCCTTTGACAGGGTATTGCAGCTTGCCGCCTTCCACCCACCACGCTTCGGATGCGCTGAACACGAATTTGCCGCTGGTAATGTCCACTTGTCCGCCGCCAAAGTTGACGGCGTAAATGCCCTTGTCAATGGAAGCGATGATTTCTTCCGGCTCATAGCCGCCGTTTTCCATAAAGGTATTGGTCATGCGCGGCATAGGCGCAGAAGCGTAACTTTCGCGGCGGCCGTTGCCGGTCGATTGCGTACCCATCAGGCGGGCGTTGGTTTCGTCCTGCATATAGCCGACCAAAATACCGTCTTCAATCAATACAGTACGGCGGGTTTCATTGCCTTCGTCGTCGATATTGAGCGAACCGCGTCTGTCGGCAATATCGCCTTGATCCACAACGGTCACGCCTTTGGCGGCCACACGCTCGCCGATACGGCCGGAGAAAACGCTGGTTTCTTTGCGGTTGAAATCGCCTTCCAAACCATGTCCGACCGCTTCGTGCAGTAACACACCCGGCCAGCCGTTGCCCAAAACGACGGTCATCTCTCCGGCAGGCGCAGGACGGGATTCGAGATTGGTCAGGGCTTGTTTGACGGCGGCATCGACAAACCGATGCACCAAGTTTTCATCGAAATACGCCAAATCATAACGTCCGCCGCCGCCCGCGCTGCCCTGCTCGCGACGCTCGCCCTGCTTGGCAATGACAGTTACATTCATGCGCACCATCGGGCGGATATCGGCAGCGTGTTTACCGTCCAGACGGGCGATGTACACCATGTCGTATTCGCAGGTCAAACCAGCCATCACTTGCACAATACGCGGATCGGCAGCTTTGGCCAGCGTTTCGACTTTATTCAACAGCGCGACTTTGGCAGCAGAATCAAGACTGGCAATAGGGTCAATCGCCATGTGGACAGGCTTGCCGTAGGCAGGTGTCGGCACTTTGATGCTGGCTTCGCTACCGGCCGCACCAATCACGCGCACTGCTTTGGCAGAGCGGTTGATCGAATCAATACACAGGCTGTCGGCGTAGGCAAACGCAGTTTTATCGCCCGAAACGGCACGCACGCCCACGCCCTGATCGATTTGGAAGCTGCCCGATTTGACGATGCCTTCTTCCAGATGCCAGCTTTCATAGGCAGTGCGCTGACAATAGATGTCGGCATAATCGACATGGTTGGCGCCGATAATGCTCAGGCTTTGGGCGAGCAAATCGGGGGAAAGATGGTTGGCTTCGAGCAAATCTCGCTGTACGGCGGCGTAGGTTTGTTGCATAATTTTTCAGACGGCCCGACAAGCAGGCAAAGTTAATTTGGCCTTGATTATACGGTATTTTATATGGCTTTGGATATGTTGATTGCTTGGGTTTATGAGTGATTGAAACAAATCAAAAGGCCGTCTGAAAGATAGGGGCGAAATGTTTGCCTTACTCTATTTCAACCGGCCTGTTCGTTTGACGTTCAGACGGCCTTTTCAATCGCGGCAAAGCCAATACCGAAATTTAATTTCCATACAAAACAATATATTATAGAAAAATTCCTTATTTTTTTAGTTTTGCTATTGATAATAGTTATTATTAGCGTATAATCAAACCCACTCGGAAGACGTCCTAATCCGAGCCATTAAACGACAGATTTTATCCCCCTCTTCCCCATTATCTCTTGATACTCGGAGTGCGCATATACGAAACATACCTGTTCCCCTTTATATCAGATACTCAAAACCGAAAAACATGAAACCCACTGCCGATACAGTGGGTTTCGTGTTTTGTGGCGTTCGGTTTATCAGGCTTTTCCAACTGCTTATCAGGACGTCTGAAACCGAATAGACCTGATTATCGGCAGGTTTTCATGTTCAATTTGCCATAACGGCCGACAATGTTTCTGATGTCTTGAGCATCGCGCTCGTCGACCGCCATAAAGACTACGGTCATGCGCGCTACGCTCAAACCGGTATCGGGTGCGCTTCTGTCTTCCTGTTCGACAATGCGCGCGCCGCCGAAACCTGCGCTGGACAAGCGTGAAATCAAAACTTGGGCGGAAGAGCGGCTGCGTGTTACGTCAATGCTGATTTCGCCGTTGTGAATGCTGCCGCTAAAGCCGCGGCTGCCCAAGGCATCAAGCTGGGCGGAAGTGTCGCCGTCGGCAGGCAAGACCACGCGGAAGGTTTTGGAAGAAGTCTCGCCACCGGATGCGCCGTTGCGTTTTTCGATGCTGCGGCTGGCCGCATGAGGCCATTTGCCCAACAGGCCTTTGATGCGGTGGTAATCGTCTTCATCCATCACTACGGTGGCGCTGCTGGTACACAAGCGTTCCACGCCGGCTGCGTCCATCTCTTCTTCGGCGGCGCGGCGTTCTTGCGCTTCTTTCTCGCGGCGCATTTTTTCTTTTTTCTCTTTCAACTGCTGCGCTTCTTGCTTTTTACGCAAGGCTTCCGCTTCTTCGGATTCAGGTTCTGCCATAATCAGGCCGTCTGATTCATCCGCCACCCAATCGGGCTGCGATGCCTGCTGCGGCTCGGCTTTGGGCGCGTCCAAAGAAGACGGGCGCAATAATTCGTGCGTACCGCCTTCCAAAAAAGCAGATTCTAGTTTGGCGGTTTTATGTTGTGTCCGATAGGCAACCATGCTGCCAAAAACAATGATGTTGAGTGCGACCAAGACCGCAAACAGCCATTTCATGATGCGTTTTCCTTTTTATTGTCCGTTGCGATGGGCAATCCAATGCAAGAGCCCGTGAATCACGAGATTATCGACGATTTTCACTTGATTGTCATGAACAAATGACTCCGGCAGCGCCTGTACGACTCTGGCCGCGCCGCCGCCCGTGATAATAATATCGACCGGTTTGCCCTCGCCCGTTTTGTCTTTCAGACGGCCATGCATCATCATCAACGCGCCGCAAACGGCATCCATCATGCCGCTGGCAATGGCGTTCGGCGTTGTGGTTGGGAACGGATATACTTTGCCGATGGGGCGGTTGAGGTTGGCGGTTTTGAGCGCCATCGCCTCTTTCATTAAGTGGAAACCGGGCATGATGGTGCCGCCGAGATAATGATTGTCTTCCGTCAGCGCGTCGGTGGTTACGGCGGTGCCGCAGCTGACGACGACGCAGGCATTTTGCGTGAAGCGACGGCTGCCCAGCGCATTAAACCAGCGGTCGGAGCCATGTTCTTCAGGGCGGCGGTAATGGTTGCGGATACCCAAAGCCTGCGGCATGGAAGACAGCCATTCGACCGGACGGGTTAATTGTTCTTCTACCATTGCTTTTTTTACCGAACCGCACACGGCGCAACCGACAATCTTCACATCTTCATCGGCAAATCGCAGCCATTCTTCGCCCAGCTTAGCCAAATCACGATACGGCGCGCGGCTGACTTCGGTAAATGTGCCGTTCTCCACCCACGCCCATTTCAGCTGACTATTGCCGCCGTCCAGCAGTAAAAAGCGTTCCGGCTTGGCGGCGGCGGGTTGTGCCGGACGGTTATCCGGGCGCAAGCTGATTTCGCCGCTGACGATGGTTTTCTCGCCCTTGTCCGTCAGCAAACGCAACGCACCTTGCGCATCCACGCCTTTGACCACACCTTCGTGGACAACGCGCCCTTCTTGAAGCAGCAAGACCGGCCTGCCTGTGTCGCGGTTGGCGGCATCGTATTCGCCGACACATGACGCAAATCCGTTTTGCGCGTATTCGTTCAACAGCGCATCGAGTTGCGCCAACACCGCATTCAATAAGGCTTTGACGCTTACGCCCTGCTTAGAGGCCGTCTGAAATAGGGCCTGCACGGAAGTGGCGTTTTCCACTTCTTTCGGCAATACAAAATTAATGCCGATGCCGATGACGGCGACGGTTTTATTCTCCACCCGCGCCGTTTCAATCAAAATACCGGCCAATTTATCGTTGGCCACGACCAAATCGTTCGGCCACTTGATATTTACGTCCAAACCGATATCGGCAAGCGCGCGTCGGCAAGCCAATGCCACCACCAACGCCAGCGAACCCAGCTCATACTGCGGCTTGTCAAACGCCCAGCCCAAGCTGAACATCAGACATTCACCCTGTCGGTTGACCCAGCTTCGCCCTTGCCGTCCGCGTCCTTTGGTTTGGAAATGCGCCACGCACAAGGCCTTATGCGCCAAATCTGCCGACTGGCGCGCCAATGCCATGATTTCATCATTGCTGGACGAACATTCGTGTTTCAACTGCGCACGAAAACCCTGTTTTCCGGCCATTTGTTGCAGAGATTCTTCGGCAAACACAGCCAAAGGGCGCACCAAACGCCATTGCCCGTCGTGCTGGCGCAGCAAACCGCGGATATGGCCTGGCATCTGCTGCCAGAATCCGTTTAATTGTTGCGGCTTCATACCGACCACGCGCGCCAACTGAGAAACGTGTTGCGGCAGGCCGTCTGAAAGTGCGGCGAGCAAGGCCCAATGGCGGCTGTTCAAATCCGTCATTCGCCTCCTCCGGCTTCGCGAATTTTCGCCAACGTTTTGGTGGTCGAAGTCTGGTGTAAAAACGGAATCGAAAATACTTTGCCGCCACGCGCAAACGTCTCAGCCGCACCGACAATCTTATCCACAGGCCAGTCGCCGCCTTTAATCAATACATCAGGTTTGACCATTTCAATCAACGCAGCCGGCGTATCGTCATCAAACCATGTGACCAAATCCACGCTCGCCAATGCCGCTGCCACTGCCGCGCGGTTTTCCAAAGGATTAATCGGACGGTCGTCCCCTTTGCCCTGACGGCGCACCGAAGCATCGGTATTCAATGCCAACACCAAAGCCGCACCGGCCGATCGCGCCTGCGCCAGATACGTTACATGGCCCCTATGGAGAATATCGAAACAGCCGTTGGTAAACACCAGCGGACGGGGCAATGCCGCCAAACGCTCCGCCAGCTTTTCGGGCGGACAAATTTTGGATTCGAATTCTGGAGCTGACCATTCGGACATGATGCGGTTCCTTTGGAAATAAAACAGAAAATAATCGGGGTATTATAAAGGATAACGGCGAAACGCCATAAAAAGATACCGAACGGTATAATATTCGGGCTTGACTGCGTATTCATTGATATTTGATAACACAGCAAATGCCATTTTTGCCGATGCCATGATGAAACGGTTTGATAAATACTTTTTTGAAACCCAATTAAATCTGAAGTAAAATTCGGGTATAAACGGAAAAAAGCCTGCATACAACATGCAGGCTTTCATCTGGGGTGGCTGATGGGGCTCGAACCCACGACAACTGGAATCACAATCCAGGGCTCTACCAACTGAGCTACAGCCACCGTAAAAATTGGCACGCCCGACAGGAATCGAACCTGTAACCCCCGACTTAGAAGGTCGGTGCTCTATCCGGTTGAGCTACGGGCGCTCATGCCGATTCGTGCTAAGAATTTTGTGGTCGGGGCGGTGGGATTCGAACTCACGACCCTCTGCTCCCAAAGCAGATGCGCTAACCGGGCTGCGCTACGCCCCGACTGAAGACCTGAACTATACAGACCCTTTTCAAACCGGTCAACACTTACTTTGCTTTATTTTTTCATCTTTTGATTATCTTATTATTTTTAATCGTTATTTATTTTTATGTTTCGTAATCAGGGCCACTCTTTTGTGTCAGGCCGTCTGAAAAATGCGATAATTTAAACGCAATATTTATCCCTATTGAGGAGGAAAATCATGGCTGCACAACTTATAGACGGAAAAAAAATCTCCCAGCAACGCATCGAGGCGGTCGCGCAGGCGGTAAAAGCGCGTCAGGAAAAAGGTTTGCACACGCCTTGCTTGGCAGTGGTATTGGTTGGCGACGACCCTGCCAGCGCGGTTTATGTACGCAATAAAAAACTGGCCTGCCAAAAAAGCGGCATCGAATCGCGCTCTTATGAGCTGCCGTCTGAAACCACGCAAGACGATTTGCTGAAACTGGTGGACGAATTGAATGGCGACCCTACCGTCGACGGTATTTTGGTGCAACTGCCGCTGCCGGCACACATCGACAGCCAAGCGGTTTTGGAGCGTATCGAGCCGCATAAAGATGTGGACGGCTTCCACCCTTACAACGTCGGCCGTCTGGTCGTCAAAATGCCGCTGATGCGCCCGTGCACACCCAAAGGCGTGATGACTTTGTTGGAAGCCTACGGCATCGACCCGAAAGGCAAAAAAGCCGTCATCGTCGGCGCATCCAATATTGTCGGCCGCCCGCAGGCGTTGGAATTGCTGCTGTCCCGCGCGACGGTAACCATTTGCCACAGCGCCACGCAAAACCTTGCCGATGAAGTTGCCACCGCCGATATTTTGGTGGTCGGCGTGGGCATTCCGAATTTTGTTAAAGGCGAATGGGTCAAACCCGGCGCCGTCGTTATCGATGTGGGCATCAACCGCTTGGAAGACGGCAGCCTGTGCGGCGACGTGGAGTTTGACGTTGCCAAAGAACGCGCCTCCATGATTACGCCCGTTCCCGGCGGCGTCGGCCCGATGACGATTGCCACTTTGTTGGAAAACACGCTACACGCGGCCTCATTGCACGACTAACCGCCGTCATTAAATTAGGCCGTCTGAACATGTTTTTTCAGACGGCCCGACCTGTTTTTTTTTGTTTTTTTTACCTTATCGGCTTCACATGTCCTTACTCGCTTCCCACTCCGACAACCCGACTTTCCGCAACGCTTCCTATATCCTGATGGGTTTGGCCTTGCTGATTGTCTTGCACTACCATCTGCTGCCGCTGCTGCTGTCGGTTATCCTGACCTATATCTTTATTACGCGCACCAACGGTGTCATCCTCAAGCTCCGCCGCCGTGTTTTGCCGCGTAATACTCGGCTGCATAAATCGCTCAACGCGCACAATATCAACCTGATTTCCACTACGCTGACGCTGGCCATCGTGTTCAGCATCATTGCGATGATGTCTTTGGGCATTTACCACCTGATACACGGCGGCCATGTCGGTTTTATGCTGGCGAAGCTGGCGGCGATTTTGGAAGACACCAAAAACAGCCAAGACCTGCCTGCGGCCATTCTCAATATGCTGCCCAACAATATGGCCGAAATCAAAGCTTCGGCAATCAAGCTGATTGAAGAATACCGCGCCGCGCTGACCCGCATCAGTAAAAACAGCATCACGTCCTTCGTGTACATCCTCATCGGCATCATCATCGGCGCCATGCTCAGCTTCCACCGCCTGAAAATGCGTAAAAACCGCCGCAAAATGCCATTGTTTAAAGCCGAATTGGTGCAACGCATCGTCACTTTTGAAACCAGCTTTGAACGCGTGTTCCTCGCCCAAGTCAAAATCTCGCTGATCGACACCTTCCTGACCGGCCTTTACCTTTACTTGGTTTTACCGCTGTTCGGCGTTGAGCTGCCGTTTAAAATGACCGTCCTGATCGTCGCCTTTATCGTCGGCCTGATTCCGGTGGCGGGCAACCTGATTTCCAACACCATCATCATTATTTTGAGCCTCGGCGCATCGCTTTACGTCGCACTCGCCTCGCTGGTGTTCCTCGTTGTCATCCACAAGCTCGAATATTTCCTCAACGCCAAAATCATCGGCTCGGAAATCGAATCCAGCGCGTGGGAATTGCTGGTGGCAATGGTCGTCTTTGAACGCATTTTCGGCATCGGCGGCATCATCGTCGCGCCGGTTTATTACGCCTATCTGAAAAACGAATTGAAACTGCGAAAATTGATTTAATCAGTTGCATTTATACACATCAAAGGCCGTCTGAAAACGACAATCGGGTTTTCAGACGGCCTTTGCTTTACCTTTTCTTACACTTTACGGCATAATGACAACCACGCATTTCTAGAAGAAAGACAAACAATGTCAACCAAAACCCCATCCCTATTCGGCGGCGCGATGATTATCGCCGGTACGGTTATCGGCGCAGGCATGCTTGCCAATCCGACCGCCACGTCCGGCGTCTGGTTTGCCGGCTCGCTGGTCGTGTTGCTGTACACCTGGTTTTCCATGCTCTCCAGCGGCCTGATGATTTTGGAAGTCAACACCCATTATCCGCACGGCGCCAGCTTCGACACCATGGTCAAAGACCTGCTCGGCCCGGCTTGGAACGTCATCAACGGCGTTGCCGTCGCCTTCGTTTTATACCTGCTCACCTACGCCTACATCTTCGTCGGCGGCGACCTGACCGCCAAAGGCATCGGCAGCGCGGTAGGCGGCGAAATTTCGCTCACCGTCGGCCAACTCGTCTTCTTCGGCATTCTCGCCTTTTGCGTTTGGGCATCCGCACGCTTGGTTGACCGCTTCACCAGCATCCTCATCGGCGGCATGGTATTGACCTTTATTTGGGCAACCGGCGGCCTGATTGCCGATGCCAAAATGCCTGTCTTGTTTGACACCCAAGCCCCTGCCGGCACCAGCTACTGGATTTATGTCGCCACCGCCCTGCCCGTTTGCCTTGCCTCATTCGGCTTCCACGGCAACGTTTCCAGCCTGCTCAAATACTTTAAAGGCGACGCGCCCAAAGTGGCCAAATCCCTGTGGTCGGGTACGCTGATTGCCTTGGTGATTTACGTCCTCTGGCAAATCGCCATCCAAGGCAACCTGCCGCGCAGCGAGTTCGCACCGGTTATCGCCGCAGAAGGACAAGTTTCCGTCCTGATCGAAACGCTGTCCAAGTTCGCCCAAACCGGCAATATGGACAAAGTGTTGACCCTGTTCTCCTACATGGCGATTGCCACGTCCTTCCTCGGCGTAACGCTCGGCCTATTCGACTACATCGCCGACATCTTCAAATGGAACGACAGCATCTCCGGCCGCACCAAAACCGCCGCACTGACCTTCCTGCCGCCCCTGATTTCCTGCCTGCTCTTCCCCACCGGCTTCGTTACCGCCATCGGCTACGTCGGTCTGGCCGCCACCATCTGGACAGGCATCATCCCGGCCATGCTGCTCTACCGCTCGCGCAAAAAATTTGGCGTCGGCAAAAACTACCAAGTTTACGGCGGATTCCGGCTGATGGTTTGGGTTTTCCTCTTCGGCATCATCAACATTGCCGCCCAAATATTGAGCCAAATGGAGCTTGTTCCCGTATTTAAAGGTTAAATTCCCTTAAGGCCGTCTGAAACACCCTCTTTCAGACGGCCTAATTCATTATTTTCCGCTACAATACCCCCTTTCCCCCAACGAACCCCGTCCATGTACGACAATATCCGTTTCCACCTCGACGAAGACTACCCCGACCAGCTCCCGCCCGAAAACGCCGCCACCCACATCGGCATGTACTGGCAGTGGGCAGCAAAATCAGGCCTCGTCAACCCCGTCTGGCAAACAGCCCCCGAAACCGCGGCCGACTTCGCCGCCATGACCGCAGGCACAATCAGCGGACGGCACTTCCTGCTCAAACACATGGACGGCGCATTGACGGCGGACGACTTTACCGAACTCGGCCAACGGTTTACCGAGTTCTACTACACCGACGAAGAAGACGGCTACGGCGCATTTATGGAAGACTACGTCCTCGCCCTCGACACACCCTCGCTCGGCGGCTTCTACCACGTCAAAAACACCCCGGAAACCTTCGCCAAACTGACACCCGTTTTTCAGACGGCCTTTGAAAAATGGCAAAGCAGTTTGAAAGCAGAAAAATATTCGAAAGAACCCATATAATGAAGTCGAACTATTCTATCGACATTGCTATTAACTGCTTCCGTCCAGGTGGCGGTATGGAAAGCTACACCTTCGACCTTGTCCGTGGTTTAAGCGCACACGGCATCAAACCTACAGTCTTTGCTGCACAAATCGATACAACGGTTCCTGAATACCGCCAAGTTGATACGCATCACGTCAATCAAAAAAAGATTCCAAAAAAGTTGCGCCCTTTTTTCTTCAGTATGCAATTGGCCAAGCTTCGGCGAAACAGAAATATTCCCCTTATTGCCTGCAATCCCAGTGATTATGCTGATATCTTTATCTGCGGCGGTACACACTTAGGTTACCTGCACAACATGGGTAAAACCCCAAACTTACTTGATAGACTCATCATTCGGCGTAACCGTACCAACTACTCAACAGCAAAATTGATCATGGCGCATTCACACCTAATGCAACACGAGTTGATCAACCTCTATGGAGTGCCTTCTGAAAAAATCCGTGTTATCCATCCACCTGCCGATACTGCACGCTTCTACACCAAACCGGAAGAAATTCCTGCAACTCGTGCGAGATATGGATTTAAAGACAACGAAACTATTTTCCTATTTCCATCAACCGGACATACCCGAAAAGGCTTGGATTTATTAGCAGAATTTTTCGAGCATACCGATTTACCCATCAAACTGGCTGTTGCCGGATCGCCCTTACCTCGACCAATGAACAACGTCATTGAGCTTGGTTTTTGCAAAAATATGCCTGAACTTTACCGAGCTGCTGACTTCACCATTATGGCATCACTGTACGAACCATTCGGACTGGTTGGCATAGAATCTATTTTGTGCGGAACCCGAGTTGTTTTCTCCGACAATATGGCATGTACCGAAGTCATGAACGAAAATGCAGGCTTCTTTTTCTCACGTCAAAACCCAGAAACACTGGCACAAGCCATCACACAAGCAGTTTCGCTTAAACAACAGGGAAAACACAAAATTACCTCTCCTATGCAGGCATTAACCTATAATCCTACATTAACGCATCATATCGACCAGACTCTCAATATACTATACTGACAGATATCAGAATAATACTTCACTAAAGATATTGAGAGCTTTGAAACACAGGTTGAAATCAATGCGGGTAATAAGGATAAGTTAGAAATCAGAAAGGCTGTGCCATTGGCCAAGTGAAATATTTCCGAACATAGATAACAGTAGAATATGCAGGACATCCGCATGTAATATCAGAAGCAACGGGTTCTTTGATAATACAGTTAATGCTCAATAAGCTGCCAATCAAGCACTTGCTCTAACTACAACAAAGCGAAGTAACTGATGTGTGTTTAGCTATTATGTCTTTAGAGTTTTACTGAAATGCTCACGAACATTCCCATGAATAATCTTGATGGGCGTTTAAGGAGTTTTAGGAGAGTTTTGCAAAGATCTCAAACTACAAAAAGACGGGCATTCTTGCCCGTCTTTTCATGAAAACTACACTACAAATTATATAAACAAATGATGTATGGTTACGTAGATTCTCGTTGTACCTCTTTTTCTAGAAGCATACGTCTTATCATTTAAGTTAAATGCCTAACGTACAATTTTCAGGATGCTATACAAGTAATTTCGGTAATCATTAACAAGCTTACTATTGTAACAATCTTCAAGCCTACCATTGCTTAAACTTCGCATGGTCATATTTGCTTTCATGAAATTGTCTGTAGGAGAAAGACCTGCCACATTCATTAACATTCCTCCAGCAAAAGCAAGGTCAAGAAAATCCTGTTCTTGTCTAAATCCCGAGGTAATATTACTTCTAACCACAATTTGCGTAATATAGTCAGGATAAGCAAAATTTCCTTTTTTCTTAGGAGAAACACCATCAAATGATGCCTGATGGTCACCGAAATAAGCAAACACAAACGGTTTGTTACGTTCATGCAAATAATGGTTAAAACTTTCTGTCGCTTTATCCAAATCGACAATACGCTCGATATAGTCGTTGATTGCAGAAATAGTTTTCATATCTAAATCTGGAGAGTCCAGCCCAAACACATTATCCATGTCTGTCTTGTAAGGCCCATGTTCTTTCATAGTCAAAATATAGACGAACATCGGTTGCTGTACATCTGCTAAACTAGGATGACGTTTTTCTAGAATCATCCGCGCATATTGCATCATTTCTTCGCTAGAAATGTGCCATAAATTTTTGCCCATCGGGGCAGGATACCCCAAATCTTGAGGCTGTAACATAAGATCAAAACCAAAATGATCATAGGCGGCTTTGGCATTATAGTTACCCTTAGTAAAGGGCGACAAAGCTACACAAAAATAACCATGCTCACGCAAATTTCGGATAAGTCCAGTCTGTAAATGTGGCACCACTGAATAAAATACCCCGCTAGCCAATGCGCCAAAGTCAGTAGACGGCACACCTGCTAAAAACGCAAATTCAGATTTCCATGTTGCACCACCAAACGTATGTACGCGCAATGGAGAAGCAAACACGGTATCCATCTGCTGCTCAAACATCCTTAATTTAGGAATATCGGCTGATGTGAAATCAAATTGATGTGGATTAAGCGTCGATTCCATCAGCGTAATGACAATATCGGGTTTTTCCAATGTTTCAGGATATATGTTTTCAGTTAACAGTTTCTCAGCAAATTCCTGTCCATTACCTTCAAACATCGGCACTTGGAAAAATACTGCCCTGCAAGACATCGGCAAATTTAAAAATACATCCCTACCATCATCTGGCAACGAATCCAGCCATATTCTAACTGCTCCAGGATGCTTTGAAAAATACCACATTGCAAAAAATGACATTATGAATATGATTGCACCAGTATACTGCCACACTATATCCATAGGCTCCGCATCGTACCAACCAAACACGGCGTAAACAATCAATACCATTAATCCCAGTACGCCAACGATGGCTTCTTTATAATGAAACAATGTCTCCCAGTTACGCCAATCGACGATGAGTCGGAAGTCTGAAATCAATAATGGTTGTTTATAATAATGAATTTTTAATCTATGAAACAAAGCAAACACAACAAAACATACTGATGCAAAATTCAACGCTCGTTGCCACTGCCCTGTCAACATCAACATACCAGCCGCCAAAAACATAAATAGCATTGAAGCAAAAAAATAGGTCCAACGATAGTGTGACTTTATAATCAGTACTACTGCTGCTGACACAAACAAAAATAGGAAAACATAAGCAAACATGACGCTATCCCTTATTAATAAACTTCTACAAATACACAATTAGAAGCATTTCTGAAACAAGGTTACATAATAACACAACGTATGCACACTCTTTAATCTTCACTATAATATCGACACACCCCATATTAAAAAACACCATGAAACTCATCATCCTCGACCGCGACGGCGTCATCAATCAAGACCGCGACGATTTCGTCAAATCCGTTGACGAATGGATTCCCATCGAAGGCAGCATGGATGCCATCGCCTTTTTAACGCAGGCAGGCTACACCATCGCCGTGGCCACCAACCAATCCGGTATCGGCCGCAAATACTTTACCGTGCAAGACCTGACCGAAATGCACGCGAAAATGCACCGCCTTGCCGTTCAGGCAGGCGGCACCATCGACGGCATTTGGTTTTGCCCACACACTGCCGCCGACAACTGCGAATGCCGCAAACCCAAGCCCGGCATGATTATCGACATCATCGAACGCTTCAAGGCCAATGCCGCCGAAACCTGGCTGGTCGGAGACAGCCTGCGCGACCTGCAAGCCATTGATGCCGCAGGCGGCAAATCCGCGCTCGTCCTGACCGGCAAAGGCAAAAAAACGCTGGCCAAACACGAGCAAGACCTGCCCGAACACACCCAAGTCTTCGACAACCTGCTCGCTTTCTCGCAATACATCATGCGTGAAAACACACAAATCGAAGAAGCCGCGCAAGCCATCCTATAAATGACAAGGCCGTCTGAAACCAGCCGACAACGGCGTTCAGACGGCCTTCTAACGACAGACTTTTCCCCGATATGCTGATTATCCGCAACCTGATTTACTGGTTCATCCTTTCCTCTAGCATTATTTTACTGTTCCCCTTTATGCTGCTTGCCCTGCCCTTCCAAGGCGGTGCACACAAAATGGCGCAAGTTTGGGTGCGCATCCTCAACTGGTCGCTCAAGCACATCATCGGTTTGAACTACACCTTAAGCGGCGCGGAAAACATTCCCGACCGCCCTGCCATCATCTGCGCCAAACACCAAAGCGGCTGGGAAACCCTCGCCCTGCAAGAGATTTTTCCGCCGCAAGTCTATGTTGCAAAACGCGAACTCTTCAAAATCCCTTTCTTTGGCTGGGGCTTGAAGCTGGTTAAAACCATCGGCATCGACCGCAGCAACAGCCGCGAAGCCAACAAACAACTTTTAGAACAAGGCCTTGCGCGTAAAAACGAAGGCTATTGGATTACCATTTTCCCCGAAGGCACACGCCTGCCGCCCGGTGAAAAAGGCCACTACAAGCTCGGCGGCGCACGCATGGCAAAAATGTTTGAGATGGACATCATTCCCGTCGCGCTCAACAGCGGCGAGTTTTGGCCGCGAAATTCCTTCCTCAAATACCCCGGCACGGTCAGCGTCATCATCGGCAAACCCATTGCCCACAACAACGGCAATGAAGCCGAACTCATGGCCCAATGCGAGCAATGGATTGAAAACCAACAGCCCCTGATTACCGGACAAGGCCCGTTCGCGCCCAAAACCAAATAAATCATTCCATCGGGTGGGCCGCTATACCCACCCTTTCCATGCCGTCCAATATTTTTCTCAACATCATGCCCCACCTCCATACCCACACCCTTTCAGACGGCCTCACCATTCATATTCAGCTCAAACGCAGTGCCAAGAAAAACCTCATCTTGCGCCCCGTTTCCCCCGATACCGTCAGCATCAATATCCCTCCGTTTGTTACCCAGCGTACCTTTACCCAATGGCTGAACGACAACGAAGCCATCCTGCGCCGTACCCTAAACAAAACACCGGCTCGACAAACACCTACCGACACGCTTCCCGAATGGATTTGGTATCAAGGCGTTCAGACGGCCTTGTCCGTCCATGCAGCAAGCCACATCCAAATCAGGCCGTCTGAAATCCTGTTACCCGAAAAAGAAAACGCCGCCCAACTTACCCATTTGCGCCGCTTCCTGCACGAGCGTGCGCGTGAGTATCTGCTGCCGCGCCTCGAAGGCCATATCCGAACCACACGCCTGACCCCGAGCGCCATTTCCCTTTCCAACGCCAAAACCTTCTGGGGCGTTTGCCGCCATACTACCGGTATCCGCCTCAACTGGCGGCTCATCGGTGCGCCCGAATATGTCGCCGACTACGTCTGCCTGCACGAACTCGCCCACCTGCGCCATCCCGACCACAGTCCTGCATTTTGGGCTCTGACCCACTCGCTTACCCCGCATGTCGACCAAGCCAAACAATGGCTGAAGGCGCACGGTAGCGAATTGTTCCACCTCGGCTAAGTCTTTCCAGCAGCATTTTTCTGCAAGCAAACACCAGCCCAAAGCAAAGAATCAACGTCCTCCAAACAAATCATGTAGCCGCGCGTAAAATCAGGTTTATCCGCTTGCCGCCCCCTCAGGCATGCCGATAAGATGATGTCGTTCTCAAAACCCTTTTCAGAAAGGAAAACCGATGACCAAAGCAAAATCGTTACTGGCCACCGGCATTTTGGCTCTTTTCTCCGCCACGGCATTCGCCTCCCCGCTGCCTTCCGAAATTTACCGTCCGGATGGCGCGCACACCATCAAAGCCGATCATCAAGGCGACGGCGAATTTGAATACGAAGCCGAACTTTCCGGCCAACGCAATTCCATTCCTTCCTTGGCCAAAAAAGTGATCGCCCACGCGCGCAGCAAAGGTTTCCATGTGGTTGAGTCTGAAATCAAACACGACGATGCCGATCTGAAATTCAAACGCGGCAAACAAGAGCTGGACGTTTCCATCGAAGACAAAGGCCAAGGCCGCATCGAATACAAAGCCGATTTGGACTTGGACAAAAACTAAATCCGACTCGCAAACAAAGGCCGTCTGAAATCCCATCAGGTTTCAGACGGCCTTTTGTCGTCTTTATCAGATAAAATGGCACTCGGTTTGCAAAATTTCCGACTCAAAACATTGTACAATCTGCCCACTTATACCGATAACATCCCAAACATTGCCATGAGAAAACGTCTGTTCCTCCTCGCCATCCTTCCCCTTTCCCTTCACGCCGCCGATGTGCCGCCCGACGTAAAACCCGAGCTTCAAGTCAACACTGCCGAACCCCAACAACCCGAAGCGCACAACATCCCTGCCGAGCAGACAAACAGGCCGTCTGAAAAAATCATCAACGTCGATGCCGACATCCTGCTTGCCAACACCGAATTGCTGGCACGCGCCATGTATTCCGCCGTCGTCGCCCACAACATCCCCGGCATCAAAGCCGTTTTGCCCATTTACGAACAATGGCCCGAACACGACCGCGCCATGGCGCGCTATGCCAAAGGTTTGCTTGCCCAATCCGAAGGGCATGCCGCCGAAGCTGTCGGCCATTACCGCCGCTTTATCGCCGAGCAGCCCGATGCCTCCGCCGTCCGCTGGCAGCTTGCAACCGCCTTGTTTGAAGACAAACAAAACGAAGCTGCGGCCGACCAGTTTGACAAACTGCAAACCGAATCCCTCCCGCCCGCCTTGCAAGAACGCATCGAAACCTACCGCAAAGCCCTGCGCGAACGCGACTCATGGCAATTCAACGCCGGCTTGAACATCACGCGCGAGCAAAACATCAACCAAGCTCCCGGTCAACGCCGTCTTGGCAACCACCTGAGCGACGAACAATGCCGCGCCGTGCGCCTTGCCTATCCCGACGACGACTGCTTCCGAGGCTGGACATTCCCCGAACCCATCGATGCCACCGCCGTCCACTACCAAATCGGTGCAGAAAAAAAATGGTCGTTGCCACACGGCTTCTATGCCACGGCTGGCGCAGACCATTACGGCAAAATCTACCCCAAACACACCAACTACAACGACCTCACCACACGTTTCTCGGCAGGCATCGGCTATGCCGACCAGCGCAACGACGTCGGCATGACCCCGTTCCACGAGCGCCGCTTCTACGGCAATGACCCCTACACCTACACCAACGGCGCACGCCTCCACTACAACCATTGGTGGCAACCCAAGCTGCAAACCCTCAGCGCATTTGAAGCAGGCCGTCTGAAAAACAGCCGTCGCGAGTATTCTAACAATAACAGCCAACTACTCAGCAATTCCATCGTGTACTACCGCAACGCGCGCCAATACTGGGTAGCCGGTATCGACCTCTACCGCGAACGCAACCGCGACGACAAAGGCGACAGCTTCAACCGCTACGCCCTGCGCGGCACATGGGGACAAGAATGGCCCGAAGGCCTCTCCACCGTCCTACGCCTCAGCGCCGCCCAACGCCGTTACCAAGCCCCCGGCTTCTTCAGCAACGAACAAAACCGCCGCGACAAAGAAGCCTCCGCCTCCCTGAGCGTATGGCACCGCGCCCTCCATTTCAAAGGTATCACCCCGCGCCTGACCATTGCCCACAACAAAACATGGAGCAACGACAAGTTCTACGAATACGGCAAAACCAAAATGTTTGTCGAATTGAGCAAAACGTTCTGACAAGTACGTTGAATCCGCGAATCAAGCATAAATACCGCCACACCTGCTTACTAATTTACAAGACAGATTTACACTTTTACAGATACCGGATAAATAGATTTTTTAAGGCATAATTTCTTATTAAATTCATATTTATCAAATAGATAAAATCCAAGCCAATATTACTTTACAACGTAACGTACAACACTACATAACATTACAAAAAAATTAGGCCGTCTGAAACCCGACTTGGCGTTTCAGACGGCCTTGGTATTCGTTATCATATCCGCTCACACCTTTTCAGAAAGTATGATAATGAACGCCCTAAACAAAACCCTCTTATCCGTTTCTGTCACACTGGGATTGAGCGCCTGCGCTTCCGTCAAAACAGCAGACACCTACGACCTAGACTTCTCCAAACAAAAATACACCGAACAAAGCATCGAAGTGAACGGTCAAGCCGTCAAATTCCGCGCTTACGAAGGCGTGGTTTACGTCCGCAATCCTGTCGATACCCGTTACGAAATCATCAATATTTACGTCCCCGAAGCCTATTACAACGGAGGTGAGATAGACGGTTTCAACGCCGAAACCGCACCGATTTTCCTGCCCAACCAAATCGGCGGCTATATGCCTGCCAAACCGTGCAAACCTGCTTTAGAAGGCAAACGCGGCGAACCTGAAGACGGTCAAAAATCGCCGAACGCCGCGCTGACCGCCCTTTCCAAAGGCTACGTCGTCGCCTCCCCGGGCGCACGCGGCAGAACGGAACCTACCGGCAAAGCACCTGCCGCCATTGTCGATTTGAAAGCCGCCGTCCGCTATCTGAAAGCCAACGACAAAGTCATGCCCGGCGATGCCGAAAAAATCATTTCCAACGGCACAAGCGCAGGCGGCGCGATGTCCGCCCTCTTAGGCGCAACAGCCGACCAAAAAGATTACGAAAACCACCTCAAAGCCTTAGGTGCAGCAGACGGCAGCGACAAAGTTTTCGCCGTGTCCGCCTACTGCCCGATTACCGATTTAGACCATGCCGACATGGCTTACGAATGGCAGTTCAACGGTATCAACGACTATAAAAAAATGAACATTTCCATGCTCGACTACCGCGTCAAACGCGAGCTGGTCGCAGGTACACTGACCGATGACGAGAAAAAACTGTCCGACCTCCTCAAACCCTTATACCCCGCATACCTCAACAGCCTGAACCTGAAATCCCCCGAAGGCAAACCCCTGACACTGGACGCCCAAGGCAACGGCAGCTTTAAAAACCATATTGCCGGTTTAATTGCCAAATCCGCACAAGCCCAGCTTGATGCAGGCAAAGACCTGAGCGACCGCACTTGGCTGACCGTCCGCAAAGGCAAAATCGTCTCCGTCGATTTCGATGCCTACGCAAAAACCGCCGGCCGCCAAAAAACACCGCCGGCCTTTGACGGCGTAGATTTAAGCACAGGCGAAAACCAACTCTTCGGCACCAATACCGTCGACAAACGCCACTTTACCGCGTTCTCCATGCAACACAACACCGCCGCCAACGCCGAAATCGCAGATGAAGAAACCATCAAAATCATGAACCCGCTCAACTACATCGGCAAACCGGGCGTAAATCTGCCGCAAAACTGGCGCATCCGCGTCGGCACCAACGACCGCGACACCTCACTGGCAGTCTCCGCCGTCTTAGCCGCCAAACTGCAAAACAACGGCCAAACCGTCGACTACGCCCTGCCTTGGGATGTCGGCCACAGCGGCGATTATGACTTAGACGAACTGTTTGCCTGGATGAAACAAGTCAGCAGCTCTGCAAAATAATCAATCGTTCGCAACATAGATTGAGATGAGATTTGGTATCCCGTTTTGATTGTAAAAAGGCCGTCTGAATATTTCAGACGGCCTTATATATTGCACTCCGTTAAGGGAGTGTAAATTACAAACCAAACCCCTTGACAAGTTACGATTAACCGACTTTTCAAGGGGTCTGAAATGTCAACATTTGCCTACTACACAATTACACCGCAACCCGAAAAAAATCCCGTTGCCTACATCTTCCGCCTGTTTTCCGAGACCTGCGGAACCATCGATTGCTTGGAAACCAAAGCTTTTCCTATCCGCAATCCCAACAATCCCCAAATCACTTACGGCGAAGCCGATTTATACGGTCAATTAAGCGTATCCGCACTGATGGCGGAGGTGCAATCATGAACCGTTCCGCTTCTCGCAGCGCGGAAAGCGCTGTTCCTTGTCTAAATAGTAACAACTGCATTGGCGTAAAAAATACCAATGTAATCAAGGAAAAGCAAAAACCCGCAAACATAGAAAAATACCTGCCGAACACAGTAAAACCTGAATTCAACGAATTTTCCACCTCACACAAGAAATCCGCCGCCGCCCTTGAGATGAATGTACGCCAGTTCATCGAAGTTTTCGGAATTGAAAAGGTTGGATTCCTTACCCTTACATTTGCCGACGACGTACAAGACGTCAAAGAGGCAAGCCGCCGCTTTCACAGCCTGCGCACAAACTTTCTTAAAAAACATTTCGAACATTATGTCTGTGTATACGAGCGCATGAAAAGCGGTCGTATTCACTTCCATCTTATCGTCAACACCCGCGAAGACATCCGCCGTGGTTTGAATTTCCAACAAATTCAGGCTCGTAACTACACAAGCGCAAATAAAAATCTACGCCAGCTTTGGCAAGTCCTCCGTGAAAACATGGAAAAGTACGGGTTTGGACGATCCGAACTGCTTCCCGTCAAAACCAACAGCAAAGGACTTGCCCGCTACGTCGGCAAATATATCGCCAAACACATTGATAGCCGTCTGCCTGAAGACAAAGGCTATCGTCTGATTCGTACCACCATAGACAAAAAACAGTTGTGGAAGATTGCGAACAGCAATTTTTCGTTTGTATCTGCAGGTTCGCGCCAGTGGCGCGAGAAGCTGAAAAAGTGGGTTATTTGCATTGAACCCCTTTTGCAGGCGCATGCCGAGCTTTTTTACGAAAGAAAGCCCAAAAAGATTACAGAGGACAATTACAACGTCGTTCTATCAGCCCTTTTAAGCCCGAAATGGGCGTTTTATAACCGAGAAACCATCATCAATATGCCCTAAGTTGGCAGAAAGGAAACATCATGTCTCAAGAAACCGAACGCAAACAAGGTATTTTCGTCATTGCCGCATTTGATCGCATGTTCGCACGAGAACGCAAAAACCAAGACGGCACATTCAGCAAGACCCACTATGTCGGTTTGATTATCCGTTCAGACACAGAAACCCGCCTTTGCGAAGTTCGCACCAAACATCCCGAAAAGTACGAGCAGTACAAACCGCAGCAAATCGTCTCCATGCAAGTGTTTCCTCGTGCATTTAAAGACAACATCTACTATTCGGACGAAGCATAAACCAGTTTCAGGGGTTCGGCGGTGTTCCCTGAATTGACCCCGAAACACCGCCACAACCATTTTTTAACTCCATAAAGGAAAAAATCATGAATATCATGAAACTGAAAACCGCAGCGCGTAACGCCGCTGCAACCGTAGCAGTAGCCGCAATGTCTGCTCCCGTTTGGGCTGAAGGCACACCGTTGGAAGCCGCACAAACCGAAATCGGCGGCCTGAAAACGGGCATTGTAGCCCTTGGCGGCGTGATTCTCGGCATCGCCGTTGCAATCGTAACCATCGGCGTAATTAAACGCGCAGTATCCAAAGCCTAAGGAAACGACATGGGTTATCAAGTCGGAAGAATCTGCTACGGCACAGAAGCCGAAGCAGTCAACAGCGTGATGACCCAAGTCGTACCGACCATAGACAAAGACGGGGTGCTACATCACCCCGTTTTTAACGGCAGGACTTGGACATACAAACAGCAGGGGCATGAATACCCCGTAAAACCCACATTTCCCCAATGCGACCCAAACGAATACACAAACGCGGGCAGAGAAATAGGAATATCCATGTTAGGCGCGTTTGTAGTCGTTTGGATTATCCGCGCAGTAATTTCAACCCTAAAAATACTGAAAGAAAGAGATGAAGAATAATGCTCCCCGAAATTTTATTTTTAATTTCCGCCGCCCCCTACCTATTCTGCTGCTGGGCGTTGTCGTTCCTCATGCTCAAGTAAACGCAGACGCGCAACTACCCCCACCTGTACACCACCAAAACGTAGGCTTTCCATCAGCCCAAAAACTCGAGCAAATGGGATACAACAGAGAGACAGGCGTTTGGAAAGTACAAACAAACCCAACAGGCAAACCGACAGTAAGCAGCGGCGGCGGACAAATCACGGGAACGCAGGGGCAGCGCGTAACCGTGACGGACGGCTACGGTAACAAGGCAACGGTTAACACGCAAGTAACACAGCGCGTGAATACGGGTAGGGTTGAGATGGCGATTGGAGGCACGCTTGCAGGATTATCAGCAGCAGGCGGAGCTATTGGCTCTGACTATGCAGCTTGGGCATATAGAGATATTAAAGCAGGAGACTGGGGCGACGCAGCAAGAAATTCAGTTGGCGCGTTGTTATCAGGTCTAGCATCGTTGGATATAACTGGACTTGGTAGCGGAATTAATAATTTTTTAGATAAAACAGGTATTAGAAACAACTCAAGCGGCCAACAATTAGGCCAAATCGCTGCCCAACAACAAGCCGCCCAAGCCCAAGCAGAAAAAGCAGGCAACTATCAAAAAGCAGTAGCCCACGCCGCAGCAAAAAAAGCAGCAGAAGCAGCCGCCAAAGCCAAAGCCGCACAAGAAGCCGCACAACTTCCGCCTACAAAAAATGAAAACGGTAAAACAAAATATAGGTACTTTGTTCGTTTTAATGAGACCGCTTTAAGAATGGACAAAAATGGTAGTTGGGTTGAGGGATGTTGTAAACATACCCAATGGGTTTCAGGCTATTCAGATTCACCAATTGGAAGATATGACGAAGGTAATATTTTAAATGATAAAGGATTAAAAGAGTTTAAATACAAACTAAAAGGCAAAGACATTTTTTTAAATTATAAATTTAAGTTTACTGGTCAAAAAGATTATTACGATATGGTAAGCATTTCAGTTTACGATTTTGATTCAAAAATTCCTGATGAAGAAACAAGACCCGAAGTAAACACCAAAGACTTCCAACTAACCCAACAGGAAATGTTAGACATTCTCAAGCGTATGCTTGAGAACCAACAAACCAACCATGCCGAACTGATGAACCAGCTCGCCAAAATGGGCAACGTCGTACCCGATTCGACAACATCGACCGAGTTCACACCGGCAACGGCTACTACCGCACCTTATACTCCGTCAGGCTCAAACACACCGCAGCAGACCCAAATCACAATAAATAAAGACGGCAGCGTAACAACAAGCGTTATTCCACGTCCCGACCTCGTACCGAACAGCCCACAAGCTCCAACGCGAAGCTCGTTGATACCCAACAACCCCAGTACCCCAACCACGCCGACAAGTCCGACAAGTCCGACCACCCCCACGACTCCGACTAGCCCAAACAACCCAAGCACACCTGTCACACCCGATAATCAGACCGTGCCAAACAAGCCAAAAGAAGACCAACCACCGCAGGAAAATACAGCCTATGAAGACCCCGACATACCCACCAAAACCGTAGATTTAGACTTTAAACAAGCCGATATATTTTCAGTTGACGGCGTATGCCCAGAGCCGAGAACCGTAGATTTCGGCATGTTCGGCCAACATGAATTTTCATATGACCCCCTATGCGATTTTGCCCGAAAAATAAGGCCGATTTTGATACTTATCACAATCGTATCCTGCTCCTTTTTCGTTTACTCATCACTGAAAGACTAAAATGAATATTGGGAACATCATAACCGCCGTACTGATGACCGTAGCAGGCAGACTAATCGCAGCGTTTGGCCTGTCGTTTGTAACCTACGTCGGTCTGAACGAAGTACAGAGCCGTATAGTTGCGGCAATTGCCGAAAACCTGAACAACATTCCAAAAGAAGCCTTGCAGATTGCCTATATCGCAGGCTTGGGCGTGGTGCTTAACTGGATAATCGGCGCATTTGCCTTTGTCATTTCAACAAAAAGCCTGACCAAACTGGCCGCAGGCATATCCAAAAAATAGAGAGAAAAAGCCATGTTATATCTGTTCACAGGCGTACCAGGTTCCGGTAAAACCCTGAATGTCGTCTCCATGCTCGCAAAACGTCCCGACCTTAAAAACCGCCCGTTGTTTATAGACGGTATTCCAGATTTAAAAATCCCACATGAACAAATCCCCGAGGGCGAAAGTATCCAAACGTGGCCGAAGTGGGCACCTACAGGCGCAATCATCGTGGTTGACGAATGCCAGCGCATCTTTAGGCCGCGCCCCAGCGGATCGAAAGTACCCGACTACGTTTCAGAGCTTGAAACCCATCGCCATCGCGGCCTAGACTTCTTCTTTATAACCCAACACCCCCGATTAATTGATGCCAACCTAAGAAGCCTGATTGAGCATCACACCCACGTAAGCAAGACCGAACTAGGCGTAAGGCGCAAATTAGAATGGAGTACGGGCGGCGCGAAAAATCCCGAAAGCAGGGCAGACGTAAGAGACGCACTCAAAAGCGTGTACAAGCTCGATAAAAGCGTCTACGGCCTATACAAATCAGCCGAAGAACACACCAAAATCAAAACAGGCCGCAGCAAAGTCTTTTACCTGATTCCTGTCATACTTTTGATGATAATCGGCGGCCTTTGGGGCTTTTATGACTTTTGGGGAGACTTCAAAAAAACACCGACACCCACGGCGCAGCAGGAAGTTGCCGCGCCAGCGGCAAGCCCCGAAACGGGCGGCACGGTGGGGGCGCAAGCCCAAAACGGGACGCACGGGACGGGGCAATACCCCGAAGCGCAGCCAACGCCCGAGCCGCAGCAGCAGCGGCCACACCTGACCGAAGACGATTACAAGCCTGCCATAGACGGCCAACCCCACACCGCGCCGATATACGACCAATACAACAAAGCAGTAAAAACCATGCCCTATCCAGTCGCTTGCGTCAAAAACGCCGACCGCTGCACCTGCTACACAGACCAAGGAACAGCGATTAAAGGCTTCAGCAAAAACCAATGTCTTGAGTTCGTAGAGAACGGCATATACAATCCGTATAAAGAAGCGGCGGCCACACCGACACCGACGGCAGCGGCAGAGCCGAAAGAGAGCGGCGGCCAAGTGCTGACAATGGGCGGAGAGAGTCCGCAAAATCTGATGTATGATGGGTACAACGAAAAATCGTTAAGTAATAAAGGGGCAAAAGTAGGGATATGAATTGTTTATTATCATTCTTTCTGGGTATTGTTGTAGCGACGGCCTATGAACGTAAAGGCTGGAAAGGTTTAATTGGCATGCGATGGCCTTTTAAAATTGCCCTTTTATTAATTGTAACGCTTGGGATATTTCTAATAACCCAAAATCCTTAAACCCCCACCCACCTAACCACAAGTCAAGGGGAGGACGTCCAGAAAGTTTTGTAAAGGCGCGTTTTTTGCCTTTATAAAACTTTTTGGATACCCCTTTACTCTCAAGAACCCAAAAACGCTAGGGCAAAGGGGTGGGGTGGTTTTTTTACCCCACCCCCTGCCACGTGGCGAACGCCCTCGGAGAGCAGGTTTGGACAGCGTCCAACACATTCAGACCCAACCCCCTATTGTTTTAAAAGCAGAACAATACAGGGTTTGGCCTCATGACCCAAACCGCCGCCCGCGACTTCCTAAGTACGGCAAGGCCGAAAAGGCCGTAAAAAAGACTGAAGCGCGGGCGATTCCCTACCCAAGTTTGTACACTATCTAGGGCAATAATAGCCCGTATTCATAAGGCAAAAAATCATGAACCTAGGGATAGACGTTTCAAAGAACACGTTAGATTGCTGTCTGATTTCAGACGGCATTTTTTTTGAACGGCAGTTTAAAAACAACAGAGCAGGATTTGAGCAACTCAAATCATGGCTGGATAAAAACGGCGCAACCAACGCCCTACATTGCTGCTGCGAAGCAACAGGCAAATACTACGAAGCCGCCGCCGACTACTTGGCCGAAAGCTACGTCATGAGCGTGGAGAACCCACGAAAAATAAAAGGCTACGGCAACGCCAAGCTGCAAAGGTCAAAAACGGACAGATTAGACGCCAGGATAATTGCCCAATACTGCCGTGATATGAAGCCGCGAGCGTGGCAAAAGCCAAGCGAAGCACAAACCCAACTTAAAGAACTCAACCAATACCGCCAACGGCTGAAAGCCAAAAAGGCCGCAGAGCAAACCAAACTACACACCGCGCCCGACTACCTCGCCCCACTCATCGAAGACACCATCAGACACCTGCAAAAGCAGATTAAGGCCGTTCAGGAAAAAATCGGCAAATTCCACCAAGACCACCCCGATTACAAAGCAAACAGAAACCGCCTTAAGACCATCACAGGCGTAGGCGACAACGCAGCCGACACACTGTTAACCGTATTGGCCGAACAAGACCGATTTGAAAACCAGCGGCAATTTACCGCCTATCTCGGACTAGACCCCAAGCAATTCAAATCAGGCACGAGCGTCAAAGGCCGAGAGCGTATATCAAAAGTCGGCAGCAGCCGACTACGAACCGCCCTGTATATGCCAGCCATGCACGCCTACCGCAGCCGAACCTTTGCTTCGTTTGTAAGCCGCCTGCAAGCTAACGGCAAAAGGCCGAAACAAATCATAGTCGCCTTGATGCGCAAACTTGCCGTCATCGCCTACAACCTGATAAAGACAGGGAAAGACTTTGAGTCGGAAAGATATAAATGAAAAATTAAACCGGGCTTTCGCCGGCGATTTTTAATTTACTGAAAAATAAATAAAAAAATAAAACGCAAAACCATTTAATATCAAACAAAACACCCTGAACAAATCAGGGTGCGTATTGTTTCAACTTTAAGAAATGTAAAGTTTATTGACTGTGAAATACACTATCTTTTTTATTCAAGTTAAACAACCATTTTTATCATTAGTCGCAAGATACCTACTACCCACTCATTTCTAATGAAAAAAGTACAAATTTAATGGAAAATACACACCTTCAAACTTAATTGCCTTTAAAAAAACGAATGCGCTCCTTCCTTCACATCCTTAAGAAAATTGGCAAAATAGCGCTGATAATCCCTATTTTTGCCCTATTGTATTTTTTATCTGCTTGGATGATGGCTTCATTGCCGCTTAATGAAGAGCAGCCCAAAGGGGAAATTACTTTATATTTAGTCAGTAACGGCGTGCATACTGATGTAGTCATGCCGCTGAAGAATGATATTTTTGATTGGTCGGATGTCGTCAATCCCAAAGATACGCTCACTGCTGATCCTCAGATAACGCATATCGGTTTAGGCTGGGGGGAACGCAATTTTTATTTATACACACCTGAGTGGAAAGATTTGACTTTCTCCAATGCTTTAGGTGCATTAAGCGGGCTGAACCGTACGCTGATTCATGTTACTTATTATCCTTTTGAACCACGAGAAAATAGCCACGTCGTCAAATTTTTGGTCACGCCTGAGCAATACAGGAATTTAACAAAATCGCTCTTGGCCGGTTTTCAACAAGAAAATGGACACCCCATCTTGCTAAAAGGAATCCATCATCAATCTAACGATGCTTTTTATGAAGCCAAAGGACGCTATCATTTATTCAATACTTGTAACACTTGGCTGAATGACAAATTGGTTGAAAGCGGCCTTAAAGGCGTGTATTGGACTCCTTTCTCTTCGCCCTTGCTGGAACAATACCGATAGCCTTCACGCTTTTCAATTTATGGGTCTATGTAAAACTTCAGGCCGTCTGAAATTTTCAGACGGCCTGTATTTTGATAAAAACTCAAAGCCCTTTATTATATAAATGAAATTTTTAAATAGCATTAAATATTAATTTTTATAAATAAACTAATTTTAAATTCTATAAAATAATTAAAATAAAGAAATTTTAGAATAAAATTGCTAAAACAAAAAACTAAGCCTTGTTTAATTCTGCTAAAACCTGTAACCTGTATCAAAAATAAACAAGAGAGTTCATCATGTCCCAACACCACCCTACCGACGACATTAAAATTAAGGAAGTCAAAGAGTTACTCCCTCCAATCGCGCATTTGTATGAGCTGCCTGTTACGCCTCAGGTTGCCAATTTGGTTTATAAAACACGTCATGAGATTTCGGATTTGGTTCACGGCCGCGACAACCGTTTACTGGTCATTATCGGCCCATGCTCGATTCACGATACTAAGGCGGCGGTTGAATATGCGCAAAAATTGCTGCCCTTGCGCAAAAAATATGAGAAAGAGCTGCTGATTGTAATGCGCGTGTATTTTGAGAAACCGCGTACAACTGTTGGCTGGAAAGGTCTGATTAACGATCCGCACCTGGACGGTACGTTTGACATCAACTACGGCCTGCGCCAAGCGCGTCAGTTGTTGCTGACTTTGAACGAAATGGGCATGCCTGCTTCAACTGAATTCTTGGACATGATTACGCCGCAATACTACGCCGACCTGATTTCTTGGGGAGCGATTGGTGCGCGTACGACTGAAAGCCAGGTACACCGCGAATTGGCCAGCGGCCTCTCCTGCCCTGTCGGTTTTAAAAACGGTACGGACGGCAATCTGAAAATCGCCATCGACGCCATCGGTGCCGCCAATCATCCGCACCACTTCCTGTCTGTAACCAAAGCCGGTCATTCCGCGATTGTCCACACCAGCGGCAATCCTGACTGCCATGCGATTTTGCGTGGCGGTAAAGAGCCTAATTACAGCGCGGAACACGTTAAAGACGCGGTTGCGCAGCTTCAAAAAGCCGGCGTGAGCAGCAAACTGATGGTGGACTGCAGCCATGCCAACAGCCGTAAAGACTTCCGCAAACAAATGGATGTAGCGCGCGATGTTGCGGCGCAGCTGAAAGCCGGTGAAGAAAACATCATGGGCGTGATGGTGGAAAGCCACTTGGTTGAAGGCCGCCAAGACAAGCCTGAAGTTTACGGTCAAAGTATTACGGATGCCTGCATCGGTTGGGATACGACTGAAGAATTGCTGGCCCTGCTTGCCGAAGCGAAAGGTTACCAAGCGTAAGTGCGAAATCATTAAAAAGACCGGATATGTTCCGGTCTTTTTTGTGCCTGTCATTTTGATTTCTTTGCTCAAGATACCGAGCAAGTTTTAGTCAGGTTTGACATCAAAACAATATGAGAAAAAAATTCAGGCCGTCTGAAAACCCGATGATTCAGGTTTTCAGACGGCCTGTCCTACTTCTGCTATTCAATTAAAACGTATGTTTAACCGTTGCAGTCACACTACGCGGCGTGCCGTAAACGTGAATATCCGGCATGGTGCGATAGCGTTTGTTAAAGACGTTTTCAAAGTCCAAACTGATGCGGGTGGATTTGCCGATTTTGTAATGACCGGTCAAATCCAGCGTGGCGTACGGACGTTGGGTCAATGCGGCGGCAGCAGCAGGATTGATGTCTGCAGGGTATTCATCCAGCGTATGGCTGCGGCTTTGCCAGTTGACGTTGGCACCCAGGTTCAAACGGTCGGTTACGTCATACGCGGTAAAGAGTTTGAACAAATGAACCGGATAAGATGGATGCAGTTGAACCCCTTCGCTGTCTTTGATTTTGGAACGTGCATAAGACGCATTCAGCAGCCATTTATCACTCAGGCGGCCGCCGACAGAGAGTTCCACGCCTTTTGTTGTGGTGTTGTCGGCTGCACGGTAGTATTCCTCGCCATTCGCGAATTTGCCTGCGACAACGCCCAAATGGTCGCGTTTGTTCATAAAGACGGAAGCGGAAGCATTCAGACGGCCTTCAAACCATGACGCTTTCAAACCGGTCTCGTAAGTTTTGCCGCGCTGCGGTTTGAGCGCCGCGCCGTCTTTGGTCAGGTAACGCACTTGCGGACGGAAAATGGTGGTGTAAGACGCATAGGCAGTCAGATTGTCGCCGATGTCGTAGGTTACGCCCAAATAAGGAATGAAAACGTTTTGTTTGTGGCTGCTGTGTGCGAATTTGTTGCGGTCAGTGCTGTAACGGTAACGCCAATCCACAAAACGGCTGCCGCCGATAAAGGCGAGTTTGTCGGTCAGTTTGAAACGGGTCGAGCCGTAAACCGACAGGTTTTTCATGCGTGAAAAACCATCGCGCAGATACGGCATATATGGTTTGGCGATGTTGCCGTCAAATTTACGCAAATCAGGAATCGTCGATTCGCCTTCTTCGTAGAAAGAAAGGTTTTCTTTGTTGTCCTGATAGCTGATACCGACATTGAACTCGTGCGAGCGGCCCAACGCCGGATAATCGCCGTCCAAGGCCAGCGTAAAATTCTGATCGCGGTATTTGCTGCGGTCACGGTCGGATGTAAAGAGCGCGGAGTAATCGGAATTAATGACAAAAGTACCGGCAATGCCTGAAACGATGTCGTTTTTACCCGAAACATGGCTGTAATCGCCTGTCAGTTTCCAGCCGTTGTCAAACTCATGGCTGAGGGAAGTGAATACTTCGGCACTGGTGTCTTTGCCGTATGCCCAGCGTGCGGAAGAATTGCTGCGCGGCGAAGACTCAAACGGTATGAATCCAGTACGGCGCGAACCTGCTGCGGTCAGATAGCTGAAACGCGAGCTGCCGTTGTTGCGGAAACGGTGTATTTCCGTACCGAGGCGCCATTGGGTTTGCGGCGTGATATCGTAAGACAACGTACCGTAGAAAGTGTGATTGTGGCGCGAAGTGTTCGGCAGGTAATCGCCGCCATGGTCGCTGACCAAAATAGCGCGGCCGCGCAAGGTATTGTCTGCATTCAAAGGCTGATTGGCATCAAGGACGAAACGGTAGTGGTTCCACGAACCGACACCGGCTTCTACGCTGATGGCTGGCTTGGCAGTCGGTTTTTTGCGTTCCAAAGCAACCGTACCGCCCGGCTCGCCCATACCGCCGTTGGACAAACCGCTTGCGCTGCGCACGACGACGACTTGTTCGTACAACGTGCTGTCCAGATTGTTGGTACCGCGGCGGATGGCTTACCGTCGTAAAGGAATTTGGGCGCGCCATCAACGGAAATGCTGTCAATCGCCTGACTGCGCGAAATAAATTGGCTGTGGCCGGATACGTTGTTGCCCATTTTGCTGTGGAACACGCCCGGTGTTTGTTTCAATACGTCCTGCAAGGTATCCAAACCTTGGTCGTCCATTTGTTTTTCAGTGACGACAGACAAGGACTGCGGCGTTTCGCGCTGGGTCAGGCGGATGCCTGTCGCGGCGGAGGAAGCGGGAATGGTGTAGTTGGAAGTAGTCTGTTTTCCGACACCTTGGACGGTAACTGTCGGTAAATCGACACGCTCTTGCGGCTGGGTATTTTCTACTTCGGTCGCAAAAGAATACGCCGAACACAGCGCCAGACTGACGGCAAAGCTTAATTTGCCATAGGGAAATACAGGTAGTGACATAGCCTCTCCAATTAGCTGATGTTTCAATTTGGTGGCAGATTCTATCAAAAAGATGTAGTCCGATGAAACTATGTTCTAATCACTATTTTCTAAGTAGTTCGTTTAATTTAAAATATTTATTTTTAATCTAGTTCTAATTAACTAAAAAGGCCGTCTGAAAACCCGCATCATCAGGTTTTCAGACGGCCTTAATCTTTTTATTACAAGGTAATCAGTCTGCCAATTTTCGTGCCAATTCTGCCAAACGTTTACCTTGAGCAAAGGCAATATCGTTTTCTTCAGCAGTCAATGCCGGCTTGCTGTCGTGGCTGGAAACATGGCTTGCTCCGTAAGGTGTGCCGCCGCTTTGGGTATTGCTGAGCGCGGACTCGGTATATGGAATGCCGCTGATGACCATGCCGTGGTGCAACAGGGGCAGCATCATGGTCAGCAAGGTGCTTTCTTGGCCGCCGTGCAGAGAAGATGTGCTGGTGAATACGGTGGCAGGTTTGCCGACGAGTTCTGCACCGAGCCAAAGGGGAATGGTGCCGTCGATAAAGTATTTCATTGCGGCGGCCATATTGCCGAAACGTGTTGGGCTGCCGAGCGCAAGGCCGGCGCAATTTTTGAGGTCGTCGGCAGTCGCGTATGGCGCGCCTTCGTCTGGAATGGCTTTTTCAACGGCTTCGCAAACGGTGGAAACTTTGGGAACAGTACGCAACACGGCTTCGCAACCGTCCACGCTTTCGATACCGCGTGCGATTTGGCAGGCAAGGTTGCGCGTGCTGCCATTTTGGGAATAAAAGAGGACGAGGATTTTCAGAGGATTTGGGTTCATTTGGGGTTTCCGTTACAATGCTGTCAGGTTTCAGACGGCCTTTTAAATACTCGGGCCGTCTGAAAAGAAGAAATTTCAATTTAAAAGTGGGAAAAGGTTATGCCGTTTTCGCAATGGTGGCAAGGTTTTTTAAAGAGTAAAGGCGTAGCGTTCGCTTGGTTTGTCGTGCGCCGTTTTGATGACGAGTGTGTGCCGCAGGTAGCGGCAAACATGACGTTTACGACGCTTTTGGCTTTGGTACCCGTGTTGACGGTGATGGTCGTCATCGCTTCGGCCTTCCCCGTTTTCGACCAATGGTCGGGGGAATTTGTCTCTTTTATCAACCGCACCATTGTGCCGCAGGGCGCGGATATGGTGTTCGACTACATCAATGCGTTCCGCGATAAGGCCACCAAGCTGACGGCGATCGGCAGTGTGATGTTGGTCGTAACCTCGCTGATGCTGATTCGGACGATAGACAATGCGTTCAACCGGATTTGGCGCGTCAATTCGCAACGGCCTTGGATGATGCAGTTTTTGGTGTATTGGGCGTTGCTGACGTTTGGGCCTTTGTCTTTGGGTGTAGGCTTGTCGGTTGTAATCGGTCAGGTGCAAGTAGTGGGCGGCTCGGAATGGCTGAGGGTTATCACTACGGTTTCATTTATTACGGCGCTGCTGTGGGGCTTGTACCGCTTTGTGCCCAACCGTTTCGTACCGGCCAGCCATGCTTTGGTCGGCGCGGCCGTAACGGCGTTTTGCTTGGAAACGGCACGCTTTTTGTTCGCTTGGTACATGGGCAACTTTGACGGCTACAAATCGATTTACGGCGCATTTGCCGCGGTACCGTTTTTCCTGTTGTGGCTCAACCTGTTGTGGACGCTGGTATTGGGCGGTGCGGTCTTGACCTCGTCCCTGTCTTACTGGCGCGGCGAAGCGTTCCGCCGCAGTCTGGATGCGCGCGGCCGATTTGACGATGTATTGAAAATCCTGCTGCTGCTCGATTCTGCCCAACAAAACGGCAAGGCGTTGCCGGTGCAGGAGTTCAGACGGCATATCAATATGGGCTTTGACGAATTGGGCGAGCTTTTGGAAAAACTGGCGCGACACGGTTATGTCTATTCCGGCCGCCAAGGCTGGGTCTTGAAAACAGGGGCGGAGTCCATCGACTTGGCGGAGCTGTTCAAACTCTTTGTCTACCGTCCGCAAACGCTCAACAAAGACAAGGTCAATCAAACGGTTGACCACATCATGCAGCCCTGCTTGGAAACCTTGAACATGACGCTTGCCGAGTTCGGCGCCCATACGAAAAAGCAATCCTCTTAAACCTGACGCCGTCTGAAAGCAAAAATATCAAGTTTCAGACGGCCTTTGCTATAATCAGCACACTACTGAATACAATATTCAACCTACAAGGAAAAATAGATGAAAACACCAGCCCTACTCTCTCTGCTCGGTTTGATTCCATCTGCCGCCTTTGCCGCCCACGGCGTAGGCCTCGGCCAACCGCCCAAATATCCGGCCAACTTCACCGCTTTCGAATACGTCAACCCCAACGCCCCCAAAGGCGGCACATTTACCACGCCTTTCCTCGGTGCTTTTGACACGCTCAACCCCTTTACCCTCAAAGGCAACCACGAATACGGCATCAGCATGCTGACGCTCGACACCCTGACCGAGCAAAGCATGGACGAACCTTACGCCGTTTACGGGCTGATTGCCGAAGACATCGCCCTGGCTCCGGACGGCCTTTCCGTTACCTTCAAAATCAACCCCAAAGCCAAATTCCACAACGGCGACCCCGTTTTGGCCAAAGACGTTGCCGCTTCATTTAACATCCTGACCA
This sequence comes from Neisseria sp. 20925_1_37, assembly GCF_041433255.1. Classification (NCBI taxonomy): domain Bacteria; kingdom Pseudomonadati; phylum Pseudomonadota; class Betaproteobacteria; order Neisseriales; family Neisseriaceae; genus Neisseria; species Neisseria sp. 20925_1_37. The sequence goes on along the minus strand of NZ_JAPWBC010000009.1, from coordinate 6,246 downwards.
AAGACAAAGCCGCCGCCCCCATGTACCACTTCTACTGGAGCGACGTGGCCAAAGTAGAAACGCCCAACGACCGCACCGTCGTGTTCCGCTTCAAGCAGCGCAACTCAGAATTGCACATGATTCTCGGCAGCCTGCCCGTCTTCTCGCATAAAAGCTATCCCAAAGGCCTGGCCGCCGCGCCCAACAGCCTGCCCATCGGCTCCGGCCCCTACCGTTTTGCCAAAGCCGAAAACGGCCGTATCAGCGAGTTTGTCCGCGACAAAAACTACTGGGCTCAAAACCTGCCCGTGCGCAAAGGCCGCTACAACTACGACCACATCCGCATCAAATACGTCAAAGACGAAGTTGTCCGCATCGAAGGGTTAAAAGGCGGCCAATATGACTTCGTACAAGAAAACGTCGCCCGCAACTGGGCGCGCGCCTACTCCGACGAAGTCCTCAAAAAACGCAATCTGTCCAAACACGAATGGCTGCAAAACAGCACCGCCGGTATGCAAGGCTTCGTCATCAATATGCGCCACAAGCCCTTGGACAATATTTACGTCCGCCGCGCCTTGATTGAAAGCTTCGACTACGAAAGCGTCAACAGCCGCATCTTCTACGGCGCATACCGCCGCACCGACAGCTTCTTCACCAACAGCACCATGGCCGCAACTGGCAAGCCCGACCGTGCAGAAACCGCATTGCTCAAATCATTGGGTACCAAGCTGCCCGAGGGCGTATTGGATCAAGACGTCCCCATGCCGCCGGTTACCGACCCCAAACTGGGCGTGCGCCCGAACCTGCTCAAAGCACGCGCCCTGCTTGAAAAAGGCGGCTACCAATACAAAAACGGCAAAGCAGTCGACAAACAAGGCAAACCGCTGACCTTTGAATTCCTCGCCCCCAGCAAGAACTACGAACGCATTACCGCCAAATGGCAGCGCGACCTCGCCAAAATCGGCATTACCATGAACGTGCGCACCGCCGATTCCGCCGTGTACCAAAAACGCATGAACGACTTCGATTTTGACGTAACCACCGGCTATTACGGCAACAGCGAAAGCCCCGGCAACGAGCAATACGACTACTTCAGCTGCGCCGCCGCCAAAACCGAAGGCAGCCGCAACCTGTCCGGCGTCTGTCATCCCGCGGTTGAAAAACTGCTGACCCATTTCAACAGCTTTACCAACCGCCAAGAGCTGCAAACCACCTCGCGCGCGCTCGACCGACTGATCCGCCACCAATACACCATCGTTCCAAACTGGTTCGCCGACCGCTACCGCGTCGTGTACCGTAACGATGTGGGCATTCCGTCCAAGCTGCCGAAATACTATGATCCCATCACCTTCGCCATGACCGCAGGCTGGAAGAAAAAGTAGTCGCATTTCGACAACACGCCCAAACGTCTGACAAACCCTTGACGCGTAGCCTTTGGCATAAAAACCCATTATTCGTTTAAAACCAATTAATCCATCCAAACCAAATAATCACAAAAGAAAAAACAACTTAAAGCCAAATCAAAGGCCGTCTGAAACATCCGTCAGCAAAATCATCTGCAACGGAATATTTCAGACGGCCTTTTCGTCTTTTTTCAATCCAGTTTCGCAACCGAAACAAAATATCAAAAATTAACAAAAAAATTGCAACACAATACCCTCAAAATTTACAAAACCGTGTACACTTCCAACTTAAGATTTTGAATTATAAGAATAATCGCAATAAGAACTACAATCATCCCAATTTAACCAACATCAAGCGTTCATATAATAAAAGGAACAAAAACATGGAAATTAAACGTCTGTCTACCATTCTCAAACTGATTGTCAACCCCGAACGCATGGCCATCCTTTTCCTGCTGCTGGACGGCGACCGCAGCATTACCGAACTGGCACAGGCGCTCGATTCCTCCCCGACCGGCATCGCCAACCACCTCGCACGCCTGCGCACCGAAGGCATCATTGATTTCACGCGTTACCACCGCATTATCGAATACCGCCTCATCTCCGAAGAAGCCGCCACCATCCTCAATACCTTGCGCACACTCAAAGACCCAGCCGAATAAACAAATTATTCCACATCACAACATCAAGGCTGTCTGAAAACATTAGCTTTCAGACAGCCTGCCACTTTCAACCCATATCGAAAAATAAACCAATCCGCTATACAATACCGCCCATGCCCACAGGTGCAATCCGCCGCCTTCCCACCCAACAGCACACACGGAAACATCATGAAAATCGCCACTTGGAACGTCAATTCCCTCAACGTCCGCCTGCCCCAAGTACAAAACTGGCTGGTCGACCACCAAGCCGACATACTCGCCTTACAAGAACTCAAACTCGACCAAGACAAATTCCCGGCCGCCGCCCTGCAAATGATGGGCTGGCACTGCGTCTGGAGCGGCCAAAAAACCTACAACGGCGTCGCCATCATCAGCCGCCACGAACCGCAAAACGTACATTGTGGCCTTCCCGCCCTCCCCGATGACCCGCAACGTCGCGTCATCGCCGCCACCATCAACGGCGTGCGCGTCATCAACGTCTATTGCGTCAACGGCGAAGCCCTGGACAGCCCCAAATTCCAATACAAAGAACAATGGTTTGCCGCATTGACCGAGTTCGTCCGCACCGAAATGGCCGCCCACCCCAAACTCGTCCTGCTCGGCGACTTCAACATCGCCCCGGCCGATGCCGACTGCTACGACCCCGAAAAATGGCACGAAAAAATCCATTGTTCCTCCATCGAAAGACAATGGTTTAAAAACCTGCTCGACCTCGGCCTGACCGACAGCCTGCGCAAAATCCACTCCGAAGGCGCGTTCTACACATGGTTCGACTACCGCGGCGCCATGTTCCAACGCAAACTCGGCCTGCGCATCGACCACATCCTCACCAGCCCCGAACTTGCCGCCACACTTACCGATGTCACCGTCGACCTAGAAACCCGTGCCCAAGAACGCCCCAGCGACCATGCACCGGTAATTGCCGAGTTTGACTACTAACACTTTGAATTAAGAAAAAATAAGGCCGTCTGAAAACTGGATTTCAGACGGCCTTATTGCAAAAGGTTTTCAGACGACGTTTGTGGTCGTCTGAATGTTTGAAACAATGGTGTGAACAGCAAAAAACGCGTGCGTACCGCACACACCCTACGCTTGCTTTTCTAGTTTCTGTATAGCTTCTAAAACATATTTAATTTTAGTGGCTAATAAAACTTTTTTAAGTTTATGGTATTCAATTAGGACTCCTGATATTTTGATATCAGGGATTATATCTTGCAAATAATCATTAGCTTCTACGTTAAATGTGACCAATGGCCCACCGCTCATTCCAATAGGAGTAGAAGATTTATGAATGTTGTTATCATGATCTTTTACTTTTTTATCATATTCAATAAAAATATGATCTTTGGAATTTGCCCCAATAGAAATAAATATGTCCTCTTTATTAATTATTAAGGAAGAGTGGAATAAGCATTCCATTTTCAAGTTATGACGAGAAATTTTATTCTTGGAGTTTGGGTAACCTATTGCTACTCCTAATTTTTTAGTAACACTATTGCTGTTATATTCTAAATAATCAAACGATAGTGCAACAAGATTCTTCCAGTTTATTAAGTTATATCTTGTTTCTTCTAGCTTTATCACTGCTATATCAATTTTATCTGTTTTACTATTTTTAGAATTAAGAAAAATGGTATCACCAATGATATTAATTAATCCATCATACTTTCCTCTAATCCCAATATATAAATTTGTTTTTGATTGTTCTTTTTCATTTATAACGTGTGAAGCTGTAATCAGAAATTTCTTAAAATTACGCTCTATAATAAAACAACTTCCAATATGGATAGGATTTCCTTGATTATCTGCGCCATAGATTGGATAGACAACATTTGAAAGCATGTTAAATATGTGTTCTGTACATTTTTTATAATATTCACTTGCTATCTCTGTATGAGTTTTGATTACTCTGTTGCTCATCTTGTGTTTCCTTTTTTAGTTTAACTAAAATTTCTCACTCCGCCCCAAACAACAAATTCTCTTTAATCCCCCGAATCCTATCCCGCAACACAGCCGCTTCTTCAAACTGTAAATCCCTAGCCGCCTGCTGCATGGCTTTTTCCAGTTTGGCGATTTCTTTAATCGCGTCTTCTTCGTTGTGGATTTCGCCGACTTTAACTTTGTTTTTGCCTTTCAGACGGCCTTTGCCGCCGTCTTCTTCGTGGTACACGCCGTCGATGATGTCTTTGACCTGTTTTTTAATCTGCTGCGGCACGATGCCGTGTTCTTCGTTGAATTTAATCTGTTTTTCGCGGCGGCGTTCGGTTTCGTCGATAGCGGCTTTCATGGAGTCGGTAATTTTGTCGGCGTACAGGATGGCGACGCCATTCACGTTACGCGCGGCGCGGCCTATGGTTTGAATCAGGCTGCGGTGCGAGCGCAGGAAGCCTTCTTTGTCGGCGTCGAGGATAGCGACGAGGGAGACTTCGGGGATGTCCAAGCCTTCGCGCAAGAGGTTGATGCCGACGAGTACGTCAAACAGACCGAGCCGTAAATCTCTAATGATTTCAACGCGCTCGACGGTGTCGATGTCGCTGTGCAGGTAGCGCACTTTGATGCCGAGTTCGCTGTAATAGTCGGTGAGTTGTTCCGCCATGCGTTTGGTGAGGGTGGTAACGAGCACGCGTTCGCCTTTTTGGATGCGGTCGTTGATTTCGCTCATTAAGTCATCAACTTGGGTAGCAACGGGACGGATGATGATTTGGGGATCGACCAGCCCTGTGGGGCGGACGACTTGTTCGACCACTTGTCCAGCGTGTTCTTCTTCGTATTTGGCGGGGGTGGCGGAAACGAAGATGGTTTGCGGCATGACTTTTTCAAATTCGTGGAATTTGAGCGGGCGGTTGTCGCGGGCGGAAGGCAGGCGGAAGCCGTAGTCGACGAGGTTTTGCTTGCGCGATGCGTCGCCTTTGTACATGCCGCCGATTTGGGTGACGGTAACGTGGCTTTCGTCGATGAACATGATGGCGTTGTCGGGCAGGTAGTCCATCAGCGTGGGCGGCGGTTCGCCTTCTTTTTTGCCGGAGAAGTGGCGGGAGTAGTTTTCGATACCTTTGCAGAAGCCCATTTCGTAGAGCATTTCGAGGTCGAAGCGGGTGCGCTGTTCGATGCGTTGTTGTTCGACGGGGCGTTGTTCGCGGGCGAAAAATTCGATGCGTTCGCGCAATTCTTCTTTGATGGACTCGCAGGCGCGCAAGACAGTGTCGCGTGGGGTAACGTAGTGGCTGGACGGGAAGACGGTGTAGCGGCCAACGCGTTGGATAAGGCTGCCTGAAAGCGGGTCGAACATATCGAGGCGGTCGATTTCGTCGTCGAACAGGCTGATGCGTAAGGCGTTTTCGGAGCTTTCGGCAGGGTACACGTCAATCACATCGCCGCGCACGCGGAAGCTGCCGCGTTTGAAGTCCAAATCGCCGCGTTCGTACTGCATGGAAACAAGCGTGGCGATGATGTCGCGCTGCTCGATGGTGTCGCCTTCTTTGACGGACAACACCATTTGTTGATACTCGGTCGGGTCGCCGATACCGTAAATGGCAGACACGGTGGCGACGATAATCACGTCGTCGCGCGTCATCAGGTTCTTGGTGGCGGAAAGGCGCATTTGTTCGATGTGTTCGTTGATCGCGCTGTCTTTTTCGATGAACAAATCGCGGCTGGGCACATAGGCTTCGGGCTGATAATAGTCGTAGTAGGAGACGAAATATTCCACTGCGTTTTCGGGGAAAAATTCACGCATTTCGGCGTAGAGTTGGGCAGCAAGGGTTTTGTTGTGCGCCATAATGATAGCGGGTCGGCCGCTTTGGGCGATGACGTTCGCCATGGTATAGGTTTTGCCCGAACCAGTTACACCGAGCAGGGTTTGATAGGCCAGGCCGTCTGAAAGCCCTTCGAGCAGGCCGGCAATGGCGGTGGGCTGGTCACCGGCGGGTGGGAAGGACTGGTGGAGTTTAAACGGAGAATTGGGGTATTGGATGACTTCCATAAGACAGCCTGTTTTATGTTCAGGTAAAGAGAAGATTATAACAAAGGGCCGTCTGAAAATTGATAGTGTGCCAATCTGATAAAACTAAATATTTCATCTCCTCTCTTTGCTACTTGAGGTTTATTCTGTTGAATCTCTCCTCTTCATTCCCCTACCCCATAAAAGGCCGACACTCCGCATCATTACCCCTAAATATCTCCTCGCCGTCCGTACAGCTGCC
>NZ_JAPWBC010000008.1:0-117533 GCF_041433255.1 Neisseria sp. 20925_1_37 | reverse complement strand
AGAATTTCCCCTATCTGCCTCTAAACCAAGGTAAAGCGATAGGCACATTACGCGTTATTGCCAAAGAAGATGATCTTTATAATGTCGGCGCCGACGATATTATTATTTTGAAAGAGGTTCCCCTAGAGTTGCCACCTGTGGCAGGGATTATCAGTGAAAAACCATCCACTGCACTATCGCATGTGAATGTACTGGCACGCGGCTGGGGGATTCCCAATATTTACCTTAAAGATGCAGAAAAAATCCTAGCCCCATATATTGGCCGTCGTATCGAATTTGAAGCGACTGCTAAACAATACCGAATTGTCCAAACCAACCGGAATACTACCAGCAAAAGCTTTTCAGACGGCCTTACCCTGCCCCAACCTGATGTTTCCGATTACAGCCTTCGGGCTTTGACAAACCTGCGCCGTGATGACAGTCGTTACTGCGGCAGTAAGGCTGCCAACCTCGGCCATATCCGCGCCCATATTGCAGGCAGTAATGTACCTGATGGATTCTGCATTCCGTTTGCCTACTATCAAGCCATGATGGATAGGCTGGGTATTAACGCGACAACACTGGCACAAATCGAAACGCAAAGTGATGGAGACAACCGCAAGCGCCGTACTGCTTTACTCACGCTGCAGAAAAAAATTACCGATGCCGAAATCCCGTCGGAATGGAAACATAGATGGGCTGAACAATGGCGCAATCAATTAAACAGCAAAGGCGTGTTTGTCCGCAGCTCCTCTAATTCCGAAGACCTGCCTAATTTCAGCGGCGCAGGGCTGTACACCACCGTGCCAAATGTTACCGATGAAAACGCGTTGGCTGAAGCAGTGAAGCAATCTTGGGCTTCTGTCTTCAATTACAGCGCATACGAAGCCCGCCGTATTGCCGGATTGCCTCACGATAGCGTGAAAATGAGTGTCTTTGTGCAACAAAGCATCAATGCAGATCTCTCTGGCGTACTGGTTACCATCAATCCTTATGATACTGCTCAGAAAAACAGCGCCTACATTGCCGCCAAACGCGGGTTGGGTATTCGTGTAGTTGAGGGCAAACGGGTAGCCGAACAGGTAGTCTATAACCGTCGCAATGATTCTGTACAACGTCTCAGCTCCTCTAATGAAACCACAGCGTTGCAACTGGATAAAAACGGTGGAGTACGAGAAGTCCCTGTAACCAGTGGTAACGTGATGAATCAAGAACAAATACGTCGCCTTGACCAAACCGGCCAACAAATCAAACAACTATTTGCTAATGGTGAGCAAGATATCGAATGGGCGTTTGACAATGGTAAGCTTGTTATCCTCCAGGCACGACCGTATCTAAACGGCACACGTTAAAGTAAAAGGCCGTCTGAAATTATCATTTCAGACGGCCTTTGCATCATGAATTAGTTATACCCTATACTTCCCGTTCTCCAAGGAACTATGATGTCAAAACAACTCACTTTTTATTTTATTCGCCATGGCCGTACCAAATGGAACGAACAGGGGCTTTTGCAGGGATCAGGCAATTCACCACTGACCGAACAAGGAATTACAGGAGCTCAGAAAACTGGGGCGGCGCTACAACAAGTAGAATTTACCGCTGCTTATTCCAGTATTTTACAACGCGCCATTGATACGGCTGGCCATATTATCGGTCAGCGTCCTATTCCTCTTTTTCAGCACTGTGGACTAAATGAGCAATCATTTGGAAGTTGGGAAGGTATGCAGATCACTGACTTGCAGAAGCTTACCGAATTCAAACAACTGACCAATGACCCAACAGCTTATAAAGCATTAAGCAATGGTGGCGAAACCTTTGAACAATTAGCAGTACGTGCAATGGACGCCCTTTACGATATCATTAAAGTACATCAATCGGGAGCCAATATTTTAGTGGTATCGCATGGCCATACCTTGCGGCTTTTATTATCCTTACTAGGCGGAGCAACTTGGGAAAATCATCGTGATGAGGGTAAATCCGTGTCATTGTTGAATACTTCGATCAGTATTGTGAAATACGATAGTGAAAGCGGTTTTCATATTGAGCAGCTTAACGATGTGGCTCATTTATAATGATCACAACTATTCATCAATAATAAAAAAGGTGGGCATTTTTACCCACCTTTTTTACCATTAGCCGAATACTTTTTCCAAATGTGCTTGGTAGTCTGCTAAGTATTGTTCTACTTGTGGATTTTTAATCACATCGTTACATACGAATGTTGGCAGACGGGTCAAACCGATGAACTCATTGAGTTTGTGGAAGTGCATGTATAAAGCATCCACGCCTTTGCCTTCGAAGAAGTCGCCTTCGCGAGTAAAGGCTTCAATCGGGGCATTCCAAGTAAGCGAAAGCATATGTTTTTTACCTTGCAACAAACCACCTGTGCCGTAGCCTTCAGTTGGATTGACACGATGACGGCCATCACTGTGGTAAAGCTTGCCGTGTCCGGCGGTTAATACTTCATCTATGTATTTTTTCACTGTCCAAGGTTCGTGCATCCACCAGCCTGGCATTTGCCAAATCACGGCATCCATCCACAAGAATTTTTCGATTTCTGCCTCAACATCATAGCCGGCATCAATCACGGTTTCTTTTACATCATGTCCAAGTGCGGTCAAAACTTCTTTCGCTTTTTTATGAAGTGTGTGGTTCAACTCGCCATGTGAATGTCCGAAATCTTTACCACCGTCTAATAATAAAATATTCATCTTCTGCTCCTAAAACAAATAATTCTGAAAAATGAGGGCTTCAATTATGCCTTTTTACTGCATCTTTTAAAAGTGCATTCACCTACACGCTATTTACAGACCATAAAGAGAAATTTCTCATACCTATCATTAGCATTCATCATTCTTCTTCAACCAAACAAGCCTTTTCAATCGGCTCTCTAACCCAGCGATACGCAGGATCTTTATGTGTCCGTTCGTGCCAAATCAATGTTTTGGTGAAGCCTTGAATTTCAAGGGGGGGGGCTCAAAGCGTTTAAGATTGTTTAAATGAGTAATCAAGCGCTCAGGCACGACTGCCAATAAATCACTTTGCTCCAGCAATTTAGGCAAGACAATAAAGTTTTGTACCGATAGGCTGACATTTCTTTGTAGCCCCATCGCTTGCAGGGCTTGGTCGGTAACACCGCTGAAGCTGCTGCCATGATAGGAAATCAAGGCTTGTTCTAACTGGCAAAATTGCTCAAGGGTAAGTTCTGTTTGTTGAGCTATGGGGTGATCGTGGCGAACGGCACAGATATAGCGTTCGTCATACAAATTTTTGGCGTGAAGATCCGGTGCTTGGAAATCAGGTGTTACCAACGCAAAGTCAATTTACTGCTGTTCAAGCTGATTTTGTACGATGCTTTCGTCAATCGCCAGCACCACCACTTTAATTTTCGGCGCTTGGATTTTAAAAAGCCTGCCTAACAACCGCGTGCATGTATTAACCGAAGAAAGCCAAATCGGCAAACTTGCCAAAGGCTTGGCAGAAACTGTGCTAAACCCAATGGTAAACGGCCATCAAGCATGGTTGGACGGTTTAACAAAAGCGGCGAAAAAATAAAGCAGCCTGCACTTTAAAAAGCAAAGTGCAGGCTGCTTTAAGGTAATGAGCCGTTTATCAATCTAGCTTCACAATTTCTCCGTCTTCCGGAACGTTCACACGGCTTTCAATGCCTTGACCGCGTATAAATTTACGCATATCGGCTCGGCTGACGGCGGTATGATTCACGGTATCCATGTGTACGGTGATGATTTTGGCTTTAGGCATGACTTGGCTGGCTTTTAATACATCAGCCGTCCCCATAATAATGCCGTCTGAAATACCTGAAATCAGCGCGTAGCCCGTGTTCATAATCAGATAATCGGGTTTGTAGCGATTCAATGCTTTGTTTACATCTGCCGTCCACACAGTATCACCCATAATATAAGCGGTTTTATGTCCGCTGCTTTGGAATACCACACCCATTGCATCGCCTAAGATTTCGGCTAGCTGCGGGTTGGCATACATGGCTTCTGTACCGTGTACGCCGCCGGTTTTGCTAATAGTTACGCCGTTGAAGACAGTGCTGCCGTTCAATACGCGTACATCAGTAAAGCCTTGGCTGCGGATTTTTGCCGCGTCGGCTTGGTGCTGCACATATATGGGCAGTTTCTTCGGAATGGAACGTGCGGCGGTTTCGTCCCAATGGTCTTCGTGAGTATGGGTAACGACAACTGCATCCACACCGTCCAAAATTTTATTCACGCTCATCGGCAGCCCGACCAGCGGCATTTTGGCTTGGCTGTTGAACGTGCCGGCAAAGCCGTTCATGGAGTGCTTGGGTGCGAAAAACGGGTCAATCAAAAACGTCTGCCCCGCATATTCGACCTTGGCGGTAGCGTTACGGATATGTTGGTATGAATCGCCTGCCCAAGCGGAAAAGGCTGTCACGCCCAAAACAGTGGCAAGAATAAATTGCTTGAATTTCATGATGTTGCTCCTTAAAAAATCATGTAGCGTATTTTAAGCAGCAGGTGCATCGGCTAAAATAGGCAATATTGCCAATAAACGTAAGGATAGTGCCAAAATGTCGTCTGAAAACGAGCGTAATGAGTTTCGCCAAAATCAAACTGTCCCAAAAATCGTGCTATATGCTCAATCGGGCATGAATGATTTTGTCTTCAACATTCCCTTTTCTGTTTTTCAGACGACCTATCGGGACAATCCACTCTTTGACCTGAAAATCTGTTCCGATGACAGCAAAGACGTCATCACGGCACTGGGCGCAAGCATTCCCGTACACGGCGGCCTAGATTTGACGGAAGAAGCCGACATCATCATCATCGCAGGCTGGCGCAATATTGAAGAAACCCCGACGCCGGAACTGGCTGAGAATTTACAGCGGGCAGCGAAACGTGGTGCACATATTGTCGCCCTATGTTACGGCACTTACGCCCTTGCCTACACAGGACTTTTAGACGACAGAACCGCCGCCACCCACTGGCTTGCCGAAGACGACTTTGTCCGCCGTTTCCCTAAAATTCATCTGGATACCAACCGCCTATATGCGGAAGACGGCAACTTTTTAACATCGGCAGGGGCGGCGGGCGGGCTGGATTGTTGCCTATACCTCATCCGCAAAATCCACGGTGCAACCGTTGCCAACGACCTTGCCCGTACCTTGGTTACGGCACCACACCGCGAAGGCGGGCAGGCACAGTTTATCCACCGACCTGTCGAACGTCGTACCGCCGATGACAAAATCAATCACTTATTGGACGAACTGCGCCAAAACCTTGCAACCCCATACCGCTTGGACGATTTGGCAAAAAAATTAGCCGTTTCCCGACGAACCTTTATCCGCCATTTTTCTCAAGCCACAGGTATGAATTTCGGTGAGTGGCTCACAACAGAGAGGCTATGGCAGGTGCAGGATTTATTGGAAAATACGGATTTGCCGATAGAACGCATCGCCGAACAAAGCGGCTTCGGCAGCGCGGCAAACCTACGTTTGCAGTTCAAAGCCAAATTTAAAATCAATCCAACTGCCTGGCGGAAAGTATTTGGCAGATAGCTCGCGTTAGTTAATCCAAAATACCTGAGTACAGGCTGCTTTGGAGGCCGTCTGAAAACCCAAAAAGCAGCCTGCACTTTTCAGACGGCCTCAACAGGTAAATCCTTCCCACCCTTACCCACACCACTAATTCCCATCTAATTTTCCCCACATATAATCCCCACAAACGACACAGACCGCTTCATATTCCCATCCATAAGGAACACTACCATGAAAAATATTAAATTTACATTATTTGCCTTTTTAGTAGGTATATTCGCTTTATGGCTGTTTGCCACACCGTTTCCAGACAAGTGGGGCGTATTTCCCGTACGCAACCTATTATTACAGTTCACAGGCAGCATCAGTATACTGGCCATGAGTGCTTGTATGATTCTTGCAGTACGTCCCAAAATGTTGGAAGAACTATTTGGCGGATTGGATAAAATGTACCGCCTGCATAAATGGTTGGGCATCGTTGCCCTTTCAGGCAGTATCCTGCATTGGACCAGTAAGCAATTCCCCAAATGGCTGGTAAAGCTCGGTCTGTTTGACGGCAAAAAGCCGCCGCGTCCACTGATGCAGGAAGTCTTGACTTTAAAAGATTGGTTGGTTACCCAGCGCCATTTTGCTGAAGAAGTGGGTGAGATTGCTTTTTACGTTGCAGTCGTCTTATTGGTGATCGCACTGATCAAACTTATTCCCTACCGTTGGTTTGCCAAACTTCACATCTTAATTGTCCCTGTCTATCTTGCACTCGTATGGCACACCATCGTATTGGCAAACTTTACTTACTGGGCTCAGCCACTTGGCTGGTTGCTGGCTACCGCCCTATTCTTCGGTAGTATTTGTTCGCTCCTCGCCCTCTTTAAACGCATTGGTAAACCGCAAACCGCAACAGTAACTGCCATGAACCAAAACGGCTCCCTGCTTTCACTTACTCTGAATGCGCCAAAATGGCAGGGACACCAAGCCGGTCAATTCCTCTTTTTGCGTGCACATGGAGAAAGCCATCCATTTACCATCGCTTCCAACTGGAATCCTGAAAATCAACAAATCAATCTTATCATCAAAGACTTGGGCGACTACACCCATCGCCTGCCTCAACGTTTGAACATCGGTGATACCGTTCAAATTGATGGTGCATATGGCCGCTTCAATTTTTCAGATAAAAATGAACAAATTTGGGTGAGCAACGGTATTGGTTTTACGCCTTTCCTTGCAAGGCTCGAAGAATTAGCTAAACAACCTTCCAATCAACCGATTGACTGGTTCCATACCGATAGAAATTTATCTGCAGAAATAATCGACCAATGGAAAGATTTGGCTCAACAAGCGAATGTTACGTTCCACTATATTCCTTCTGAAACCCAAAGATTGTCCGCTGATTATATTGCACAAAGCATTCAGAATAGTGAAACCTGCAGCCTATGGCTTTGCGGTAGTCGTAGCTTTACAAGCAGTATTGCAGGAAATCTTAAGACACGCTCATTGCATCAAGAGCTGTTTGAATTCCGCTAAATGAACCTGATGCTTTTAAGTAATAAAGCATTAAGGCCGTCTGAAAGATTTTCAGACGGCCTTTAAGCCTTCATTAATATCACAACCTTAACAACATAAGCCTACGGTTGCTTTTTATGTTTCACACATTCTGTATCATCCAAATGATATATTGCTTCAGTTGCATCATGTTCAATATCAAGTTTTGATAGGATTAAAATCAATACCCGTAATATAACGTTGTCCAGCATGAGCTTTAATGTGCACAACAATATCAATGGTCTGTCTAAGCAGGTTTTTAATAACTTCAAACTCCAGACCACTTCCTTCTGGTGAAGCTTTTACCATTAATGCTAATTGATCCCATGTTTGTTCCGTGCTACCAGCATGGCAACTTGTAATAGATCCCGGGTGTCCAGATGCACAATTTCGAATAAAATAAAATGATTCGTCACCACGTAGCTCTGCTAGAATAATTCTATCCGGCTTCATACGCAGACAGGATTCCATACAACTTTTTGCCGTAATATTTGAACTACCTTGTCCACCTTTTGAGTAAAGTAAATGAACTACATTTTCATGAGGAATAAATAGCTCCCTAGCATCCTCAATGCTGATTAGTCTCTCACTTAAAGGAATGTGATTAACCAATGCTTTCATAAAAGTAGTCTTACCACTACCAGTTGCACCTGAAACGACTATATTCTTTTTATATTCAACGGCTTTTTTAAAAAATTCTTCGTAGTTCCGATTGTTCTTCAGTTCGACTAATTCCTTATCTTGAGGAGATAATTCTCCATTTAATTCAATGATCTGACTAAAGAAACCATCTTTGCTATACTGGCTTAAGCTCTTAGTATGTTTTGATGGTAGACGGATTGTAATTGAAGCTTTTCCTGCATCACAGGCAGGAGGAATCACAAATTGGGCACGTTGTCCTGTTGGGAATGTCAACGATACCATCGGCTCTGCTTCTGTAATTCGTTGACCAGTATTACTTTCATTAACAACAGCTGTACAGAACTGACGTGCCCTATCAAAGTTTAGCGTATCTACTTCTACCTTTTTCCAACCTCGAGAAGTCTCAAGAAATACCTCTCCCGGCCTATTAATACAAATTTCTGTAACATCAGGATCTTTCAGGAAAGAGGTAATTCCCAATACTTCGTATTGATAATCTAAGAAATCTGCTGAAATTGTTGAGTTTAATTCATCCATGTTTAAAATAAGTTTATTCAAAAATTTAATTACAATAATACTTGAACCTTAGGTGTATTTTTCATTTTAGCCTAAGAAATACTCAGCCCTCTGGCTTGTGTTAACTGCTTTTGTTGTGTTTCTAATTCAAATTGCTGAGTTGTTGCTTGTACTTTGATAATACTCTCCTCTATCGGAGTAACCTCAGCTTTCTGCATATCCACAGAAGCAGTTCTTAATTCAGGAGCCTTATCACCAATAAGAATATGTCCATTTTCTTTGATATTAATAAGAGATGCACCTCTCATCTTGTTTGCGTACCCTTCAGCAGCCAGTGCCATAGCAATATTATCTAGGCTTCTTTCATCGTAGATAATATCTTTTTTATTACAGAATTCAGTAAAAATTTTTTTACTCTGCTGATAGATATTTAGGGCATTTTGCGGGATTGCTTCCAAATTCAAAGGCTGATTAGTGTACATATCATCCCCATTACTAGGAGCTGGAGTATGAGCCATGTTGGTATTCCGAGGTTGACGCAAAATCTTAATACCATCTATTCCCGTAGCAGAATGTACTCTAACAACATCATTATATTGGCCTGTTTTTTGGCCTGTTTTTTGTTCTTTTAAATGAATTCCTAAATCACCATTTTTGAAATTTTCAATTTTAAGACCATTTACATCTAATGTCCCCGTATTTCTATCCCATTCATATACCATTCCAGCACTACGGTAAACGAAACGGTTTGATTGAGATAAATCACGTACACCACCCTGTAATATATGGCCATTTAATGACACTTCACCCTTGCCGTCTGAATCTCGGATAATATCTAAATTATCAGCACGATATTTGTCATGTCCTTTACCACCAAATAATTTATCTCTTCCGGAATTACCGGCTAAAACATCATTACCATTACCACCAATTAATATATCATTACCACTACCGCCTAATAAAATGTCATTTTGATTAGTACCTTTTAGAATATCATCACCGGCATCTCCATACATATATGCACCACTTTTTAAGAAAGTCTTAGATCTGCCTATTAATAAACTATCACGGCTATATGATCCATCAGCAACGACTTTATTGTTACCCTTATTTCCAAAAGTGTCATAATTTGCCATATGTTTAACAAATACTTGTTTATCTTCCGGCCTTAAGAATGCCTCAGAAAAGTCTTTGGCAAAATTGGTACGGGTATTCAGAAAGTAATAAATATCCTTTTCATAATAACTCAATTTAATCGATTCATTTTCTTCTGAATTTGGGCGCATACCATACATATTTTGGCGAGCAATCAAATCCTTAACTTGCTCAAAAGATTTACCCTTGATATAAGGATAAAGATCACCGCTAATTTGAGTTCTATAGGCACTTCCATTATTTCGCTCTTCATAAGCAATCATACGTGCTTCATTAAAGATTGCCTCTGCTTCTCCATAGCCTCGTGCTTGAGCATAAGCTTTAGCAGTATTATAATAACTCGCTGATTTAGCCTGATATTTACCCAATGCATGTCCTATTTCATGGGCTACTGCTGTGGCAGTAGTATACCCTGTTCCTGGTCGGAAATAGATGTTTCTATCGTTGGAGTCATAATACGCATTACTCTTACTATTTGTAACTTTGAAAAAACCCTGTCCTTTACTGCTAAACTGATTAATCTGTCTAACCAGCTCATAATCTGCCTTTATCCTGTCTAATTCTGACATGGTGGAATTAAATTGTGTTTTATGGAAACCTAATATTTTTAATTGAGTTTCTGCTTTTTTGTTTAATTTAGTCATAATATATTAGTCTCTGTATCAATAACCCATTGGACTCATTTCTGTATTACTATAAAAAGTAAATGATGTGATTGCTCCAGAACCGTTGTTTGCCGCAATTATTTCACGACCGTTTTCACGCCAATAGTAATCAACCAGCTCTTTAATCGGGTCACTTTCACGTCTTGGATAATAATCCCCATACTCAGGAGGCATTTCTTTCTCCTTAGGCTTTGGTAAAAAGTCAGGAAATCTGTTTTCTGGGAAAATACTTATTTTTTCTTTAAAATATTGCTCAGTCGGTAAAACAATAAAACTGGTTTGATATGAACTATATTGTACTGCTACATACAATCCAATAGGAGAAGCAAAATTTTCAAAATGATTATTGACATAACCTTCAATAACTGGAATTTGCCAAATATCTTCTAATTCTAGCGCATACATTGCATACAGGCAGTCATCTTTAAAAGCCGTATCATACATCTGCTTGATTAGATCATCCCGATTTTCCACTTTGTGCAACATACTTCGGCAACGATTGCGCACTTGTTCCATAGTTATTTCCTTTTGTATATTCTGCATCTTGGAAGAATCCTTAATATTTTTATTGCTAATCTGCGGAGTACAAGAAGTTACCAAGCATACAGTTAATATGGCTGTAATCGCTGATAGTTTCATATAAATTCCTTTTTTGTCATTATGCACATTTCATTTTCAGGCGGCCTTGGACTTTGATTACTATTACCGTTTTTCTTTTAACGAGGCAACTTTCACTGCCCCCATCAGCCGTTTAGTAAATGTTCCATCTTGGTAATAACGGATTTTCCCCACTTGCGCCGGATGTGACATACCCTCGTAAAGAATAATTTCCTTATCTTGGCTCATTGCCTTTAACTCTTGCGGCAACATCAGTGCGCGGCGCTCTTCGCTTTCCGAGACACTACGTTCGCGTCCACGGCTGACATTTTTTCTTTTCACTGTGGTATAACCCAGCATTTCGGAGTATTCGTTTGCATCCTGCTGTTCTCTAGGTGTATAAATGATTTGCAAAGCATGGTTAGTGATAATAGTACGCGCATATTCTTTGCCATAGACAGCATCCAGCTGGGCGACTGACTGGATAATCGGAAATAGGCGAATGTTATAGCCCGCCATATAACTGACAGAATGAGCAATGATTTCAACTTTACCAATACTTGTGAACTCATCCATTAACAGCATACATTGGTGTTTCAAATCTGGGTTGTCCTGAGGTAACTCTTTCGTATTCTGGTTGATAAGTTGAGAGAAAAAGAGGTTAACAATGACCCTTGATTCAGCAAGCTTGTTAGGAAGAATGCCGATATAAATAGTCATTTTCTTTTTACGTACGTCAGTCAACAGAAAATCATCAGCGGAAGTGGCGGCATCAATGACGGGATTAATCCATGGGTTGAGAGGTTCTTTAAACGTACCCATGATAGAACCAAAGGTTTCTTTTTCCTGAGAGATTAAACCGGAAAAAGCAGTTTTTGTAGCCTCGCTGAGATATGGTTGTTGTGATAAAGATGTAAAATACTCCTTGAGCTCTGTTCCATTACCTGATGAAAGGCGATATATTTTCCCTAATGTACAAGCTGGCTCATTTTCTTTGCCCTCCACAGAAAAGTCAGCCATTGCTTCATACTCATCAAAACAATAAAGTGAAAACGCCAAAAACGCATTTCTTGCCTGCGCTACCCAGAACTTATCACGGCTATCTCCATCAGGATATAGCATTGCAGCTATCGACATTAAATCCGATACTCGCTGGTCAGGATCAGAAGAAACATAGGTAAACGGATTCCAACGGTGTGTCCTTCCATCTTCGGCAAACGGGTTGAACAAATAGACTTCCTGACCTAATACTTCTTTGCGGTAGCCGCTAGTTAAATTGAAGTTCTCCTGTTTGATGTCCAAAACAACTACCGATCCTTTATAACTTAACAGGTTCGGAATAACGATGCCGACACCTTTACCCGAACGTGTTGGCGCTGCCAACAATGCGAATTGCTGGCCATTGTAATGTAACAATTTGCCGTTGTATTTACCGACGACAATTGAAGTATCCGTTTGTTTGAAAAATCCCGCTTTTGTCAAATCAGCCATCCCGGCAAATCGTGCTTCCCCATGAAGACTTTGGGAGGCAGTGCGCCAAATAGGAATTAAACCAAGCAGGGCAATCAGAAAAGTAAAACCAAATCCAACAATTCCTGATGTTTTAATTTGCAGTGAATATTTAGCAACCTGAGGAATATCCAACGTATTATAGTATTTGAACCATGTTGTAAGTAGTAAGGGCGTTTTATCTAAGCCTAACCATTGCAGCAGGATAAAGCCTGAAAGGTAACAGCCTAATATGAAAGAAATTAATAGTAAAACTACCGTAATAATAGATTTGTTTTTTAGAGTCATTTCAATACCTGTAAGTCAAAGGAATAGATCGTTTTAGATTTCTAGTGAAGATATTAGTTTTCAGACAGCCTAAGGTGATGAGAGAAAGCTCAGTTCTACTGATGTGTATTATGAGAAATTTATCACTCTCTTTTAGTGCTATCCTTAGCAGTTTTACTGTATATTTGAACTAAATATTTTTGAAATAAGTTTACGCCTATTGCATCATAATTATGATACACCTCTATATACAAACTCTTAGCACTATATTTAACAATAGGGCTATAGACTGTATTAGAACAAGAGGCTTTATCAATAATTCCTCTTTGTGATGAAAGCATAATAAGTAGGCCGTCTGAAAAAACAGACGGCCCTTTAAATTACTGCATAACCGAACTGAAATCAATGTCCTGGGCAGTATAAATATTAATCAAGGTCCCTTGATTGATCGTTACCGTATTGGGACGAGCATTATTTCGCTCAAGTTGATTGATAGCCTGTTGCTTCAATGCATTGGCTGTTTCACTCTCGTAAGGATTAGTGGTAGTTGATGAGCTGGTTGTAACCGTTTGTCCTTGTGGGCCATATTCAGTAGCAGCATATTTAAAAGCATCAGAAATCATACTAATCAATAAAGCTGATGCCAAACGAGACCCCCAATGGGACTTAAATTTACCGACATGACCTGCTGCACCAAGATTATCTACTCCAGGAGATTCAAGTGTTACATCGATACCCTCGGGTGTTATAACTCGATTCCAGATAATCTCCATCCGTGGACCAGTAGGATTGCTGGAACCATATTGCCCCATTACTTTTGACCCTTTCGGCAATAAGAGATATTTTCCACTGGCAGAATATACAGGTTCAGTAATGATACAAGATGTAAATCCTTTTACCTCAGAAATAATTTTAGTTTCTAATACACAACGCAAATAAGTCCCTTGTTGAAGCAACTTATCCCTATTATGCATATAACGGACAGCATTAGCCTGAGCTGTACTTACTCCTGACTCTTTTTGAGCAGCCTCCCCGTCCTGAACAAATGCAGAATTCATATTAGCATACATATCTCCTGCTGGAATAATCGGCTGTATAGGAACATTAGGAGTTGTTGGAGTTGATGGAGTTATAGGTGGCAAGGTCTCCACTACTGGTGGAGTAGTTACTTCTATTGTTTTTGTATTCGATGTATTATCCGTTTCTAATTCGGGCTTTTTGTCTTCTGCTAAATCAATTGAAGGGGGTTCTGTAACTTGAGGATCTGGAGCAGGTAAATCTGGTACAGTAACTACCTGAGGACGTTCTGGAGGGGGAGCTTCATCAGAACCACTAAATTGATGATAGGCAAATGCCCCTAGTCCAGCCAACCCAAAACCTGCAGCTACAATAAACGCAATAGCTTTTTTGTTGACTGTGCGATCAACAGGAGCATTTAGTTGAGGAGCATTCTCCTCAAGTCCCGCCAATTGTTCTTGTTCGTATTGGCTTGAATATAAATTTTGTGATGATTCACTATCTTTGTGATGTTCATTATTTAGCTTATCAGACATTCTTAATTCCTTTTTAATCCAACTACATCATTTCCATGTCTCAAAACTAGGAATGGATAAGTCCCATGGACAATAACTACATTACCTTCAACATTACTGTTTAAGACAAACTCAGCTCCTTTCTCTGATTTTCTGCCATAAACAGCAGGAAAATCACCTGTGAATTTGCCCTTATTCAAGTGGACATAGGTAAATCTGCCATCATCATAGACTTTTAAAGGAACTAGCCAACGAGATTTTTCATTTGCAGCCACATCATAATTAGTATTATAGATTTTAGAAGAATCATATTTCAGGCTATAACCAGCCAAAGTACTAGCACGAAGACTGAAGTCCGTAGAATCGGGATATCTGAATTTAACTTGATAATTTACCCCTTTGTCTGAAGCTTCTGCTAAATTACCAACAACATTTTTCATAACCTTAAGCTCAAAAATATATTGGTGAGCCTGAGTACGAACAATAAGATTAGTATCAACTGCATCAGCCTTTGGACGCAGATAAAATACATTTTCTCTACGTACCAAATCCCATCCACCACTTAGGCCTGCACCAAAATCTTTAACCTTTTCACGAGAATCAAGTTCAATTTGTGTGACTACGCCTTGTGCCGTATGAACGGGATAAGTTGTATTTTCTTGAAACGTATACTCTTGAATAGCTGCAGCATAGACGCTTCCTTGCAACAAACACGATGCTGCCGTTGCTAAAAACATTTTTCTTAACATTATTGATTTCCACTTTCAACAGATATAGGAGAAGCATTAGGAACATCATTATCTACAGATGTAGGAGCTTCTAACTGGGGCTGGGGTACACTTTGTATTTGTTGCTGAGCCTGGCTTTCAGATGATGTTCCTGCAGAAAGATAATCCGAAGATAAATCTTGAACAGGCGATTCACTAGCATCAGGATCAACACGATAAGATAATACCTGGAATCCCAGAGGATTTTTTAACCTATACTTTTCATCCATCTTCAAATTGCTATTATAAGTATAGGTCAGAGTAGCAACATTGCTATCCATAAATCTTGATATGCCAGTACTCTTATTTAATAAAAATCTTTGGAATCTTACTGTTGCGCTAGCATCGCGACCATCGGCCTTTCCACTATTATTAAGGACAATACTCAAAATCTTAACGCGAATTGACTGAGCAGACCCATAAAGATTAAATGGGCTATTCGGGTTACTTTTATTCATCAGATTGCGATAGCTGTCAGATACCCCTGCAACCGACATAGAATAAACTGTAGCCCAGTCATTATCATAAATAATCTGACTATCAAAAGATTCTCTAGCAATAATAAAGTGAGAAATATTACTCTTATTTACTGCTTCATTTTTAGTAATATCTAAATTATTCCAATTACCGGTTAGTTTAGCAACAGTAGCTTGTCCCGTATAGACATCAGCCATAACAAGATAAGGTTCTTTTTCTTTCAGCGGCAAAATATAAAATAATCCGCCAAGCAGACACAAAGAAGAGAAGGTAGAAATACCGGCAACAATCCATGCCCTTTTCTCACTTTTTTTGCGGATATCAACCAAGGTCGTTTCAAAATCCAAAGATCTTTTTACAGCCTTTTGGATATTACCATCAGTAGTATTTTTACTTGATTTGAACATATGTTTCCATTTTAATCTTGGGTTTTTACATCAGCTTTTGCTGATCTCTCATGTTTTTTCTTTCCACTGTTTTTCACAGCAACATCCATTCTCTTATGCGCCATAATGACACCATTTTGAACATAGAAAACCATCCCTTTATCTTCATAAAGTTTAGATAATTCACTCAGGGCATTATCAAGCTCAGTATTTCGTATTGTTGATACTTTCTTATACAAAGTAAAATCAAGCGTATAGTCATAAACAACAGGCATCTTTGCCTCTTCTCCCCAACGCTCCAACAAACCTTTTACAGTTGTATCAAGTCGTGTCACTTGATAAACATGAGGCTTGACAAGAGGAATCTCAGTTACCTGATCAGGTAGTTCATTTAATGGCCTCCATGAACTTGGGAAATCTGGAGCAGACTGATTTGCACAACCTGCCATTAGCGCGCCCACACTAGCAGACAGTAACAGCGTTCTTAAAAGAAACATACATAGTACCTTATAAAATAACTTAAGTTACAACCAAAGCATCTTAATTAAAAATGAAGAAAAGACAATTCATGTTTGGTTATTTTTATTGGTTAAAATCTTGTTAATTATTTTAATCTGTGCTAAATTTCACGTCAATACAAATTCATATTTTCATCTCAACATCATGTTTTTTTCCTGCGCCGACTTAGCTGTCCCGCATGATATTATGCATCATGTCGTGAGAGTTGAATCCTCAGGCAACCCATACGCTATAGGTGTTGTAGGCGGACGCTTACAAAGACAGCCTAAAAATTTGGCTGAAGCAGTTGCTACTGCTAAAATGTTGGAACAAAAAGGATTTAACTTCTCCTTAGGATTAGCTCAAGTTAACCGATACAATTTAAAAAAATACGGGTTGCATTCCTACGAACATGCATTCCAAGTGTGCCCAAACGTCAAGGCAGGTTCGCATATATTGCGAGAATGCTACAATCGTGCAAAAGACTGGGGTAAATCTTTCAGCTGTTATTATTCCGGTAACTTTGTAACTGGTTATAAGCATGGATATGTGCAAAAAATTTTTTCATCTATGGGGAAAGGGAGAGCAATCCCACAAAATGCCATTCCAGTCATCAGCAATACTGTGAATACCCCTCGCCCTATGGGTCAAATGCCAGCACAACAAGCTAACCGCCCAAATTTGACAGTTACCGCTAATCCACAGCCATACTCGGCCACTGTCTCTAAAAACCAACATTCTTTGCAAGATAATAGTACTGCACAAGCAAAAAGCAATACTTATAAAGATAGCGCAGCAGTCTTTTAGATAGATAGTTTTTTTCCACATCAACCTGTAATAAACATAGGAAATTTCAAATGAAAAACACTCAGATTCAAAAAAAGTCCCACTTTACCGCTGAAAACGTTGCTACAGCAGCATTTGTTGCTGCAGCATTTTTAGCACCGACTGTAGGTATGGCTGCTGATGATTTTACTTCAGCTTCTGGTGGTGCCTGTAAATTCATTAAAAACATCCATACCGTATTGAACTTAATGTCCGTTGCTGTTGTAACCATCGCCATTATTTTTGCCGGTTACCAAATTGCTTTTGCACACAAACGCATTTCTGACGTCGCTCCTATTTTAATTGGTGGCGTACTGATTGGTGCGGCCGGCCAAATCGCAAAAATGCTGGTTGGTAATGCAGACTCTTGCTCTGCCGGTACAACATCAGCAATGCTTCAAGTATTGCAATTTTTTGCCTGATTCACACCATGCAGAAAAACATCGTTTTTCGAGGATGTACGCGTCCGGCAACCTTTCTCGGCGTACCCTATATACCTTTCTTTATAGGGGCCGGTTCAGGATTATTGATGGGAATGTACTTCAATATGTTTTTTTTATTGACTATTCCCTTCATCATCCTGATTATGAGGCAGATGGCAAAGCGGGATGATATGATTTTTCGTTTTCTCGGTTTACGTCTGAAATTTAGACTTAAAGCCAGAAACCGAGAGGAGTTTCCTGACACATGGTGCTTCTCGCCTAATGAATACCGCAACAATCCTCCCAAACAATGACAACAAAACATCCGACAGACATCTTTGTCTGTCG
This sequence comes from Neisseria sp. 20925_1_37, assembly GCF_041433255.1. Classification (NCBI taxonomy): domain Bacteria; kingdom Pseudomonadati; phylum Pseudomonadota; class Betaproteobacteria; order Neisseriales; family Neisseriaceae; genus Neisseria; species Neisseria sp. 20925_1_37. The sequence continues at coordinate 99,882 of NZ_JAPWBC010000008.1, read as the reverse complement.
GACGATTTCAACACAAAAAAACAAATAAAATGTTTACTCCTGACGCATCAATCAGTCAATTCGTATCCCTCTCCACCCATGTCTCCCCAACCATTGTCAAAACCACTGGTGGAGATTACCTGACAACATGGCATCTATCCGGCCTTCCTTTTGTGGGTCGAGAAGAATGGGAGCTCGAACACAAACACAACACATTTAATCGTTTACTCCAATCCTTACGCGCTCCGGACTATGTCAATGTTGCCTTCTGGGTACATGACATTCGCCGCCACCGCGGCATCGATTTGCGCCCAAAATTCCAAGAGTCTTTCAATCAAAGCCTCTCCGACCGCTATTTTTCCCAACTTTCTAAAGAAAAGCTCATGAATAACGAGCTTTACTTGACCATGATTTATCGCCCAGTTGTTGACGGCAAAAAGTTTGTTGATAAATCAGGCAATATCGATCGTCTGAAGGCCGAACAGGAACAAGCTATTGGTACACTTAACGAATTAGCAACCAACCTTGAGGCTGTTCTCAAAGACTACCATCCATACCGACTTGGCATGTACGAAGGTAAAAACGGGACTGTATTCTCTGAAACCCTCGAGCTTTTCGGTTATATCCTTAACCGCATTAATGAGTCGGTTCCTGTACTTCCTGCTCCTGTTTACAACTACTTACCCCTTAGCCGGCATCTCTTTTCTGCCAAAACTGGCGACTATATCGTCCGTACTCCTGAGGGTAAAAACCACTACGGTGCCATACTCAACCTTAAAGAATACCCTGACGGCACCTATCCCGGCGTGCTTAACGGGCTCAAATATTTGGATGTCGAATACGTTATCACTCATAGTTTCAGCCCCATGAGCCGATACGACGCCATGAAAACCCTTGAGCGTACCCGTGGAATGATGATCTCTTCCGGTGATAAATCCTTTACCCAAATTGCAGAACTCGACCATGCAATGGATCAGCTCGCATCTGGCAATTTTGTTCTTGGCGGCTACCATTTTAGCCTTGCTATCTACGCCGATAGCCAAGAGCAGCTTTCCCAAAACATTGCCGCTGCTCGAGCCGAACTTTCCAATGCAGGCTTCGTAACGACCAAAGAAGACTTGGCCGTCTGCGCCGCATATTATGCCCAGCTTCCGGGTAACTGGAACTACCGCACTCGTATTGCCAATCTCTCATCGTTAAATTTCTTGGGCCTTTGTCCTCTTCACAACTTTGCCGCTGGTAAACGTGAAGGCAATCCATGGGGGCAATGCGTTACCGTTCTTCAGACGACCAATGGCCAGCCCTACTATTTCAACTTCCATGCAACCCTCGAAGGCGAAGATTCCGAAGGAGAAAAAGCCATTGCCAACACCATGGTTATTGGTAAGTCTGGTACCGGTAAAACGGCACTTATCAACTTCCTTCTCAGCCAGGTACAAAAGTACGATCCCAAGCCTACCATCTTCTTCTTCGATAAAGACCGTGGTGCCGAAATCTTTGTCAGAGCTTGCGGCGGTGCTTATATGGCGCTGGAAAGCGGTCAGCCAACTGGCTTTAACCCCTTCCAATGCGAAAATACAGAGGCAAATGTCCAATTCCTCTGTGGCCTTATGAAGCAGTTGGGTGGCAAGGCGCACTATTCCGCTGCAGAAGACGACGACGTCCTGCGCGCCGTCCGAGCCATGCTCGATACTCCGCCGGCGCTGCGTAGTATTTCCAACTTCCAAAAATCTCTGCCCAATACAGGCGACGATTCCCTCTATGCCAATATCCGCAAATGGACTAGAGGGAACAGTCTCGGCTGGGTCTTTGATAACCCTCAGGACAAAATCGACTTCAGTGGAGCCAATATTATCGGCTTCGACTACACCGATGTGATTGAAAACCCTCAGGTACGCGATCCAGTCATCGGCTACCTTATTCATCGAATGGAAGAGCTTATCGATGGCCGTCGCTTCATCTACATCATGGACGAATTCTGGAAAATCCTTGATGGCGAAGGAGGTTTGAAAGAGTTTGCCAAAAACAAACAAAAAACCATCCGTAAGCAAAACGGTATGGGTATCTTCGCTACCCAGTCTCCGGAAGACGCCCTCAAAAGCGATATTTCTGCAGCACTGATTGAGCAGACAGCTACCATGATACTGCTGCCAAATCCGAATGCAGATAAAAAAGACTACATCGATGGACTGAAGCTGACCGACTCAGAGTTCCAAGTGATTAAAAGCCTGGACGAGCGCAGCCGCTGCTTCTTGGTCAAACAGGGTCATGCTTCCGCAGTATGCCAGCTCAACCTACGCGGATTTGACGATGAATTGGCAGTTATCTCCGCCAGTACCGACAACATCGACATCATGGACGGCATCATCAAGAAAACGGCCGAACGTCTTGGTGTTGGCATCGATGCGGTAAGACCGGAGGATTGGTTACAGACCTTCTACGATGAGCGTAAAGGTTCCGGCAAGAAGTCGGCTACTAATATGATGCGTAATGCAGATTAAACCGATTTGACTAAAAATGAGATAGGGTTATCTAAAGACAGTAACTCTTCAGGCAACCCTAAGACAGAAAATTTAAATATTTTAAAATTAACCAATTTGAAGAAAGATTGAATAGTAATGAAAACTAAAATAAAACGGATAATCGCCTCAGTTTTGGTGGGGGCGACAATGCTTACTTCCATGCCGATAGCTAATTCATATGTATTGCCTGTTATTGATGGGGCTAAAATGATGCAAGATGCAATCAACTGGGCCATGGATGCAGCGGATCGTGCAACTACCATAGCCCACTGGGTAACTCAGTTGAAAAACTGGGATACCCAGTTGAAACATTGGGTGCGTAGTCAAATGGAACAGATTCCAGAATTGAAAGCGCTACTCGATAAAAAAGAAGAAGGAGAAATCAAAAAAATGTTCCAAAAGCGTAAGGATCGCTGCAATAGAATTGCTAATCAAACATCAAGAAATTTATGTGTGAGTACAGTAACTCTTGAAGAGCAAAAATTTACGCTTCTACGAAAAATGGAAACAGAAATTAACCAAACTTTTTCGGAGATAAATGCCACTTCGATCAAAAAACAAAATTCCAATGCCCAAGGACAAAGTAATTCAGCAGCCTCTGCCGAAGCCGAAGTCATCGCAAAATTGCAGCAGTTGCAAATCAAACTGACAAATTACCAATCGGCAATAAAATCTATCGACCAAATGCTTGATCAATACAAATGGGCAAGGGTAAATTTGGCCAAAGACCAACTCTCTGGCTCAAACAGCAACAACCTGACTAAAGCATCAGCTTCTATCCTTTTAGAAAAAAAGGTAAAACAAATCCGCGAAGAGGCAAAAGAAAAAAGAGCCATCAGCACTGGCTATAAACTCCGCTAATTTTAATGTTATCTTTACCCAAACTATTTAACAGGAAAACATCATCATGATGGATCTTCTCCTTTATTCCAGTATTCGTGACTATATCTATGCACGAATAAGCTTTTTTACTGAACATGTATTGTCTAAAAACCTAACACTTGCTTTTACCATTATCGTCGCCTTATTGACTTTATGGATAATGATCCAAGGTTATCTGATTGCAACCGGTAGAAGTCAGGAAGGTCTGAAAGGCTTTGTGTACGGTCTCGGCAAGACCTACCTCATTGTAGCCGTTGCACTGGGTGTAGCGGCCGGCGGCGATTTCAGCGTACGGGTTCTGACTGATACTCTTTCAGACGGCATTTCCCAAATCATGACCGGCGACAGCGATGTCGGCAGTAAGTGTCTGACACAAGACAGTAAATCCATCATTGGCTGCCGAATAGACCAAAACCTAACGGCAACCCAAAGCATGATGGGTATACTTGACGGTATCGATACCGCCGACAGTGAATATCTCGAAGGGAAAGTGACACAGGCAAGATGGTTTGTCGGCGTCGGTACCGCAGGGCCTGCCATCGTAGCGGGTACCATGTTGATCATGTTCCGCATCGCCATGGCTCTCTTTATCGGCTTTGCGCCCATCTTTATTTTATGCCTTCTGTTCAAAAAAACAGCCCCCCTGTTTCAAAAATGGCTATACTATGGGCTGGCAACGATCTTTTCCAGCGTGATGCTTGGCGTCATGGCGGAAATCTCTATGGATCTAGTAGGCAATATCGCCATTACCGATGCCGTATCCAATATTGCTTCGGCACTGATCGGTGGAAACGTCGGCGGTATTATGCAGACAGTTACCCAGCAGTTGGGCTTGGGTCTGATGCTTTCTACCCTATTGATTACCGTACCGCCTATGGCAGGTGCCTGGTTTAACGGCATGATGGCTGGTTTCAGCGCCTACTCAGTCATTGGCAATGGAAATCGCCAAGAAGTTCCTCCGCATTTGGATGGTGGGGCAAGTCAACGGGCTAATTATAATGTTCAAAATAAAATTGACGATCTTTCCAATGATGCAAGAATAGAACCTAGTCAACGAAATATGTGGACAACCGGTGGCAGCCAACCTGGAAGCACAACCACTGATACCATAAAACAGCCTGGTCAGCCGCGTTAAAAAGATGACAAACCTTAGTATTATTGCAATAGTAGATGTGTAAAGGTTCAAATAACCAACAAATTGGACTTAAAATGAAAAAATTATTTTTTGTATTGTTAGGGCTGACAAGCTTGAATATCTATGCAGCAGATCCTACTTATGATGCAACAAGAGGTGCATTACAGAATGACCCTAGCTTGTGTCAATACGGATACAACCCTAATTGTGGTTCGGCTAGTTACCGCCAACAAAGACGACCTACGGAAATCATTAATATCAATGTCCCTTCAAAATACGGGGCTTGGGCAGCTAATCCTAAAACAGGCATATCAGGAGGGGCACTCGATATGGATTCACTTGCAGCTGCTAAAAGACAAGCGATCAGAACCTGTGAAGAAGGGGGAAGAAATAAACCGTGTAAAATTTACGCTTGGGTCCGAAATGGTTGTCTTGCCGTTGCCCAAGATCAAAATGGTACGCTTTTTTTTGGATCAACTGCTCCTGGTCTTGCTGAAAATGAAGCCTTGAAAAAATGTCAAAAGAATAAAAAAGCACAATGTAAAATTATTGCTTCAGAAGGCTGTTCGATGCCTAGATTTTAATAGACAAAGGCCGTCTGAAATTTCAGCTACTTCCCTTTCAAACTCCATTCAATAACAGAGTAAATTATGAAATTCATTTCAACAATTATTGCCTTGGTAATGGGCTTTTCTTCAGTTACCACTATGGCTGCCAATCCCCTCAATCCTCCGAAAATGGGGGGTGACGAGCGTTTGGCTTGCGAAGCGCTTATGTGCTTGGTCAATCCGGCATCTCAACCATCTGAATGTCAATCTGCTTTGAAAAAGTTCCACTCTATCAAGCATAAACATGGACACGATACGATTACCGCACGACGCAATTTCCTAAAAAAATGCCCTGCTCAGGATCGTTCTGGTTTTGATGATTTTATTGATTCAATCATCAAGTAATTTTTGCTCATTAAAGAAAAGGCCGTCTGATATTCAGACGGCCTTATATTTTAAGGGCCGTCTAGAATTCAGATAACCCTTTCTTTTACAATTTACAAAGCCTTTTCAAATCGCCCTCAAAATCCAACCACTTTTTCTATCCAAATTGTTTACATTAAAACTTACAGGCTTAATCTCATCTTTTCCGATATAGGTTGTAGCTTTTATATAGACATAAAATGCCGTCTGAAACAACTTGGTACCATCTGCAAAGTGGCTCGAACAAATAAAGAATGGTTCATTTTGTTCAGATTTTTCCCTTTTTACCCCACCAAAACTGACGTCATGCTGAGCAATCCTGCACTCAACTTATCATTGAAAAATGTAATCTTGTCTTGCGGTTCGCGTAATGCCATGATGTACAGCAACGGTAAGTAATAATCCGGCGTTGGTACAGAAAGCTCGGCCTTTTCGCCTAGCTGCTCATAATGCACCAGAGTTTCATTATCTCGTGTTGCAATTGCCTGATTGACCGTTTCACGGAACGCAAACGCCCAGTCATACCCTGCACCGATTTGATCGATATGTTCCCAGCTTATCGCCCTTAGATTATGCACAATATTGCCGCTGCCGATAATCAACACGCCTTGTTTTCGTAAGACAGATAATTTTTTCGCTAAATTGAAATGCCATTCAGCTGATTGCAAACGGTTAAGGCTAAGTTGTACTACGGGAATATCGGCATCGGGATAGAAAAATTTCAACACCGCCCATGTTCCATGATCAAAGCCACGCGTTGGGTTCAGCTCGACATTTTCCGGCTGTAATAATGACTTCACTTGCTCCGCCAACTCAGGCGAACCGGGTGCGGGATATTGCATTTGGCTGAGCTCTTCAAGAAAGCCGTAGAAATCGTAAATCATTTCAGGGTGTTTACCTGATGTCACCTGCAAACGGCTGCTGTATCAATGCGCTGAAATCATCAAAATGGCTTTTGGTTTGGCAAACTTTTGCGTAATTAGGCTGAAATTCTGATTGAACGGGTTTTCTTTATCCAATACATTCATCGGACTACCATGCCCAACAAACAATACAGGCATTTTTTTCATGTTCTGCTCCTCGTTATCTGATCCAGCAGATTGTATGGATAAATTTTTATTCAAAAAATACCGGTTTACTAACAATATCTTTTACTAATAGGAAATAATAGCTGACAAAGTTGGATGTACCATTGATGTATTTAGAAAAATGCATTAAAAGGCCGTCTGAACATTTTTACTTCATACACTAAAATTTCTTTATTTCTGTATTGACAGAAATAAAAGATAAAAATAGAATACCATCACTATGAAACTAAATCCGACCACTGAAAAATTTATCCTCCATTGGGGCGAAATGGGTACCAAATGGGGGGTCAACCGTACCGTTGCGCAAATTCATGCCCTGCTCTACATCTTAGGAAGACCGATGAACGCCGAAGAAATCACCGAAACGCTTGGCGTAGCGCGCTCCAATGTCAGTAACAGCATTAAAGAGCTGCAAAACCTGAGACTGGTACATACCGTACATATCCTGGGCGATAGGCGCGATCATTTTGAAACTTCGGATGATGTCTGGACTTTGTTCCGTACCATTGCAGAAGTGCGTATGCAGCGTGAAATCGAACCGACGCGGCAATTTTTGCAAAGCCTGATCGACAGCCCTGAATTTAGTCAGGAAAATGAAACTGCCAAGCAGCGAATCCAACAAACCCATGATTTCATTAGTACGCTGACCGTGTGGGCAAATGAAATGCTGAAGCTTTCTACTTCAACCATGGTAAAAATTTTGAAAATAGGCGCTGGAATACAAAAATTTTTCCGATGATGGCAATGGACTTGTTCTCAATAAACATAGCCAATCCTATTTAGGATACAGAAACATACTCATAGCAGCCTTGCATGGGCATATTTATCTGAAGCTTGATGTTCTTTGGTAGATTTTGAATCACTGGATATGGATTTCCCACCCAAAGAAACAATCCCGGAGCCTATTTAAAATTTTTTGCCCTATAATTTCTCTTTTAACAGAAATTATAGAAATTACAGACTAATTATATATTTAAACCAAAACAAAATAGGAAACCAGCATGTCCAACAACACTACGCTCACTCTACCCGCCTACCTGTCTTACTCGATGGGGCTGCTATGGCTCTGGAGCGGTACCCAACCTCTGTTTTTCATGCCTGAAATGTCATTGGATTTGCTGCACTCGGTCGGTATTCCCAATCCGTTGCAATGGCCTACATTAATCGCCGCTTCACTATTGGATATCGGTTTTGCTTTTTTATGCTTCAGCCGCCTTCGTTCCCATTCCTCAGTATGGCTGCTGCAATTGATAACCGTCGCGGCATACAGCCTGATTATCGCCTTCAGGTTACCCGAAATGTGGGCACATCCATTTGCACCTTTGGTAAAAAACCTGCCGATTATGGCTACTTTATTTTTCCTGTATCAATCCGTAGGAGATAAAAAATGAACACTTATTTAATTGTTAAAACCCTGCACATCATCTCGGCTACCTTAATGGTCGGCACCGGTTTTGGTACAGCGTTTTACCTCTTTTGGGCAAACCGCAGCGGTTCGGTTGCCGCGCAGTCGGTCGTCTCGCATTGGGTCATCAAAGCAGATTGGTGGTTTACCACGCCCGCCGTCATTTTCCAACCCTTATCCGGCTTATGGATGCTGTATGAACGCGGCTACACTGTTGCCACCATGCTGGAACAAAATTGGATATGGATGACGCTGGCTTTATATATCTTTTCAGGCATTTGCTGGCTGCCTGTTGTTTGGCTGCAAATCCGCATGGCAAAAATTGCAGAAAAAGCGCACAAAGAAAATGCAAACACCATTCCGGAACCCTATTGGCGTTACGCTAGACGCTGGGAATTACTCGGCTATCCTGCCTTTTGCGCCACTATCGTGATTTACTTCCTAATGGTGATGAAACCGATTTAAAGGTTTTCAGACGGCCTCAGCAACAATATAAAGAAAAACATATGAACATCATCATTTTCGGAGGCAGCGGCTTTATCGGCAGCCGTACCGTTCAAATCCTCAAAGAACAAGGTCACCAAGTTTGCACACCTGACCGCCGCGCCTTCGATTTTCTTCATCCCGACGAAACCGCCGCACGCCGTTTATTGGAAGGGCAAGACGTTCTCATCAACTGCATTGGCATCATGAGCCGTCATGCCGAAATACTTGAAACCGTGCACCACCACACGCCCAAACAGCTCGCCGCATGGGCAAAAGCAGCAGGCATAAAACGCTGGGTGCAACTATCCGCGCTGGGTGCCGATCCATCTCAATCCATCAACTTTGTTGGCAGCAAAGGACGTGGCGATGATGCCATAACCCAAAGCGGCATACCGATTGCCATAGCCAGACCATCCGTTGTTTACGGACGTGGAGGAACCAGTTGCGAGCTATTCATCAAGCTAGCCCACCTCCCTTTACTTCCCTTACCGGAAGCCGGTCGCTTTCATTTGCAGCCTGTACACCTTGCCGATGTTGCCGAAGGTTTGGCAAAACTTGCCGTCCAAACCGACACCGACCATAGCGTCATCAATATGACCAGCAGCCAAACGCTAACCTTGGCGGAATACCTGACCACCATCCGTCAAACCCTGCACCATAAACCGCCGCAACGTATTCTGCCTATTTCCCTGCAACTGATTGACCCAGCGCTGCCGTTGGCAAACATCCTCAGCAACGGCATTATTAGCCACGACAGCTTTGCCCTACTCAAGCAAGGCTCATGTGCTGACTATTCTGATTTTGCAGCTTTACTAGGCAGGGAACCATTGGCAGCAGAAAACTTTGCTGGTTGCCTATAATTCATTTAACTTTAAAATGACAAAACAAAGGCCGTCTGTTGTTCAGACGGCCTAGAGCTTTTATAAAATACTTTATTGCAAAACAATTCAGTTCATCAGAAGCTTATTGCTTCTACCTACCCAGCTACAAAGGCTGGGCCAAATCGTTTTCCGTGTTGTAGCTGATAAAATCCTGCTCATGAGGGAAATGGACAACCCGCGCGCGCTGTTGCTGTAGCCAGCCGCGGATGCTACGCATTCCTGAATAAAGGTATGGCACGGTGCTTTGCAGGATTTGCGGACGGATAAACATCACGCTGTAATGCGGTCTGGACGGGGTTTCAACGTAAAATGCATTGCACAACGGCGTGCGTTTGGCGATAGTCTCAAACTGGAAAACCAAGTTTTCCGGCAAACGTGGCATATCGCAGGATACGATAAGCAGCCAATCGGCAGTGGCAATTTGTAAATCGTTGGCGGCAGTACATAAGGCGGCTAAAGGACCGTAATGCTGCCATTGGCGTGCATCCGAGAAAACGTGCGCGCTACGTTGGGCGTAGGATTCGAGATTGCGGTTGGCACTGATGGCGATATGACTGACTTGCGGGCGGATTTTTTCGATAACGTGGTCTATCAAGGCTTTGTTGTGCCACTGCACCAACCCTTTATCGACACCTCCCATCCGGCTTCCCTGCCCGCCGGCCAATATCAGTGCAAAAATTTTCATTTTGGTAGTCCTTTGCAAAGCAGAGTGTGTAAGTGTTATTCGCGATGTTGTATTTATGGAATAAGTTTTTAAGGCTTCAGGCCGTCTGAAACCTGATTTTGTGATTTAATTCACTTAAGATGAATTTTATCATAACATGATTTTACATTAAACCCCTGTTTTTTCTTATCATAACCATACAATTATTTTAGACAGGTTGTTTATAGGCCGAAAGAATGATATTTTTATAAGATTATCGGATTAGTCTTCCTGCGTGCTTTATGCGTTTATTCTCCGGATCTTCAGACGGCCTGAGCCTGTCCTCGCGTTTAAAACTACTGACTGTGTTATGGGTCGGCTCAGCTTTTTTATCAATTGCCTTTACCCTGTTGCTTTCTTGGCGTTTGGAAAGCGCGGCTAAAACGATTGAAGATGCGGGCAGCTTGAAAATGCAGGTGTATCGCTTGGCTTATATGGCAAGCGTCCGTACGCCCAATGCTCAAATTGACAACCAAATTAAAGAATTTGAACGTACGCTGGCCAATGTAACGCAAAGCGATGCCATTCATCCGCTGATTCCGTCACAAATGCCGCTGGCTTACGATTTGATTCAATCGATGCTGTTGATTGATTGGGAATCCAACATCAAGCCTTCTTTGCAACATTACGAGCGGCCGACCCAAATCGGCCTATACCGTTTTGCCGGCAATATCGAGCTGTTTTTACAAGCGATGGAAAACGCCAACGAGCAAAATACTTTGTGGCTGCGCCGTTTTCAAATGGCGATGATGTTGATGATTTTAGTGGCTGCCGGCTTGATGATTGTTTGGCATTATTCGTGGATCATCCGGCCGCTGGAAAAATTGCGCGACGGGGTAGAAACCATCAGCGAAGGTCGTTTCGGGGTGCAAATCGATACAGACCAAATTCGTGAATTCGCCCAAGTCAGCAAGGGCTTCAACCAAATGAGCCGCCGTCTGAAAACGCTTTATACGGATTTAGAAGGACAGGTTGCCCAACAAACCCAAGACTTGGCTCGGCAAAACCGTGACTTGACCCTGCTCTACCAGACTACGCGCAACCTGCACCAAACCTTTACGCCGCAACAGGCCGCAGAAGAATTTTTGGCTCAGATTCTGCCGGCGTTTTCCGCTTTGGGCGGTACGGTATATCTTTCCGATGAAGAACGCAAACGCTCTGACTTGGCGGCAAGTGTCGGTGAAACCGAAGAGGGAAATCATGTAGAATTCCCAATCGTTTACCAAGACGAACAGCTCGGTGTATTGGCCCTGTATTTTTCAGACGGCCATATGCCCAATGAGCAAGACGAAAAATTATTGCAGACTTTAAGCGGGCAGCTGGGGATTTCCATCGCCAACAACCGCATGGAACAAGAACGCCGCCTGCTTGCCGTCTTGCAGGAGCGCAACTTGATTGCACAAGGTTTGCATGACAGCATTGCACAAGCCCTGACCTTTTTGAATTTGCAGGTGCAAATGTTGGAAAGCGCGTTTGCTTCAAACCAACGCGAGCAGGCTGAAGAAAACATCAGCTTCATTAAAGACGGCGTGCAGGAATGCTATGAAGACGTCCGCGAGCTTCTGATGAATTTCCGCACCAAAATCAGTAATAAAGATTTCCCTGAAGCGGTAGAATCGCTGCTGGCGCGTTTTGAACGACAAACCGGTATTCCAGTTGATTTAAAATGGCAGGACGATGGGCAGGCTTTGAATTATGATGAGCATTTGCAGATCATCTTCATCTTGCAGGAAAGCCTGTCCAATATCCGGAAGCACGCGCGTGCGCAACATGTCAGCGTCGAAATTGCCAACCACGGCGATTTTGTCATGACGATTCGGGACGACGGCGCAGGCTTTAATAAAGAACACCTATCAAACCGGCCTTCAGGCGAACATGTCGGCTTGGGCATTATGCAGGAACGGGCCCAACGGATTAACGCAGAATTGGCCATTACATCGCAGATTGGGCAAGGTACGGCGGTTATGCTGACTTTGCCGCAACAAATGAGAACAGCATCATGACGATTAAAATTACCCTTATTGACGACCACACCCTATTTCGCAGCGGCATCAAAGCCCTACTCTCCCGCCAGCCTGATTTTGAAGTCGTCGGCGAAGCTTCAGACGGCCTGGCCGGCGTAAAAATGGTCGAACAGCTCAAGCCTGACGTAGTTTTGCTGGACTTGGATATGCCGGTTATGAACGGCCGCGAAGCACTGGCTCAAATTCTGAGCATCAATCCGCAACTGACCGTCATCATGCTGACTGTTTCCGAAGACAGTGACGACTTGACCGAATGTATGCGTGTGGGGGCAAAAGGCTTTTTGCTGAAAAACATCAACGCCGACTTCCTCTTGGAAAGCATCCGCAAAGCCGTCGACGGAGACAATGTATTCTCCCCTGAAATGACCAGCCGCTTGGTGCAATCGCTGATTTCCCCTTCTCCTTCACGCTCCGACCACCTGCTGGCGCAGCTGACCCCGCGCGAAATGGAAATCTTGGGCTACCTTGCCGCAGGACACAGCAATAAAATCATTGCACGCCATTTAAACTTGGCTGAGTCAACCGTCAAAGTGCATGTGCAGAACCTGTTGCGCAAGCTGAATCTAAGCAGCCGCGTTCAAGCTGCGGTTTATGCGGTGCAACACAAAGTACCGCAACCGGAATTGTCTTAAAAAGGCCGTCTGAAACCTCCTTTTTAAAAGGTTTCGGGAAGAGCGTTTATTCGCTATAATCACGCCGATTTGTAAGCAGGGTTGTCTGATTTTTTCAGACGGCCTTTTTATTTGATTTTTCAATGATTTTAAACGATATGTCTGAAAACATTCCAGAAAATACGCCCGAAAATACCGTTCCTGAAGAACACAAACGCAGCATCCGCAGTTTCGTCTTACGCCAAGGCCATATGACCGCGGCCCAACAGCGCGCCATCGATACCATGTGGCCGCAATTCGGTGTGGACTTCCAAGAAGCCCCTTTAGATTTGAACCGCACTTTTGGACGGGACAACCCTAAAGTTTTGGAAATCGGTTTCGGTATGGGCGTCGCAACGGTGGAAATTGCCAAACGTCTGCCCGATACCGACTTTTTAGCGATTGATGTTCACGGCCCGGGCGTCGGTAATATCTTGAAGCTGATCGAGGAAGAACACATTTCCAATATCCGCGTGATGCGTCATGATGCGGTGGAAGTGGTGGAAAAAATGCTGGAAGACGATTCTTTAGACGGTATTCATATTTTCTTCCCCGACCCTTGGCACAAAAAACGCCACAACAAACGCCGCTTGGTACAAGTGCCGTTTGTTGAAAAGCTGCTGCCCAAAATCAAAAGCGGCGGCTATGTCCACATGGCGACCGATTGGGAAGAATACGCCGTGCAAATGCTGGAAGTTTTGAGCAGTTTCGACTCTTTGCAAAACACGGCTACCGATTACGCCCCTACGCCTGATTATCGTCCTGAAACCAAGTTTGAAACCCGAGGCAAGCGATTGGGTCATGGCGTTTGGGACTTGGTGTTCCGTAAAAAATAAAGCAAAATATAAAACAAAAGGCCGTCTGAAAAATTTCAGACGGCCTTTTATCTTACTGATTAAGCCAAGAAAAGTTTATAGGCCGGATTGTCGGTTTCCTCTTTATAGACATAACCCAAGCTATCCAAGAAGTCGGCAAAAGCCTCATTGTCGCTTTCCGGCACATCGATACCGACCAAAATACGGCCATAGTCTGCGCCATGGTTGCGGTAATGGAACAAGGTAATATTCCATTCGGCACGCATATGGTTCAAGAAACGGGACAACGCACCCGGGCGCTCAGGAAATTCAAAGCTGACCAAACGTTCGTTGGCTACTTTTTCCGTACGGCCGCCAACCATGTAACGGATATGGATTTTGGCGATTTCATCATTGGTCAAATCGACATTGGGCAAGCCTGCTTCAGTCAGTTGTGCGCTGATGACGGCCAAGTCTTGCGCACCGGCAGTTTGCAAGCCGACAAAGATATGAGCATTGTTGTCGTTGCCGTAGCGATAGTTGAACTCAGTAATGTTCCGGCTTCCCAGCAAATTGATAAACTTCAGGAAGCTGCCCTTTTCTTCGGGAATGGTAACGGCGAAAATACCTTCGTTGCCCTCGCCCAGCTCACTGCGCTCCGAAACGTGGCGTAAGCGGTGGAAGTTCATATTGGCGCCACTGGTGACGGCAACCAAGTTTTGACCTTGAATATTGTTTTTCGCAACGTAAGCCTTTAGGCCGGCAAGTGCCAATGCGCCCGCAGGCTCGGTAATGCTGCGCGTATCGTCAAAAATATCTTTAATTGCGCCGCACAACATATCCGTATTGACCGTAATAATCTCGTCCAGCAGCTCTTTACACAGGCGGAAGGTTTCATCACCGACAACCTTGACCGCCGTGCCGTCTGAAAACAGGCCGACATCTTTCAAATGTACGATTTCCCCAGCCTCAACCGATTGCTTCATACAGCAAGAATCATCGGTTTGCACGCCAATCACTTTAATTTCAGGACAAACTTGTTTGATAAACGCCGCTACGCCTGCTGCCAAACCGCCGCCGCCAATCGGAACGAAAATCGCATTGATATTGCGGTGTTGACGGAGAATTTCCATGCCGATGGTTCCCTGACCGGCAATTACGTCAGGATCATCAAACGGCGCGATATAAGTCAGTTTTTCCTTTTCTGCCAACTCCATCGCATAATCATAGGCGTCGTTATAAGACACGCCTTTCAATACCACTTCGCCACCTCGGCTCTTGACCGCATCGATTTTGATTTTAGGCGTTGTTTCCGGCATCACAATGACGGCGCGGCAACCCAAATATTGCGCCGATAAAGCCACACCCTGCGCATGGTTGCCCGCGCTGGCTGCAATCACGCCGCAATCTAAGGCTTCTTTCGGCAGCTTCGCCATTTTGTTGTACGCGCCGCGTATTTTGAACGAAAACACCGGCTGCAAATCTTCACGTTTGAGCAAAACCTGATTGTTCAGACGGCCTGACAAACTGCGTGCCAAATCCAAAGGCGTTTCTACGGCTACATCATAAACGGAAGCGGTCAAAATACGGGTTAGATAATCAGAAAGAGGAAGGGAATGGTTCATGGTATTTTTAGTGTTCGGAAATAAATTGCAATTCGGTCAAATCGACCAGAGGAAAAAGTTAAAACCATACCCCTGAGGCCGTCTGAAGG
Source organism: Neisseria sp. 20925_1_37 (assembly GCF_041433255.1). Classification (NCBI taxonomy): domain Bacteria; kingdom Pseudomonadati; phylum Pseudomonadota; class Betaproteobacteria; order Neisseriales; family Neisseriaceae; genus Neisseria; species Neisseria sp. 20925_1_37. The sequence goes on along the minus strand of NZ_JAPWBC010000008.1, from coordinate 84,648 downwards.
CAAGAAAAATCTTAGCAAAGCCTAAATGAGACGGTATAATGTCCGCTTAATATCTATTTAGTATGCCAAACTGTTTGCCTCATAACAGTGTCCACTCATATTCAAATTTACAAACAATGATGAAAAAAACGCTACTTAGCTTAATTTTTGCTGCCCTCTTGAATACTCCTACCCTCGCTGCCAACCCAGTTGCATCCGCACCTGCCGTACAAGGCGAGGCTCAAACGCAGCCGCTGCTGCACAGCATCAACAGCCCGACAACGCCGCCGGAAATTGCGGCGACTGCCTATATCGTTACCGACCTGCACAGCAAGCAAACCTTGGCATCCAACAATGCCGACACGCCTATCGAGCCTGCCGCGTTAACGCAAATGATGACCGCCTACCTTGCCTTTAAAGCACTGGAAAACGGTACACTTGAAGCAAGCCAAATGCTGACCGTTTCCAATGCTGCATGGAAAGTCGAAGGTTCGCGCATGTTCCTCGATCCCAAAGTTCCTGTCAGCGTCAGCTCCTTGATTAAGGGTACAACCATCCAATCGGCCAACGATGCCGCCATTACCCTTGCCGAAGCCATTGGCAACGGCTCTATCGACGAATTCGTCAAACAAATGAATGAAGAAGCCAAACGCTTGGGCATGAAGCACACCCACTTCAACAATCCGACCGGTATTTCTTCTAACGGCCATGTTTCAACCGTTGGCGACCTTGCCATCTTGGCAGCCGCGCTCATTAATGACTATCCGAAATATTATCCTTTGTTTGCAAACAAATCTTTCAAATACAATAACATTGAGCAGCCCAACCGCAATCTCCTGCTCTATCGCGACAGCAGTATCGATGGTTTGAAAACCGGCTATAGCGAAGGCGCAGGCTACCATCTTGCCGCTTCCAGCAAACGCAACAACCGCCGTATTGTTTCCATTCTTGCCGGTGCCGAATCCACCGAAGCGCGCGCCAGCGAAAGCAGCAAACTGCTCAACTGGTCATTGCAGGCATTTGATACGCCTAAACTGTACAACGGCGGAGAAGTGATTTCCCAAGTCAAAGTTTACAAAGGCAGCACCAAAGCCGTAGATATCGGTTTCTTGGACGATGTTTACATTACCATTCCCCACGATACCGGCAAAAACGTCAAACCTATCTTAGAAACGCTTCAGCCCGTCCTCGCCCCAATTGAAAAAGGCCAAGTATTGGGCAAACTGAAAGTTATGAAAGACGGCAAAATCATTGCCGAAAAAGACGTCGTCGCCCTGACCGGCGTGGAAGAAGGCAGCTGGTTGCGCCGTATGTGGGACGCGATTGTGTTGTGGTTTAAAGGTTTATTCAGTTAATCCTCTTTCTATCAAAACATAAATAAAGGCCGTCTGAAACCTATTTTCTAGATTTCAGACGGCCTTTATTCAGCCTAAAAGACAGCTAATTAGATAATTCCAGCATTGGCGGTAGATGCTGTGTCATCATGAACATCAGCCGTATCGACAGACGAGTAGCTCATGCGCTCAGTATGTGTATTGACGTCTGACAAATTATTGATATTGCCGTTGCCTGACAATCTCCCCATCAACTCTTGCAGGCTCAATGTACCTTCATCGAAACGGAAGGTATCAATCACAGCATCAGTTTTACCAGAAACGAATTGGTCATTGATGGTAATACTGTCCCCTTCTGATCTCTTAATGGTAATTTTCCAATCGGTATTGCCTCGAACATCAGTGATGGCATCAATATGTAGGTCATTAACAGAGATATTTTGGCCGAATTGCAACGCATTATGTTCGCCCACATTATCGACAATCGTATCCTTACCTTCTTCAAGACTGAAAACATAAGTATCGGCACCCTTGCCGCCTACCAAGTAATCGGTTCCTTGTCCGCCAAACAAAACGTCGTCGCCATCACCACCATTCAAATAGTCATCGCCACTTTCTCCCCATAGGGTATCATTACCATTTCCCCCATAGACAGAGTCATTACCCATACCGCCATTGAGACGATCGTCTCCATCATAACCGGAAATGATGTCATTACCTGAATCGCCGTTAATCATATCATGGCCCAAACCGCCTCTGATACGGTCATTACCATCGCCGCCACTGATAGAATTGTTGCCATTTCCTGTAATAGTAATGATGTCATCACCTCCCCAGGCATAGATAGTGTCATTACCATTTTTACCATCAATTCTGTCAATACCACTCGTACCATCGATATGATCATCCGCTTGTGTACCTTTAATATTAGTTACAGTTACAGTTTCATATCCAGGAGTATTACCATGAATATATGATTTATCAATGACATAGCGTTTTTCTTCATAAACAGATGTTGTAACATGGTCTGCATCACTCGCTACTGTATTATTTCTACTAACTGCATCATTTGCATTAATAAAAACTGTAGTATCATTTATTGATGTATTAAGATCATCAGGTATGGTATTACGAATTGTTGTAATGTCTCGTTTCGATAAATTATCAATAATCGTATTTCCTTCAATTCTAATATTATTTAGTTCTCCTCTTAGTGGCATATTATGAATCTTATCTTCATAGTCTCGGCCCTCTTCTAAATCAATAGAACCTTTAATGCGACCATAAGCATCGGTATTAGTACCATTACTAACAAATAAATTATTATGAATGTTAATGCCTGGATCGTTAAGATCAAAATTATGGCCACTAAATACAGTATTAACTCGTACGCCACTCCAATTAGCATTATCTTTGATAAGGTTATTGGCTACTTCATGACCTTTACCGCCAAAGATACCAATACCTGCTGCACGCCAGCCTAATTCAACGGTATTATTCAAAAAGCGGTTATTTTCAGCAACATGGGCATTGGTATTCTCATGATGGCTTGACCATGTCGCTAAGTTATCATCACCATTGCCACGGATATTGGAATTGATAACGGTGGAATTGCTGGTACCTTGGGCAAAGTTAACACCATCTGCCAAGTTATTGCGAATAGTGGCATTAGAAATAGTCAAACCATCAGTGTAATTTAAAGGTTTGTTTTGAGAATAATCTCCAATCCATACGCCAGCTTCAAAATGTTCGATTTTGATATCGTGAATAGAAGAGCCAGTACCTAAAGTGCCGGATATACCTTTGTAATTGGCTTTCTCAGCATATCTTGAGTTTAGATTTGAATCCATAGAGAGATTACCAAAATCTATATTGTTACTACCAGATACGAAATCAATACCGCCACCACCTTTGACATAATTACCCTTTTTATCATATTCAGCAGCTTCTGTATTCAAAAAATGTAACTTGGTGTGCCATTGCCCTGCACCGGTAATCTTAATACCATCAGGAACATAAAGAGAAATTGGGCGTGAAAAATCAAATTGGCCTTCGGGGATATAAACAGTCTTATGTTCTGTATTTTTTGCAGCTTCTACCGCTTTCATAAACGCCTGGTAATCATCCGAGCCGTCATTGGCAATTGCACCAAAATTGACATCAGTAATGTTGATACTGTTTTCAGGCTGTCTAATGGCGTCCGGTGCCTTTTCCAAATCAATCAAGTCAATGCCTACAGGCGTGCTGTCGAGATTAGTGATGGTAACTGTATCTCCTTTATTGATATGGGCATCTTTAAATAATTGGCTGACTTCGTCAAATTGGAAGCGGGCAAGCCTATCTGCCGCAGGCGTATCATGAACTTTAATATCGTCATTCGGATGATATGTATAGTTATCCAAATATTGCCAGTTAGATTTGGAAGACAAATCCAAAGTACCGATCACTGTATTATTGACTTTGACTTCAACTTTACCGCTTTCACCGTCAGGAACGGTATAACGGATGGTTACGGCATTGGCTTCTGCTTGTGCAACAAATGAAACTGAAGCATTGGTCGGCAAATCGACATATGCCTGACCGCTTGCTTCACGGGCAGTTGCGCGATCTGCTTCTTTAGAAGAAGACTGGTTCTCAACGATACCGTTCTTCAACTTGCCTTGTTCTGTCTCATAAGTCGTATAGCCAAGTTTGGCACCATATTGAGAGGCATCGGGCACTGCTGTTTTAATGTTTACCATTTAATATATTCCTTCAAAAATGTCGTAATATTGAATTATTCTTTTGCAAAAAGCTTTTATTAGTCATAATTTTGGCATAAAAGTTCAATATACCATTGTTTAATTTTGAAAAGAAAATGCCGTCTGAAAATATAGAAATTTTCAGACGGCATCTCAATGCCTTATTAGATCGTTAGTAAAGATTTAAGCCAAACCTTTTTTCTCCAGATAGCTTTCGTAATCGCCCAAGTAGTGTTCATATCCGCCTTTGCCATCCAATTCGATGATTTGGGTAGCCAATGAAGATACAAACTGACGGTCATGCGATACGAAAATCAGCGTGCCGTTGTATTTTTCCAGCGCCATGTTCAAAGATTCGATGCTTTCCATGTCCATGTGGTTGGTCGGTTCGTCCATGACCAAAACATTGGGTTTCAACAGCAACAGTTTGCCGTAAAGCATACGGCCTTTCTCACCACCGGAGAGAACCTTAACTTTTTTCACAACATCGTTGCTGCCGAAGAGCAAGCGGCCCAAAGTGCCGCGGATGACTTGCTCGTCATCACCTTCCTGACCCCATTGACGCATCCATTCGCTCAGATCCATATCGACGTCGAAGTCGTTTTCATGGTCTTGCGGGTAGTAGCCGACACTGGCTTTTTCCGCCCATTTGATGGTGCCTGCGTCGGGGGCGATGCCTTCGGCGTATTCAGGGTTGAACGCGCCGGCGAGGAGTTTCAGCAGGGTGGATTTACCCGCACCGTTGGGGCCAATGATGGCAAGGCGTTGTCCTGCTTCAAGGATGAAGTTCAGGTTTTTAAATAATTGGGTTTCAAAACGTTTGGCCAGTTTTTCAACTTCCACAGCCTGACGGTGCAATTTGGCTTTTTCGTCGGCTTCAAAACGGATATATGGGTTTTGACGGGTAGAAGGTTTGACTTCGACCATCTCCGATTTGATTTTGTCTGCCTGTTTCAGACGGCTGGTTGCCTGACGGGCTTTGGATTTGTTGGCAGAGAAGCGTGCGACAAACTCTTGCAGCTCTTGCAGTTTCTCTTTGGCTTTGGCATTGTCTTTCAGGGCGCGTTCACGCGATTGGGCGGAAGCGAGCATATAGTCGTCGTAGTTGCCCGGATAGATGGTGATGGTGTTGTAGTCCAAATCCGCCATGTGGGTGCAGACTTCGTTCAAGAAGTGACGGTCGTGCGAAATAATAATCATGGTGGAATCGTATTGGTTCAACACGCCTTCCAACCAGCGGATGGTATTAATGTCCAAGTTATTGGTCGGTTCGTCCAAGAGCAATACATCTGGTTTGGAGAACAGGGCTTGCGCCAGCAATACGCGCAGTTTGAAACCCGGGGCAACTTCTGCCATGGTCGTATTGTGCAAATCTTCGGAAATACCCACGCCGCTCAACAATTCGGCAGCGCGCGCTTCTGCGGTGTAGCCGTCGTATTCGGCGAACTTGGCTTCCAGTTCGGCGGCTTTCATGTAGTCGTCTTCGGTGGCTTCGGGGTTGGCGTAAATCGCGTCGCGTTCGGTCATTGCCGCCCACATTTCGGTGTGCCCCATCATCACCACGTCCAGTACGCGCATGTCTTCGTAGGCAAACTGGTCTTGGCGCAATTTACCCAAACGCACGCCGTTTTCAATCGCCACTTCGCCAGCAGTCTGTTCCAAATCGCCGCCGAGGATTTTCATGAAAGTGGACTTGCCCGAACCGTTGGCGCCGATCAAGCCGTAACGGTTGCCTTCGCCGAATTTGACGGATACGTTTTCAAACAGCGGCTTTGCGCCGAACTGCATGGTGATGCCGTTGGTAGAAATCATTATTCGTAAAACCTTTATAAATAGAATGTTATAATCGGACGCGATTGTAGCATATTTTTGCAAAGACCTCAGGATTGAGGCCATGGCGAATGTGCCCAATTTCGATGTTAAGATGAAAACAGGCAGCGCTTCACACAAAAATGCGTTGTAGTCAGCATTTCAGGCCGTCTGAAACGGAGAAACGATATGGAAACGCACAAAATCTATTACGCCGTGATTATTTTGGTATGTGCCGCTTCCATGCTGCTCAGCCCGTTTTTCTATATCCGCCGCACGCGATCTGGCGCCGAATTGCGGCGCGCGCCCAGACAGTGGAAACCCATCCTCTTCGCCAACATCATCATGATTGCGGCTTTGTTTGTTTGGTGGAAATGGTTTTAAGGAAAAATAAAAAATGAACAAACTCTGGATCAGCACATTACTGCTCGCTTTGACAACTGCGATTTCCGCCGCGCCCATTTTTGAATGTACCGATTCTGCAGGTCGTAAAGTCTATACCCAAGCCGGCGGCAAAAACTGCAAAGCCAGCAATATCGGCAAACCGTCCGTATATACTTCTGCGCCTGTTTCAACACCGGCAACGCCGACTTCCCCAAGCAAAGCCGAGCAGGCGGAAGAAGCTGTCACCCCGGTCAATCCAGTTGACGTCGGCGCAGCCAAGCGTGCTTTGGATACCGCCAAGAAAAATTTGGAAGAAGGCAAAAAAGTGCGTTATGGCAATGAGCGTAACTATACCCGCTATCTCGAACGGATCAAGGGTTTGGAAAAAGCCGTCCGCTCGGCTCAGGAAAACTATGACGCGGAGCAACGCCAGCCTGCATATCAAGATCCTGTTGCCTATTGATCCTTACCACTCCAGCAAGGCCGTCTGAAATTTGGTTTTCAGACGGCCTTTTCATGTCTTCAATATAACAAAATCGTCTTTATACCAAACAAAGCATTCTTTCCAGTTTTCAGACGGCCTTGTTAAAGTAAGCGTGTATTAAATTCTGACGGTTGCCATTATGTTGTTACTCAAAACGCCTTCTGTATTGCCGGGTTTCAAGCTCAGTTTGGGTTTGACGGTTTTATGCCTGTCGCTTTTGGTGGTTTTGCCGTTTGCGATGATGGCGGCCAAAGCAGCAGAAATCGGCTGGAGCGGATTTTGGAACACGATTACCGAACCCAATGTCTTGGCGGCCGTCTGGCTGAGCTTGCGGATGTCGTTTTATGCGATGTTAACCAATATCGTGTTCGGCACGTTGGTCGCCTGGGTATTGGTGCGCTATGAATTTCCGGGCAAAGGGTTGGTAAACGCTTTGGTCGATTTGCCGTTTGCGCTGCCGACAGCGGTAACAGGCATTGCGTTGGCAACCCTATACGCCCCCAATGGCTGGATAGGTCGTTTTTTCGAGCCTTTGGGCATCAAAATTGCCTTTACGCCTACCGGCATCTGGATTGCGCTGATTGTCGTCAGCCTGCCCTTTATCGTCCGCGCCGTGCAGCCGGTATTGGAAGAATTGTCGGGCGAATATGAAGAAGCGGCGGCAACTTTGGGCGCAAGCCGTTGGACTACGTTCCGCCGTGTCCTTTTGCCTGAAATCACACCGGCACTTCTGACCGGTGCAGGCATGATGTTTGCCCGCTCTACCGGCGAATACGGCTCGGTCATCTTTATCGCAGGCAATATTCCAATGGTGTCTGAAATCCTGCCCTTGATTATTACCGGCAAACTGGAGCAATACGATGCTCAGGGCGCATCTGCCGTTGCCCTGTTTATGCTGATGATTTCGTTTGTCATCCTGCTGATTTTAAACATTATGCAATGGACTTTAAGCCGCCGCGCCGGAGCGAGGGTTTAACAAACAACAGGCCGTCTGAAACATCAGAACAAACATTTTTCAGACGGCCCAAACAGATACAAGAATAAATCGAGACTACCCTACCATGAAAACCCATTCCACCAATCCAAATTTGAGCGAACCGCGTTGGCTGCGCGTATTGCTGACCGCTACCTCCTTGGGCTTTCTGCTGCTGATGCTGGTCGTGCCTTTGGTTGCCGTATTCTATGAAGCCTTAAAAGGCGGTTGGGATTTGTACCTGCAATCACTAACCGATCCCGAAGCTTGGTCTGCCATCAAATTGACGCTGATTACCGCGCTGATTGTCGTTCCCGTCAATGCCGTATTGGGCGTGGCGATGGCATGGTTGCTGACCCGTTTTGATTTTCGCGGCAAGCAGTTGCTAACTACCTTGCTCGATTTGCCGTTTTCCGTGTCGCCCGTGGTGGCCGGTTTGATGTTCGTCTTATTGTTCGGTGCGCACACGGCGTTGGGCGGCTGGCTCGAAACGCAAGGCATACAGATTATCTTCGCCATCCCCGGCATTATTTTGGCGACACTGTTCGTTACCTTCCCCTTTGTCGCACGCGAAATCATCCCACTGATGCAGGCGCAGGGCGACAGCGAAGAACAAGCCGCGCTGATACTCGGCGCAAACGGCTGGCAGATGTTTTGGCGCGTTACCCTGCCCAACATCAAATGGGCGCTGCTCTACGGCATCATTCTTACCAACGCCCGCGCGATGGGCGAATTCGGCGCAGTCAGCGTGGTATCGGGGCACATTCGCGGCGAAACCAACACCATCCCGCTTTTAGTCGAAATCTTCTACAACGAATACAACTTCACCGGCGCATTCGCCCTCTCCGGCGTATTGGCACTTTTAGCCTTGGCCACCTTGCTGGTGCAAAACATCATTACCAAATTACAAGATAAAAAACTCGCCGCCGCCGAAAGGAACGCAGCATGAGCATCACTATTCAAAACTTAAACAAACACTTCGGCAGTTTCCACGCGCTGAAAAACATCAACCTCAACGTCCCCACCGGCAAACTCGTTTCCCTGCTCGGCCCATCCGGCTGCGGCAAAACCACGCTCCTGCGCATTATCGCCGGACTGGAAAACGCCGACGGCGGCCAAATTCTCTTTGACGGCCAAGACGTTACTGCCAAGCATGTGCGCGAGCGCAAAGTCGGTTTCGTGTTCCAACACTACGCCCTTTTCCGCCACATGAACGTGTTTGACAACGTTGCTTTCGGTTTGACCGTATTGCCCAAGTCCGAACGTCCGTCCAAAGAACAAATCCGAGCCAAAGTCGAAGAATTGCTGAAACTCGTGCAGCTCTCCCACCTCGCCAAATCCTATCCGCACCAACTCTCCGGCGGCCAACGCCAACGCATCGCCCTCGCCCGCGCCCTTGCGGTCGAACCCAAACTCCTGCTTTTGGACGAACCCTTCGGCGCGTTGGATGCCAAAGTGCGCAAAGAATTACGCACCTGGCTGCGCGACATTCATCACAACCTTGGCGTAACCAGTATTTTGGTCACGCACGACCAAGAAGAAGCCCTCGAAGTTTCCGACGAAATCGTCGTCATGAACCACGGCCAAATCGAACAAACCGGCAGCGCCGAAGCCATTTACCGCAAACCCGAAAACGCCTTCGTCACCGAGTTCCTCGGCGAAACCGACGCTTTTGAAGGCAGAATTGAAAAAGGCATCTGGCATTACAACGGCTTCGCATGGAAATTGGACGCACACTACAAATGGCAGGAACAAACCGCCATCGGCTACATCCGTCCGCACGAATGGCAGCTGGCCGCCGAAAACGAAACACCGATGATTCGTGCCAAAATCGAAAAAATCCACGCCGTCGGCGCATTGACGCATATTTTGGTCAAACACGACAAACAGGACGTACATATCACGCTGGCTGGCAGCGATGCCGCGCGTTACCAAATCGCCGAAGGCAAAGAATTGAAGCTGATTCCGAAACAGGTTTATGTCTTTTCTCAAAACGAACTAATTGAATATTCGATTTGAGACTAAATCATAAGGCCGTCTGAAAATCTGCTTTCAGACGGCCTTTCATCTTATTTAAACCTGCCAATCAATCGGCTCTAAACCATGTGCTTGCAAATAAGCGTTTGCCTGCGAAAAATGCTTGCAGCCGAAAAAGCCACGATACGCCGATAAAGGCGAAGGGTGCGGCGCGGTCAGCACCAAATGACGGCTGCGGTCGATAAACGCGCCTTTCTTCTGCGCATGGCTGCCCCACAGCATAAAGACCAAATGCTCGCGTTCCTTATCCAATTGTCGGATAACTTCATCGGTAAACGCCTCCCAACCAAAAGTCGCATGAGAATGAGCCGAACCAGCACGGACAGTCAACACTGTGTTCAACAGCAACACGCCCTGTTCCGCCCAATGCTGCAAATAGCCGTGTTGCGGAATCTGAAATCTCTCAATATCCGTCGCCAATTCTTTATAAATATTGACCAGTGACGGTGGCACCGCAATTTCAGGTTGCACGGAAAAAGCCAAACCATGCGCCTGACCCGCGCCATGATACGGGTCTTGCCCCAAAATCACTACTTTTACATTGCCGAATTCAGTCGTCCGAAAGGCATTGAATACATCGCGCTCAGGCGGATAAACGGTTATCCCCGCCTGCCTTTCATGGCGCACCTTCTCTAAAATCGTTTGAAAATACGCCTTTTCTTTTTCCGCACCAATCGCCTCGTGCCAAGTCTGCATTATTTACCGCTCCGTATTTGAATGGACTTATTATAACTGAAATAATTTTCAGCCTTAGCCTTTTCATTTTAAGCCATTGCCATTATGATAAGGATTATCAAAAGATTATTAAAAGGATATGCCGCATGACGATATGGTTTGTTGCCGCCGCCGTTGTTCTAATTGTCGAATTGTTTATCGGAACGGTTTATCTTTTGGTTGTCAGCGTAGCGCTGGCCGCCGCCGGAATCATGTACGGATTAAGCGGACACTTCTCCACCGCCGTTTTGACCGCCGCCATCATCAGCGCACTCGGTATCTGGCTGGTACACGGCCGTCTGAAAAACCGCTTGGCTCCCCAAGCGCTCAACGATGATTTGGATATTGGGCAAAACGTCCGCATCCTACGCCACCTGCATGACAATATTTACGAAGTCGCCTACCGCGGCACACACTGGCAGGCGCAAGCCGAACGGCCTCAAGATACTTTTCAGACGGCCTCAAGTGCAGTCATTACTGCCAAAAACGGTAATCTACTGATTATCCGCACACTCTCCCAACCATCATCATAAGGAAACATTATGGAATTTCTGCTCAGTCTCCCCGTCCTCATCCTCATCGTTGTTGTTGTTTTTGGTTTCAAATCCTTTATCGTTGTACCGCAACAGGAAGTTTATGTAGTCGAACGATTAGGCCGTTTTCACAAAGCGCTGACCGCAGGTCTGAACATCCTTATCCCATTTATCGACCGTGTCGCCTATCGTCACTCGCTGAAAGAAGTTCCTTTGGATGTTCCCAGCCAAGTCTGTATTACCCGCGACAACACTCAGCTGACTGTGGACGGCATCATCTACTTCCAAGTTACCGATCCTAAACTCGCTTCATATGGTTCCAGCAACTACATCATGGCGATTACCCAGCTTGCGCAGACAACTTTGCGATCTGTCATCGGCCGCATGGAGTTGGATAAAACCTTTGAAGAACGCGACGAAATCAACAGCATTGTTGTTGCTGCTTTGGACGAAGCGGCAGGCGCATGGGGTGTGAAAGTCTTGCGTTACGAAATCAAAGACTTGGTTCCGCCGCAAGAAATCCTCCGCTCAATGCAGGCACAAATTACCGCCGAACGTGAAAAACGCGCGCGCATTGCCGAATCCGAAGGCCGTAAAATCGAGCAGATCAACCTTGCCAGCGGTCAGCGCGAAGCAGAAATCCAACAATCCGAAGGTGAAGCGCAAGCCGCCATCAACGCGTCAAACGGTGAAAAAATCGCCCGCATCAACCGCGCACAAGGTGAAGCCGAAGCCCTGCGCCTGGTTGCCGAAGCCAACGCCGACGCCATCCGCAAAATTGCCGAGGCTGTCCGCTCAGAGGGCGGTGCTGAAGCTGTTAACCTGAAAGTTGCCGAGCAATACGTTGCCGCCTTCAGCAATTTGGCTAAAGAAAGTAACACGTTGATTATGCCCGCCAACGTTGCCGACATCGGCAGCTTGGTCTCCGCCGGTTTGAAAATCATCGACGGAAACAAGCCTAAAGCGTCATAATAGCGTTCTGACTCAGGCCGTCTGAAAACCCAATACGGCTTTTCAGACGGCCTTTTTATATCGTTCGATTTTTATATGAATACACAAACCATCAAAACCTATCTTGTCGGCGGCGCCGTCCGCGACTATCTTTTAGGCCTGCCCGTCAAAGACCGCGACTGGGTAGTCGTCGGTGCAGATGCGCAAACCATGTTGGCTCAAGGCTATCAACCCATCGGCAAGGATTTTCCCGTCTTTCTCCATCCGGACAGCCACGAAGAATACGCCCTCGCCCGTACCGAGCGCAAAACCGCCAAAGGCTATGCCGGATTCAGCTTTCATGCCGATAAAGACGTTACGCTGGAACAAGACCTGATGCGCCGCGACCTGACCATCAATGCCATGGCGCAAGATTCAGACGGCACGATCATCGACCCTTTCGGCGGACAACAAGATTTGGCGGCCGGCATCCTGCGCCACGTTTCGCCTGCCTTTGCCGAAGACCCCGTGCGTATTTTGCGTATTGCCCGTTTTGCCGCGCGTTATGGTTTTCAAATTGCCGATGAAACCATGTCGCTGATGCGGCAAATGGTAGAAAACGGCGAAGCGGATGCCTTGGTTGCCGAACGTGTCTGGCAGGAATTGGCCAAAGGCTTGATGGAGAAAAATCCGCGCCGAATGATTGAAGTTTTGCGCGAATGCGGCGCACTCAAAGTTTTACTGCCAGAAGTCGATGCCCTTTTCGGCGTACCGCAACGCGCCGACTATCATCCCGAAATCGACAGCGGTATTCATACGCTGATGGTTGTACAACGAGCCGCAGAAATGAATCTGCCCCTCGCCGAACGCTATGCCGCCTTATTGCACGACTTGGGCAAGGCAAAAACACCGGCCGATATCCTGCCGAAACACTACGAACACGACGTCAACGGCGTCGAACCCGTCCGCGAAGTCAATCAACGCCTGCGCGCACCCAAACACTGCGCCGAGCTTGCCGAACTCGTCTGCCGTTGGCACATCATGCTCCATCAAGTCGGGCAGTTTAAAAGCAAAACCATTTTGAATGTTTTGAAAAAAACCGATGCATTCCGCCGCCCCGAACGTTTTCAGACGGCCTTAAACGTCTGCGTGGCCGACAAACAAGGCCGTCTGAACCTTAAAGACACCCCCTATCCGCAGCGTGAACACTGGCTGGCCTTACTTGAAGCCGCCAACCAAGTAGATGCAGGCAAAATTGCCGCCGAGTGCCGCGCACAAGGCAAAGCGCACCTTATCGCCGAACAAATTGATCATGCTCGCTTGGCGCAAATTACACCGCTGCAAAAAGCATATCAGGCAGACAAAGTAGGAGGATATTGATGACATCTTCACGTTATAAAATTGAACAAACACCTAGCAAAATTACCTTGTCAGCAAAAATTATACGTAACCGACTCAAACTTCTATTAACTTGCAGAGACCTTGTAATCGTACTATTGATATTGGCAAACATTCCAAATTTAAACTTTGAATCAGCATTTAATATCATACTCCTCATATTTTTGGGTCTGCTTTCTTTCCAATGTATTTATGACTTACTGTGGCAACTTTTTGGACAAGAACATATTCATGTTCAAAATGGAATACTTTCACACCAGTTCACGCTGTTTGGATTGGGAAAAGGTAAAAAATTTTCACTCATAGAAATAGCGCAATGGCAGCCACATGAGAACCATGCAAATACTAAAAACACTAAAATAACACTGCGTAACTATTTGAGCCAGAGAAGGAATACATCCACCATCTCCAGCCCCTTGCGACAACCAAATAGTAAACAAGGTGCATGGTCATTTGTTTATCATGGGGAAACCATATATATCGGAGAATTTTTTTATAGCGACGATTACCAAGCAATTAACTCAAAATTAAATAGCCTAATGCCAAAAAAAGCCAAAACAGAGGTACTTTCCGAACCAGAATACGGCCTTTAAAACAGCCACCACGATATCTGCTATAATCCGCACCTTGACCATCTTATTTCAACAATAAAAATCATGACCATCCAGACCAATTTACTTCACAAAAAAATCAGCAATGAAGATTATCAACGCCTCATTGTCAAACACAGCGAATCTTTCAGTAACGGCGAAATCCGCCTATTAAACGAAATCCTTGAAAAATTCCACTTTGATGTCGTACAGGAGCAGGCATTGGCGCAAGCGGTCATGCAGCAGGTACGCTTTGACCCCAACGCCTACCATATCGACAGCGACGATGAAGACACAACCGGCATCTGCCCGCACTGCATCAATCCGCCCATGCCGCCCCTGCGCGATTATTTGGTTTGGCGCGAAACACGCGGCTGAAAATTTTCCTAATCGATTTTGATAAGTTATTAACCATTCGTTATCGAACAAGGCCGTCTGAGCAGGTGTCATCGTTACATTTGTTCAGACGGCCTTTTGTAAATAAATGTTCACGACTAGGATAAATCAGTATAATCTGCGCCGTTTGAATTTTCTTCGGAGCTTTTATGAACCAGCTTAAAACGGCGGTAGCAGGTGCGCAGATTTTGTTTGTCGCATTCGGTGCCATGGTGCTTGTGCCGCTTCTGACGGGACTGAACCCGGCTTTGGCATTATTAGGCGCAGGCTTGGGCACCTTGTTGTTCCAATTGGTTACCAAACGTAAAGTGCCGATTTTCCTCGGTTCTTCTTTTGCCTTTATTGCACCGATCATCTATTCAGTCAAAGAATGGGGTCTGCCTTCTACCATGTTTGGCCTGTTTGCGGCAGGTTTCATGTACTTCATCTTTGCCGCGCTGATTAGATGGCGCGGTCTGGATGCGGTACACAAGCTGTTGCCGCCCGTGGTTATCGGCCCGGTGATTATGGTAATCGGTTTGTCCGTTGCCTCAGAAGCCAGCAAGATGGCCATGGGTCAATCAGGCGGCAAGCAGGTCATCGACTATATCGACTCGCTGATTCTCTCCGGCTTTACCTTTGCGGTAACCGTCATTGTTTCTGTCTTCGGCAGCAAAATGATGAAGCTGATTCCGATTCTGATCGGCGTGGCTTCCGGCTATGTGTTGGCTTTAATCATGGGCTTGGTCGATACCAGCGCCATCATCAACGCTCCTTGGTTTGCCGTCCCTCATTTTGAAACGCCTCAAGTCAACTGGCAGGCTGCCTTGTTTATGTTGCCCGTCGCCATTGCCCCGGCCATCGAACACATCGGCGGCATTATGGCCATTGGTAATGTAACCGGCAAAAACTACACCAAAGACCCGGGCTTGGACAAAACCCTCGCCGGCGACGGCTTGGGCGTATGCGTGGCCGGTTTGATCGGCGGCCCTCCTGTAACCACTTACGGCGAAGTAACCGGCGCGGTGATGATTACCAAAAACAGCAACCCCGTCATCATGACTTGGGCAGCTATTTTTGCGATTTTCATGGCGTTTTTCGGTAAGTTCAACGCGTTTTTGGGTTCGATTCCTATGCCGGTTATGGGCGGCATTATGTTGCTGCTGTTCGGTACAATCGCCTCTTTGGGCATCAAAACATTGATTGATGCGAAAGTCGATTTGATGCAGCCGAAAAATCTGGTTATCGTCAGCTCCGTATTGACGACCGGTATCGGCGGCATGATTATCAAAGTAGGTACTTTGAGCTTCGCCGGTGTAGGTTTGTGCGCCGTATTGGCCATTATCCTAAACTGCGTTTTGCCCAATACAAAATCAGAAGAAGCATAAATAGCTGGTTCATAAACTCAAAGGCAGTCTGAAAATGAGATTTCAGACGGCCTTTTTATTACGCTTTATACAATGAAAAATGCCGGAGACTTAACCATCTCCGGCATTTTTGAATAAGGTGGCGAGCCGAACCCCCGGCACTGGCTCATCAGAGTGGGCTGCTGGCTTCCGCCCCTGACCCGGTGTTCCGAATTACCATGCGGGGAGACCCGCCATAGAAGAAACGCATTATAGCGGTTTTACAGAAAAACTCAAGCGATAAAATCTGTCAGGCCGTCTGAAAACCATTTACACGACAAGATTGTAAACAATATTACCTAGTTGCAAATCATTCCCATTGAAATGTTTATTGTCTTTTCCGTTGAAAAATATCGGAAATTACACTACATTAACACTTTACGCCATCAAGAAGAAATTGCATTTTTCAGACGGCCTTTAATATAAAAACATTACATCCATCAACGGAACACGACCATGACCACGACTACTGCCCCTCAGCGTATTCGAGAAATTCCCTATAACTATACTTCTTATACCGACCGCGAAATCGTCATCCGACTGTTGGGCGACGAAGCGTGGCAAATCCTGCAAGACCTGCGCGGTCAACGCAAAACAGGACGTTCGGCACGAATGCTGTTTGAAGTATTGGGCGATATTTGGGTGGTCGTGCGCAATCCGTATCTGGTTGATGACTTGTTGGAGCACCCGAAACGCCGCGCCGCGCTGGTACGCGAAATGCGCCACCGATTAAATGAAATCCGCAAGCGCCGCGATGATAATCGGCAAGTGGATGTCTTGGTTGCCGCAGCAGAAAAAGCAGTCGAGCGTTTTGATAGCAGTTTTGATAAAACCAGCCAAAAACGCCATCAGATTTTGGAACGCTTAAGCAAAATCACCAAGCCGCACAACATCATGTTTGACGGCTTGGCTCGCGTAACGCACGTTACCGATGCGACCGACTGGCGCGTGGAGTATCCATTTGTCGTCGTCAATCCTGATACCGAGGCAGAGATCGCTCCTTTGGTGCGCGCTTTAATCGAATTGGACTTGGTTATTATCCCGCGCGGCGGTGGTACGGGTTATACCGGCGGCGCAGTACCTTTGGACGCAAACAGCGCAGTCATCAATACCGAAAAACTCGACAAGCATCGCGGCGTCGAATACGTTGAACTGGCAGGCTTGGACGGCAGACATCCGATTATCCATTGCGGCGCAGGCGTAGTAACCCGCCGAGTGGAAGAAACCGCACATCAGGCAGGTTTGGTGTTCGCCGTTGATCCGACTTCCGCCGACGCGTCTTGCGTGGGCGGTAATGTGGCGATGAACGCAGGCGGTAAAAAAGCCGTGCTGTGGGGTACTGCCTTGGACAACCTCGCCTACTGGAACATGGTCAACCCTCAAGGCGAATGGTTGCGTATCGAACGCGTGCGCCACAATTTCGGCAAAATCCACGACGAAGAAACCGCCGTGTTTGACGTACATACGCTGGATTCAGACGGCCGCAATATCGTCAATACCAAACGTTTGGAAATCCCCGGCCACAAATTCCGCAAAGTCGGTTTAGGCAAAGACGTTACCGACAAATTCTTGAGCGGCCTGCCCGGCGTGCAAAAAGAAGGCACAGACGGCATCATCACCAGCGTTGCCTTCGTGTTGCATAAAATGCCGAAATACACGCGCACCGTGTGTATGGAGTTTTTCGGTACGGTCGCCACCGCTACGCCGTCCATCGTCGAAATCCGCGATTTCCTACTTACCCATGAAAGCGTGCGGCTGGCCGGTTTGGAGCATTTAGACTGGCGTTACGTCCGCGCCGTCGGTTATGCCACCAAAGCGGCAGGCAAAGGCCGACCTAAAATGGTCTTGCTGGCAGACGTGGTTTCCGACGACGAAGCCGCCGTACAGGCAGCCGCCGAACACATCTGCGAACTCGCCCGCGCCCGCGACGGCGAAGGCTTTATCGCCATATCTCCTGAAGCCCGTAAAACCTTCTGGCTCGACCGCAGCCGCACCGCAGCCATCGCCAAACATACCAACGCCTTTAAAATCAATGAAGACGTAGTAATCCCACTCGAAAGGCTCGGCGAGTATTCAGACGGCATCGAACGCATCAACATTGAGCTTTCCATCCAAAACAAACTCAAACTCTGTGCCGCTTTGGAACAATATCTGTCCGGCAAACTCCCCATCGACAAAATGGGAACAGACCTGCCAACCGCCGAACTGTTGGGCGAACGCGGCAAACACGCCCTGGCCCACGTTTCCGCTGTCAAAGCGCGTTGGGAATGGCTACTTGCTAACTTAGACGCGCCGCTTGCCGACTATAAGGCTCGCTATGGCGCAGCTGTCCATGCCGCGCCCGAAGCCAAAGACAATGAAAGCTGCTTTATTGCCTTCCGCGATTTCCGCCTGCGCGTGTCTGTCAAAGCGGACGTAATGAAGCCGCTTTCAGAAATCTTCAGCGGCAAAACAGATACCAAAATTATCCAAGGCTTGGGCAAAATCCACTCCAAAACCGTACGCAGCCGCGTCTTCGTCGCCCTGCATATGCACGCCGGCGACGGTAACGTTCATACCAATATTCCGGTTAACTCAGACGATGCCGAAATGCTTCAGACGGCCTACCGTTCGGTCGAACGCATCATGAAAATCGCCCGTTCGCTCGGCGGCGTAATTTCCGGCGAACACGGCATCGGCATTACCAAGCTCGAATTTTTGACCGATGAAGATTTGCAACCGTTTTGGAACTATAAAAACCAAGTCGATCCCAAGCACACCTTCAACCGTCACAAACTGATGAAAGGTTCGGACTTACGTAACGCCTACACGCCATCTTTCGAGCTTTTGGGGGCGGAATCGCTGATTATGGAAAAATCAGACCTCGGCACCATCGCCGATTCCGTCAAAGACTGCCTGCGCTGCGGCAAATGTAAACCTGTTTGCTCTACTCATGTTCCGCGTGCCAACTTGTTGTACAGCCCACGCAACAAAATCCTCGGCGTAGGCTTGCTGACCGAAGCCTTCTTATACGAAGAACAAACCCGTCGCGGCGTTTCCATTAAACATTTTGAAGAACTGATGGACATCGGCGACCACTGCACCGTGTGCCACCGCTGCGTTAAACCTTGCCCTGTCAACATCGACTTCGGCGACGTTACCGTAGCCGTCCGCAACTATCTTGCCGATTCCGGCCACAAACGTTTTTCGCCTGCGGCTTCAATGGGCATGGCGTTCCTGAACGCCACAGGCCCGAAAACCATCAAAGCCCTGCGCGCCGCCATGATACAGACCGGTTTCCCTGCGCAGAACTTTGCCTACAAAATCGGCAAGCTTCTTCCGATCGGCACTAAAAAGCAAAAAGCCGAACCGAAAGCCACCGTCGGTACCGCCTCAATCAAAGAACAGGTTATCCATTTCATCAACCGTCCTTTGCCGAAAAGCGTGCCTGCCAAAACTCCGCGCTCCATGCTGGGTATAGAAGACGACAAGAGCATCCCCATCATCCGCAATCCGGCTTCTCCGGAAGATGCCGAAGCCGTGTTCTACTTTCCAGGTTGCGGCTCTGAGCGCCTGTTCAGCCAAATCGGACTTGCCGTTCAAGCCATGCTTTGGCATGTCGGTGTACAAACCGTCCTACCGCCCGGCTATATGTGTTGCGGCTATCCGCAAGACGCAGGCGGCAATAAGGCTAAAGCCGAAGAAATGAGCACCAACAATCGCGTGGCTTTCCACCGTATGGCAAACACCCTCAACTACCTCGACATTAAAACTGTCGTCGTCAGTTGCGGTACCTGCTACGACCAACTGGAAAAATACCGTTTTGAGGAAATCTTCCCCGGCTGCCGTATCATCGACATCCACGAATATCTGCTTGAAAAAGGTGTGCAGCTAAACGGCGTACAAGGTCAGCAATACCTCTACCACGACCCTTGCCATACCCCGATCAAAACCATGAACGCCACCCAAATGGCCAGCAGTCTGATGGGACAGAAAGTCGTCTTAAGCGACCGCTGCTGCGGCGAATCCGGTATGTTTGCCGTCAAACGACCCGACATTGCCACTCAGGTCAAATTCCGCAAACAAGAGGAAATTGAGAAAAACCTCAAAGAGCTGCCGCAGGGCGAACCAGTCAAAATGCTTACCTCCTGCCCAGCCTGCCTACAAGGCTTGAGCCGCTACGCCGACGACAACAATATGCCTGCAGACTACATCGTCATCGAAATGGCGAAACACATCCTCGGCGAAAACTGGCTGGATGAGTTTGTGAAAAAAGCCAATAACGGCGGTGTAGAAAAAGTATTGCTCTAAGGACTTAGACAAAAACTTTTGGCTGTAAGAAAGGCCGCCTGAAAATCTTTCAGACGGCCTTTTTATTCAAAAGAATCAAGATAAAACAATCAAATCAAACGCCTTTACAAATAGCGATGCCACACCAGCAGTATTCAATAAAAAATAAAACCTGGGGCCTTTTATTCCTCAGGTTTTATTTATCAAGCCTTATGCTTTTTCTTTCTGGAGTTTTTCTGCCATCAGTTGATGCAGCGTTTTCTTAGCCGGTTTCATCGGAACACGGTTATCCGTCCAGCCCAGCTGCTTGCTAGGCGTCAATGCACGGAATTTGGTAGCAGCCCAGCCGAATGCTCGATAAGCTTTACTGCCGCTGAAAATACCGTTAAACGTACGCCATGCCATTTGTTCGCCGAAAGTATGCGATGCACCTTGACCACGGATAGGATGAGGAACGGTTTCGGTTGGCGAACGTTGCGCTTCAACACGCAGACGTTGCATTTGTTCGGTAATCGGAATACGTACCGGACAAACCTCAACACAGGCGCCACACATGGTACACGCAGTCGGCAGATCGCGTGTTGCATCCAAGCCTAACAAATGTGGAGAGATAATCTCGCCAATCGGACCAGGATAAGTCGTACCGTAAGCCGCGCCACCGATACGGGTATAAACCGGACAGTGGTTCATACACGCACCGCAACGGATACATTGCAAGGTACGGCGCATTTGATCTTCTGCATACGCTTGGCTACGGCCGTTATCAAGCAGTACCAAGTGCATTTCTTGAGGGCCGTCCAGCTCTTCGCTACGGCGAGGGCCGGTAATCATATTGAAATAAGTGGTAATGTTCTGACCGATGGCGGAGCGTGGCAGCAGGCTGTACAAAGGCGGAACATCCGACAGCTTCGCAACCACTTTTTCAATACCGGTAATGGCGATGTGCACAGGCGGTACAGTGGTACTCAAGCGGCCGTTGCCTTCGTTTTCAACCAGACACAAAGTACCCGTTTCCGCAACGGCAAAGTTCACACCGCTCAAACCAACATCGGCAGTGCTGTAAATATCGCGCAATGCTTTACGGGCAAATCCGGTTAGCTGATCTACATCGTCTGTCAAAGGCGTGCCAAGGTTTTGATGGAAAAGCTCGCTAACCTGCTCTTTGGTCTTGTGAATGGCAGGCATCACGATATGGGTTGGTTTCTCGCCAGCCATTTGAACGATAAACTCGCCTAAGTCGCTCTCAACTGCTTTGATGCCTTGGTCTTGCAGATAATGGTTCAGCTCAATCTCTTCGCTGACCATAGATTTGCCTTTCACCATCAGCTTACCGTTTTTATCGGTAATGATGTTGTGAATGATTTGGCAGGCTTCGGCAGGTGTTTCCGCCCAGTGGACTTTAACGCCTAACTTGGTCAGGTTTTCTTCCAGTTGTTCCAATAATGCAGGCAATTTGGACAACGAACGTTGACGGACATGCTCACACAAATCACGCAGGCTTTGCAGCTCTTCTTCATCTGTCAAAACGGCTTTGCGCTTGGTCATCAGCATATCCATCGCCGTGCGCAAGCTTTTACGCAGAGGCTTGTCTTGCAAAGAAATCGCGGCGTTTTGCTTGAATGTTTCCGGCTTCATATGGAATTTAATGGTTTGGGAACTCATGCTTTTTCCTCCAACTTGGCAGGGGAAATGTAATCAGGCAGAACGGCCAAAACCACCAAATCGCGCGGGCCGTGTGCACCATAGGCCAAAGTCAATTGAATATCGGCAGTCTTAGACGGGCCGGAAATCAAAATAACGTTGGTAGGCATGCCTTTTTCTACCAGTTTTTCGCCTTCAACAGCATTATGGAATTCGTTGTACATTTTGCTGGTGTCAAACAGGCAGAAATGCACAGGCGGAACCAAACTCAGGCTGCGCGGCTCGACAGGGCTGGACTCCAGCATAATCGTACCGGTACGGGCAATACCGCATTTAGAGCCGCTAAATCCAGCCTCAATATCGGCAAAAAATTCATTTTTCCAGTCGTCGATTTTTCGCTCAAAACCGCGCGGTTCAATATTGGTATCGGCCAAAGCTGCACGAGCCAGCTGACCATGTTCCGTTTCCAATGGAAGCAGAATGTTTTTCAAGCCTTTGCCTTCGGCTGCTTGGCAAAATACTTGCGGCCAGTTGGTTTTAGTAACCCAATAGATTTCAGTTTTGACGGCACGCATGGCAGCCGCCCAATGTTTCAAGCGTTCGACATCGTTTGCCCAAGAAACACCCATTTCACGGTAATAATCGAAAACCGGCGGTTCTTCCATCGGCAAGGCATCGGCTTTTTTCAATTTCGCTAAAATATTTTCGCGCGCGCTCATGCTTTACCTCCGGTACGTTCCAACAGGAAAGATGCAATATGTTTCGGACGTGGCATATTGGGTTCGTCTTTGGCAATTTTGCCGCCAATATTCATCATGCAGCCACAGTCCGCGCTAATGATTTCAGTTGCGCCTGTTTCTTTCAGTGCTGCAACTTTGTCGGTTACCATCGCGCCGGAAATATCGGCTTGTTTTACAGAGAATGTACCGCCAAAACCGCAGCATTCACTTTCATGGTCGTGAACGATACGTTCAACATTTTCCATGCCGTCAATCAGCTGCCAGCCTGACAAATGGACATTCATCTCGCGACGTGCCGCGCAGGAAGTATGAACGGCCACTTTAACCGGCTCGCCTTTATCTTCAGGTTTGTAACCAATCGCCAGCAGGAAGTGGGTAAATTCAATGATACGATTGGCGCAATCAATGGCTTTTTGTTCGTACTCGGTGCCTTTGAACAAAGTCGGCCAGTGGTGTTTCATCATGCCGCCGCAAGAACCAGAAGGCACGACAATCGGCCAATTTTCAGGGAATAAATCCAGTTGCGCTTTGGCAACATCAAAGGCTTCTTTAGGATGACCTGACGAATAGGCCGGTTGACCACAGCAGCTTTGCTCCATCGGATAATGGATACGGATGCCCTGTTGTTCGATTAAAGTGATGGCATCCATGCCTGCTTCGGGCATGAAAAGGTCAAGAACGCAAGTACCGAAGAAATAAGCATCGGTTGGCTTGCTGTCGAATACGGTGATTTGTGGTGGTTTGATTGCGCTCATTTTTTTGGAACGGGACAACCCGTTTTCTTGTGTAAAAATAAGATGGGTACTTTAAGTAATTGCTTGTAATGGGTCAAGTCTAATTTTAAAAAATAATATTAAAAAAGCATGACAAACCAGACAAACACCTTTTCCTTATTAACTTGATAATCTACATAATAACCACTATCAATAAGAAAACTGATGGATTCATTTTTTAATAAATGAAACTCGTACATTCCTTCCCTCTTCAAAACACAATCACTGCCTCTTTATAGAATTTTGATTTACATCAGAAGTCATGAACTTAATCTCTATGACACGTTTTTAGATGAAACAAGCAATCCGCTATGCTGTAAATATGTTTCAGACGGCCATATTGGAATAAAAAGATATCTAAGACAATAAAAATAAAAGTTTTTCTCACAAGACTCAGGCCGTCTGAAAGATAAGTTCGTCAAAAGGCCTCTTTCCATCTGCTTAATCCTACTTTTAATCAAAATCAAACACTTGAAAAATCATCGTTCCTAACCTTGAAAACCCTTTGCACACTCAAGCACTTCCAGTATCATTGAGACAGTTTCTTGACGCAAAATTACAGTCTTAGCCGCCCACAATCGGCATGGATTTGCAAAAGAAGTGAAACCAAGCTTCAAAACAATTTCACCTTAATTTCGGAGTAGGCATTATGTTGACCCAGACTCAACAGGTTGATTTGACCTTGCATCACCTTAAAGAACGCACCCTATCGATATATACTCCCGAACAGCGTGCAAGCATCGAGGCATCTGAAGACTGGAAACAGTTTGACAGACGGCTTGAAGAACACTTTCCAAAACTGATGCACGAGCTGGACAACGTTTACAACAACAACGAAGCCGTCCTCCCCATGTTGGAGCAACTGATTGCCCAAGCATGGCAAAGCTATTCCCAACGCAACGCATCTTTAAAAGATATCGATATCGCGCGCGAAAACGATCCTGACTGGATTTTGTCCAACAAACAGGTCGGCGGCGTGTGCTACGTCGATTTGTTCGCAGGCGATCTGCAAGGTTTGAAAGCCAAAATCCCTTATTTCCAAGAATTGGGCCTAACCTATCTGCACCTGATGCCCCTGTTTAAATGTCCTGAAGGCAAAAGCGACGGCGGCTATGCGGTCAGCAGCTACCGCGATGTCAATCCGGCTTTGGGTACGATAGACGACTTACGCGATGTCATTGCCGCTTTGCACGAAGCAGGCATTTCCGCCGTTATCGATTTCATCTTCAACCACACTTCCAACGAACACGAATGGGCAAAACGCTGCGCCGCCGGCGATCCGCTCTACGACAATTTCTACTACATTTTCCCTGACCGTTGGATGCCCAACCAATACGACCGCACCCTGCGTGAAATCTTCCCCGACCAACACCCGGGCGGCTTCTCCCAACTGGAAGACGGACGCTGGGTATGGACAACGTTCAATTCTTTCCAATGGGACTTGAATTACAGCAACCCATGGGTATTCCGTGCCATGGCAGGCGAAATGATGTTCCTTGCCAACTTGGGCGTTGATATTCTGCGCATGGACGCCGTTGCCTTTATTTGGAAGCAAATGGGCACAAGCTGCGAAAACCTGCCTCAGGCACACGCTCTGATTCGCGCGTTTAACTCTGTAATGCGTATCGCAGCGCCAGCCGTATTCTTCAAATCGGAAGCCATCGTCCACCCTGACCAAGTTGTCCAATACATCAGCCAAGACGAATGTCAAATCGGCTACAACCCTCTGCAAATGGCATTGTTGTGGAACACCCTCGCCACACGCGAAGTCAACTTGCTCCATCAAGCACTGACCTACCGTCACAACCTGCCCGACCACACGGCATGGGTTAACTACGTCCGTAGCCATGACGACATCGGCTGGACGTTTGCCGATGAGGACGCATGGCAGTTCGGTATTCACGGCTACGACCACCGACAATTCCTCAACCGCTTCTTCGTCAACCATTTTGACGGCAGCTTCGCGCGCGGCGTCCCCTTCCAATACAATCCAAGCACAGGCGACTGCCGTGTCAGCGGTACAGCAGCAGCTTTGGTCGGCTTGGCGCAAAACGATCCATATGCCGTTGAGCGCATTAAACTTTTGTACAGCATTGCTTTGAGTACCGGCGGCCTACCGCTGATTTACCTAGGCGACGAAGTCGGTACGCTCAATGACGATGATTGGTCGCAAGACAGCAATAAGAGCGATGACAGCCGCTGGGTACACCGTCCTCGTTACAATGAGGAGTTGTACAACCAACGCCATGACAGCTCGACCACTGCCGGTCAAATCTTCCAAGGTTTACGCCATATGATTTCCATCCGCCAAAGCAATCCGCGCTTTGACGGCGGCAGGTTGGTTACCTTCAATACCAACAACAAACACATCATCGGCTATATGCGCAACAACGCGCTTTTGGCATTCGGCAACTTCAGCGAACATGCGCAAACCATTAGTGCGCACACCCTGCAGGCCATGCCGTTTAAAGCGCACGATTTGATCAGCGGTCAAACCGTTTCTCTGAATCAGGATTTGGTCCTGCAACCCTATCAAGTCATGTGGCTTGAAATTGCATAAGCTGAATTTTTTATACATCATTCAAGGCCGTCTGAACAAATCAGCATTCAGACGGCCTTTTAAGGCATTAAGATGTATTTTGTATTTTGGGCAGTTTCGCTTAGAATGCACGCTTTAATACCAAATGACACACTTAAAGTCAGGAGTAAAAATCCATGTTGAAAAAATTCGTACTCGGTACCATCGCTGCAGTAGTTTTGGCTGCTTGCGGCGGAGAAGGCAGCAACTCAGCTTCTTCTGCTCCGGCACAATCCGGTGCGGCCTCCGGCTCACTGATTGAGCGTATCAACAACAAAGGTACCATCACTGTCGGTACGGAAGGTACTTACGCACCATTTACCTACCACGACAAAGACGGCAAATTGACCGGCTACGATGTCGAAGTAACCCGCGCAGTTGCCGACAAACTGGGCATCAAAGTTGAATTTAAAGAAACACAATGGGACTCCATGATGGCAGGTTTGAAAGCCGGTCGTTTCGACGTGGTTGCCAACCAAGTCGGCCTGACCAGCCCCGAACGCCAAGCGACTTTTGACAAATCCGAGCCTTATAGCTGGAGCGGTGCCGTATTGGTCGCCCGTAAAGACAGCAACATCAAATCCATCGACGACATCAAAGGTGTGAAAACTGCACAATCCCTGACCAGTAACTATGGTGAAAAAGCCAAAGCGGCAGGCGCAGAACTCGTACCAGTAGACGGCTTGGCGCAATCCCTGACCCTGATTGAACAAAAACGTGCCGATGCAACCCTGAACGACGAATTGGCGGTATTGGACTATTTGAAGAAAAATCCGAATGCCGGCGTACAAATCGTTTGGTCTGCCCCGGCTGATGAAAAAGTCGGCTCCGGCTTGATTGTCAATAAAGGCAATGATGAAGCATTGGCTAAATTTAGTACTGCCATGACTGAACTGAAAGCCGACGGCACGCTGAAAAAACTGGGCGAACAATTCTTCGGAAAAGACATCAGTGTTAAATAATTTCCTTGCCTCTCTACCGTTTATGACGGAAACACGCGCTGATATGCTCATCAGCGCGTTTTGGCCTATGGTTAAAGCCGGCTTCGCAGTGTCTTTGCCTTTGGCGATCGCTTCTTTTGTTATCGGCATGATTATTGCCGTAGCCGTTGCTTTGGTAAGAATCATGCCCTCCGGTGGCATTTTCCAAAAATGCTTGCTGAAGCTGGTAGAATTTTATATTTCCGTCATTCGCGGTACGCCGCTTTTGGTGCAGTTGGTCATCGTATTCTATGGTTTGCCTTCCGTCGGCATCTATATCGACCCGATTCCTGCCGCCATTATCGGCTTTTCGCTCAATGTCGGCGCATACGCTTCCGAAACCATACGCGCAGCAATTTTATCCGTACCTAAAGGCCAATGGGAAGCCGGTTTTTCCATCGGCATGACCTATATGCAGACGTTCCGCCGCATTATTGCGCCACAGGCATTCCGCGTTGCCGTACCGCCTCTGAGCAACGAGTTTATCGGCCTGTTCAAAAACACCTCACTTGCCGCCGTGGTAACGGTAACCGAGCTTTTCCGTGTTGCCCAAGAGACTGCAAACCGTACTTATGACTTTTTGCCCGTTTATATCGAAGCCGCATTGGTTTATTGGTGCTTCTGCAAAGTGCTGTTTTTGATTCAGGCACGTTTGGAAAAACGTTTCGACCGTTATGTCGCCAAATAAGGAGTTGTCATGATTAAAATCCGTAATATCCATAAGACCTTTGGCGAAAATACCATTTTGCGCGGCATCGATTTGGATGTCGGCAAAGGACAAGTGGTGGTTATCTTAGGCCCGTCCGGCTCAGGCAAAACCACGTTTTTACGCTGTTTAAACGCTTTGGAAATGCCAGAACAAGGTCAGATCGAGTTTGACAATGCGCAGCCGTTAAGCATCGATTTTTCCAAAAAACCAAGCAAACACGATATTTTGGCACTGCGCCGCAAATCCGGCATGGTATTCCAACAATACAACCTCTTTCCGCACAAAACTGCGTTGGAAAACGTTATGGAAGGGCCGGTTGCCGTACAAGGCAAGCCTGTCGCCAAAGCGCGTGAAGAGGCTGTCAAATTGCTTAAAAAAGTCGGTTTGGGCGATAAGATCGACCTCTACCCCTACCAGCTTTCCGGCGGTCAACAGCAGCGTGTTGGTATTGCCCGAGCATTGGCGATTCAGCCTGAATTGATGCTGTTTGACGAACCGACTTCCGCGCTTGACCCTGAATTGGTGCAAGATGTTTTGGATACCATGAAGGAATTGGCACAAGAAGGCTGGACCATGGTTGTCGTTACTCATGAAATCAAATTTGCCTTGGAAGTGGCAACCACCGTCGTCGTGATGGACGGCGGCGTTATTGTCGAACAAGGCAGCCCGCAAGATTTGTTCAATCATCCCAAACATGAGCGGACACAAAAATTCCTGCGCCAAATCCGTGCGGACAATGGCGATCTTCAAATTTAATTGAAACGACAGACAATTTGAAAGCATTTCCGACTGTCATTTCATAAAGGCCGTCTGAATAAGTGAAATAGAAATCGTTGATTTCGTTTTCATACTTGTTCAGACGGCCTTTTATATATCTTTTCAGGTAAAATAACGCCTTTCGTTTTACTCATCCCCTTGCCTGCCATCATGATAGAAATCAAAAAACTCACCCTGCAACGCGGTTTGAAAGTCCTGCTCGATAAAGCCGATGCCGTAATCACCCCCGGCCAACGCGTTGGTTTAATCGGTAAAAACGGTACAGGAAAATCCAGCCTGTTTGCGCTGATAAAAGGTGAAATCACTCAAGATGGCGGCGAAATCCTGATTCCCAAAACATGGCGCCTGGCTTCCGTCTCTCAAGAAACGCCTGATTTAGATATTTCCGCTTTAGACTACGTTTTGCAAGGCGATGCCGAATTGCAGGCTTTTCAGACGGCCTTAGCCCAAGCAGAAGCGCAAAACGACGGCATGAAGCAAGCCGAATATCACGCTAAACTTGAAGAAATCGATGCCTATACTGCTCCGGCACGTGCCGCCAAACTGCTTAACGGCTTAGGTTTTGCACAAGAAGAACATACCCGTCCCGTCAAATCCTTCTCCGGCGGCTGGCGTATGCGCCTCAACCTTGCCCAAGCGCTGATTTGTCGTGCCGATTTACTGCTTTTGGACGAACCGACCAACCATTTGGATTTAGAAACCGTGTTGTGGCTGGAAAACCATCTCGCTTCCCTGCCCTGTACGCAAATCATCATCTCCCATGACCGCGACTTCTTGAATGCCACCACAACGCACACCATCGAGCTGTCGCAACAAAAACTGACCCAATACGGCGGCAATTACGATTTCTATCAAGCCGAACGCGCCCAACGTCTGGCGCAACAACAAGCCGCCTACGTCAAACAGCAGGCGCAAATCAAACATCTGCAATCCTTTATCGACCGTTTCAAAGCCAAAGCCACAAAGGCCGTACAAGCTCAAAGCCGCATGAAGGCATTAGCCAAGCTCGAGCGCATCGCCCCAGCGCATTTGGATAGCGAATTTTCCTTTGAGTTTGCCAATCCGACCCACCTGCCCAATCCATTATTGAAACTCGACCATGCCAACTTGGGTTATGGCGACAATACCGTTTTGCACGATATTACCTTGTCTTTGGAAAGCGGCGCACGTTACGGCCTATTGGGCGTTAACGGCAGCGGTAAATCCACATTTATCAAAGCATTGGCAGGAAAAATCGATTTACTTTCCGGCAGCATCGTCCGCTCTGAAAAACTCAATATCGGCTATTTTGCCCAACACCAACTGGACACATTGCGCGCAGACCAAAGTCCGGTTTGGCATATCCAACAACTTTCGCCCGAAGTCCGCGAACAGGAAATCCGCAACTTTTTAGGCGGTTTCAACTTTATTGGCGATATGGCGGTTCAAAAGACCGAGCCCTTTTCCGGCGGGGAAAAAGCACGGCTCGCCCTTGCCATGATTATCTGGCAAAAACCTAATCTGCTGCTGCTTGACGAACCGACCAACCACCTAGACTTGGATATGCGCCACGCCCTGACACTTGCCCTGCAAAGTTTCCAAGGCGCATTGATTGTCGTATCGCACGACCGCAGCCTGCTTGAAGCGACTACCGACAGCTTCCTCCTTATCGACAAAGGCCGTCTGAACAACTTCGACGGCGATTTGAACGACTACCGTCAATGGCGATTGGCACAAGAAAACACCGCAGCAGCCCCCGCCGCATCTGCCCAAAGCCAAAGCCGCAAGGACACCAAGCGTATCGAGGCACAAATCCGTCAGGAAAAAGCCAAACGCAGCAAACCGATTCAGCAGAAGATCGACAAAGCCGAAAAAGAAATCGCACGATTGACTGATATTCAGACGGCCTGTGAAGCATTTTTGGCACAAGAATCTGCTTATTCAGAAGAAAATAAATCCAAATTGCAAGAGACACTCGCACAATTAACAGAAACTAAAGTAAAATTAACGCAACTGGAAGAAAACTGGCTGCAATGGCAGGAAGAGCTTGAACAAATCCAAGTTGATGTCGAAGCCGAGTTTTCCCAATAAAAATAGAGCCATCAGGCCGTCTGAAATAAAACACAATACGGAAAAACATGACTTCAACCATCAAACAAGCCGGATATTTCCTCGTATCCTCTTTCGTCTTGGGCATTTCTCTTCACGCAGCCGCCGCAGTTTATTCCTGCGGCAACGGCAGCTATACTTCCGAACCCAAATCCTCCTGCGCACAGGCCGAATTGCCTAAAATCAGCGGCCATCAAGGCAGCGGTTACCACCTCAACATCCGCAGCCTCAATGCCTCTGATGAACGCGCAAGTGCAAAGCCTAAGAAAAAGGCACGCGCGGAAAAATCCGATAAACAAGAGAAAAAAGCCGACAAACCGAGCAAAAACAAGAACGGTAAAAAAGCTAAAAAACAGCAGCCCATGCCGTCTGAACAAGAATAAAATGCTCAACTGCAACGAATCAGCCCTACCTGAATCATGAAAAAATATCTTCTTACCCTATCCCTGCTGCCGCTTGCTGTTTTCAACAGCCAAGCCGACGCCGCAAAAATCTACACCTGTGAAGTCAACGGCTCGATTGTCTATACCTCGCGCCCAAGCGGCAACTGCCAAGCTGTCAACGATTTGCCAATTGTCGGCAAATACAGCAGCAGCCGATACGACGCCCCGGTTAACGATGCGCCTACACTCAACGCGCCGACATCACAAACGGCTCTGACAAAAAGCAAAAATACGGCTGCAAAATCCAACCACAAAGCAACGCCCAAACCTGCCCCTGTCCACACCGCTTCTGAAACAGCTCCTCCTCCGGTTCCAAAATCCTCCGGTGTCAACAGTCGTCGCTCTATTCTGGAAACCGAGTTATCCAATGAACGCGCGGCTTTGGCCGATGCCAAAAAGCAACTGAGCCAAGCGCGGACAGCCAAAGGTGGCAGCGTCAATCAACATGCCATCAGTACGCTGCAAGGTGCGGTTTTGGATAGAGAGAAAAACATTCAAGCCCTACAACGCGAACTGGGCAGAATGTAAGTCCAAATCAATCAAAACATCAGGCCGTCTGAATAGGTGGAAACGAAATCTAAAATTTTCGTCACGCCAAACAGACGGCCTGAATTCTATAATGATTACGCCCGTTTCAATTTCTTGTGCCTAGTAAATACGGTATAATTTGCCCTTTACGCACATTACCTCCGGTCTTTTCAGACGGCCTTTATCTCATGACTGCAAAATCTTCTAAAACCCAAACAAAAAAACGCGTCTCTACCAAACCGGCAGCCAAACCGACCACACGCAAATCCACCAAAGCACAAACTCAAGCCGACAATAAAGTCTCCCAACGTCTCAAGGCCGCCAAAGAGCTGCAAAGAAATGAAGAAAAAAAAGCGCGCCCCGAGCATGTCGTTAACTTGATTAATGATGCTTTATGGCTGTTTGGCTTGGTTATCACCATTTATCTGGCCATTTCTCTGGCCAGCTTCAGCATGGACGACCCTGCATGGTCGCGCAGCGTTCCCAAAAGCAACGATGTCGCCAATCTCGGCGGCCTCTTTGGCTCCTATCTTTCCGATGTCGGATATTATCTGTTCGGCCTATCGTTTTGGTGGTGGATAGCTGCCTCTTGCGTTTTCCTCTACAAAAATTTCCGCCCCATGAAAAAGCAGGAAAACCACAAGCCCTACAATCATGGCGTAGCCGCTTTGGCATTGTTCCTCCTGCTGGTGTGCAGTCCGATTATCGAACACTTCCTGTTTGACAACACATTGAGCGAATCCCTTCCCGTCGGTGCAGGGGGCTTGGTCGGCTTGTTAGCGGGTTCAGGCTTGGCTTGGCTGTTGGGCAAGTCGGGCAGCCTGTTGATTATGCTGGTAATGCTGCTTTTGTCTATTTCCCTGCTGGCTCAGGTGTCATGGTTGGAAGTCATGGCCAAATCCGGCAGCCATATGGGCGGCCTGTTTGGCAGCCTGATGAAAAAACTGTCTCAGTTCCAAAATAAAAAAGAAGATGTCCACTCCGAAGCTTTAGAAACCCAAAATACGCGCCGCATGGTTAAAGAAGCCAAAACCATTACCGCTACTCCGGTTGCTCCGTTGGCAGGCAGCAGCAGCAACCGTAAAACCGTTGCCGTATCCGTTGCGCCGCCCCCTAAAATCCAAACTTCCCTATTTGACGATACTGAACCTAAAAACAACGGCGAATACCATAAACCCAATATGAACCTGTTGCGTATGCCGTCTGAAGAACCGGTTGCCGTCAATCCGGATGAATTGCAACAAACCGCAGAATTGATCGAAGCCAAGCTGGCCGAATTTGGCATCGGCGTACAGGTTGTTTCCGCCACTTCCGGCCCCGTGATTACCCGCTACGAAATTGAACCGGCACAAGGTGTCAAAGGCAGCCAAATTGTCGCCTTGTCCAAAGATTTGGCGCGCTCGATGTCTCTGCAAGCGGTACGCATCGTAGAAACCATTGCCGGTAAAAACACCATGGGCATTGAACTACCCAATGAGAAACGCCAAGACGTCATGTTGAGCGAAATCCTCTCTTCTCCCGTGTTTACCGACGCCAAGTCCAAACTGACCGTTGCCTTGGGTAAAGATATTGCAGGTACGCCCGTTGTCGGCGACTTGGCAAAAATGCCGCATCTTTTAGTCGCAGGTATGACCGGATCGGGTAAATCCGTCGGCGTGAACGGCATGATTATGTCCATGCTCTTCAAAGCCACGCCTGACGAAGTCCGCTTCATTATGATTGACCCGAAAATGCTTGAATTGAGCATTTACGACGGCATTCCGCACCTGCTCTGCCCGGTTGTGACCGATATGCGCGAGGCCGGACAAGCATTGAACTGGTGTGTTGCCGAAATGGAAAAACGCTATCGTCTGCTTTCCCATGCCGGCGTGCGCAATCTGGACGGTTTCAACCAAAAAGTCGAACAGGCCAAAGCGGCAGGCAAGCCATTACTCAATCCGTTCAGCTTAAATCCCGATGATCCCGAGCCTCTGGAAAAACTGCCGTTGATTGTGGTCGTTATCGATGAGTTGGCTGACTTGATGATGACCGAACGCAAATCCGTTGAGCAGCAAATCGCACGTCTTGCCCAAAAAGCGCGTGCGGCAGGCATTCACATGATTGTCGCCACCCAGCGCCCGAGTGTCGATGTGGTTACCGGCCTGATTAAAGCCAACATTCCGACACGTATGGCCTTTACCGTACAAAGCAAAATCGACAGCCGCACCATTCTTGACCAAATGGGTGCAGACGAATTGCTCAAATACGGCGACTCATTATTCCTGCAACCGGGCAGCGCAGAACCGACACGCCTGCAAGGTGCGTTTGTTTCCGATGATGAAGTGCATCAGGTCGTCAATTTCGTCAAAGAACAGGCTCCGACCAATTATGTGGAAGGTCTGCTCAGTGGCGAAGCAGCCATCGAAACCACCAATATTGTCAATCCGAACGCAAACAGCGATGAGTTATTCGATCAAGCCGTTGCCTTCGTATTGGAAAGCCGGAAAACTTCCATTTCCGCACTGCAACGCCAATTACGCATCGGCTACAACCGCGCCGCCAATTTAGTAGATGCGCTTGAAAATGCCGGTGTGCTTTCTCCAGCAGACATCAACGGCAGCCGACGGATTCTGGCGCAAAAAGACCAGCTGTAAAAACAACAATATCGAAACGCAAAGGCCGTCTGAAAAGAATTTCCCACTTTTCAGACGGCCTTTTTATGTTATTCGTGAAACATTGTGTTATACTAAGCAGCTAAATTTTGACCTTATGCACGCTTCCGAAATTCTTCGGGATACTGAGCAGAAGGATAACCGTTTAAACACAACAAATTTAAGGGCTTACGATGAGCGTAACTGTTGAAACTTTAGAAAATCTGGAACGCAAAGTAGTATTGTCTCTGCCTTGGTCCAAAATCAACGCAGAAACTGAGAAAAAACTGAAACAAACCCAACGCCGCGCAAAAATTGACGGCTTCCGTCCGGGTAAAGCACCGTTCAAAATGATTGCCCAAATGTACGGTGCAAGCGCACAAAACGACGTTATCAACGAATTGGTACAACGCGAATTCTACGATGTTGCCGTTGCCCAAGAATTGAAAGTTGCCGGTTACCCACGCTTTGAAGGCGTTGAAGAACAAGACGATCAAGAGTCTTTCAAAGTTGCCGCTATTTTTGAAGTCTTCCCTGAAGTAACTATTGGTGACCTGTCTGCCCAAGAAGTAGAAAAAGTTACTGCGACTGTTGGCGATGCCGAAGTTGACCAAACTGTAGAAATCCTGCGTAAACAACGCACCCGCTTCAACCATGTTGACCGCGAAGCCCAAAACGGCGACCGCGTCATCATTGACTTTGAAGGCAAAATCGACGGCGAGCCTTTCGCTGGCGGCGCGTCTAAAAACTACGCTTTCGTATTGGGTGCAGGTCAAATGCTGCCTGAATTCGAAGCCGGTGTTGTCGGTATGAAAGCCGGTGAAAGCAAAGATGTTACCGTAAACTTCCCTGAAGACTACCACGGTAAAGATGTTGCCGGTAAATCTGCCGTATTCACCATCACGTTGAACAACGTTTCTGAAGCTACTTTGCCTGAAGTTGACGCTGACTTTGCTAAAGCTCTAGGTATTGAAGACGGCAACGTTGCCAAAATGCGTGAAGAAGTGAAGAAAAACGTTGGCCGCGAAGTTAAGCGCCGCATCGGTGAACAAACCAAAGAATCTGTAATGAACGCCCTGCTCAAAGCAGCCGATTTGCAAGTTCCTGTTGCTTTGGTCAACGAAGAAGCTGCTCGCTTAGCAAACGAAATGAAACAAAACTTCGTTAACCAAGGTATGGCTGACGCTGCCAACTTGGATCTGCCTTTGGATATGTTCAAAGAACAAGCAGAACGCCG
Organism: Neisseria sp. 20925_1_37; assembly: GCF_041433255.1. NCBI lineage: Bacteria > Pseudomonadati > Pseudomonadota > Betaproteobacteria > Neisseriales > Neisseriaceae > Neisseria > Neisseria sp. 20925_1_37. The sequence goes on along the minus strand of NZ_JAPWBC010000008.1, from coordinate 49,568 downwards.
CGTTTCTTTGGGTCTGATTTTGGCTAAACTGGTTGAAGAAAACAAACTTGAGCCAACTGAAGACCAAATCAAAGCCGTTGTTGCTAACTTCGCTGAAAGCTACGAAGATCCTCAAGAAGTTATCGACTGGTACTACGCAGAGCCTTCCCGCCTGCAAGGCCCGACTTCTTTGGCAGTAGAAAGCAACGTTGTTGATTTCGTTCTGAGCAAAGCTAAAGTAACTGAAAAAGCGCTGTCTTTTGACGAAGTAATGGGCGCACAAGCTTAATTGCTCCAAGGCCGTCTGAAACAGACAATCAAAAGCACCGAAGCGCTTTAAATGCTTTGGTGCTTTTCCATCATTAACAGGAGACAAAAATGTCCTTCGATTTCAATAATTACCTTGTCCCTACCGTTATCGAACAAAGCGGTCGCGGCGAGCGCGCATTCGACATCTACTCACGCCTTTTGAAAGAGCGCATCGTTTTCTTGATCGGCCCGGTGACAGACGAATCTGCCAATCTGGTTGTTGCGCAATTACTGTTCTTGGAAAGCGAAAACCCAGATAAAGATATCTTCTTCTATATCAACTCTCCAGGCGGTTCAGTTACTGCCGGTATGTCGATTTACGATACCATGAACTTCATCAAGCCTCATGTTTCTACTTTATGCTTGGGCCAAGCGGCAAGTATGGGCGCATTCCTGTTGTCCGCAGGCGAAAAAGGCAAACGCTTTGCCCTGCCAAACAGCCGCATCATGATTCACCAACCGCTCATCAGCGGCGGCTTGGCCGGTCAGGCTTCCGATATTGAAATTCACGCTAAAGAGCTGCTGAAAATCAAAGAGAAACTGAACCGCTTGCTCGCTAAACATTGTGATCGCGATTTGGCCGACTTGGAACGCGATACCGACCGCGACAATTATATGTCTGCCGATGAAGCTAAAGAATATGGTTTGATTGACCAAGTTTTGGAAAACCGCGCCTCTCTGCAAGCCTAATCTTTATAGTTTTTAAATCAAAAGGCCGTCTGAAAAGTATATATTCAGACGGCCTTTCTTCAATCTTACTTCGTGTTTTCTTTGTTATTCACTTGAACTGGATACAGCAAAATCAAAGGATTGGCTTTCACTTGACTCCAAAAGCTCTTCAGTAGATTACGCATGCTGCCCAAACGCGTGCCACGAGAACGGAGAGCAACAGCCAAAGCCAAAGAAAAGCTGACCACCAGATTCACCATGCCGATTGCCAATACACTTGCCAAGCCAAGCATAAAAGTGAATATATCTGCATGACTGCTAATCGCGGCATAACCCAAATTTGCCGAAGAGAACGCTACATGACGAATATCCAGCGGCAAGCCGAAAAGATGGCCGAAATAGCCGGTCATCCCCAAAAGCATACCGAAAATAAAATTCCCCATAAGCGAGCCGTAATGCTTATGAATATAAGCAGCCAACCGGCGGCGTGGCTCCGGACGCATGATTTTTCGTAACAACGGATTAAACGGCAGGCGCTGACGCAGGTTCAGATAATCGGAACGATTGTCAAAAAAGCCGGCAATAATACCCGAGCAAAACAACCATACGCCGGCAATAGCGGCATACCATAAGGTCGGTTGGGTAAAAATCTCAATGGATTTGAACTGATAGGCCGTAACTGCCTCATTTAGCAAGGGCTGACCATGCGTATGGGCATAGCCAAAAGCAATCCCTGCCGCCAACAATACCGCAATCGATACATTGCCAAACACGGCAACACTTTGCGAACGGCATACGTCAATCAGCAGTTTAGCCAATTTATTGTCCACCGCTTTGCTGCCTTCATTTGAGTCCACCTGTTCGGCAAAGCTCGCCGCCGTCATAGCAGGCTGTTTGGTTGCAACAGTGCAATGCAGCATATGAATCAGCATAAAGCCCAAACCATAATTGAGCCCGGCCAAGAATGAAGTAGTAAATTCGCCGAATCCCAAAGACGCAATATGGATTTTATTCAATGCCATCAAAGCAATAATTACGCCGCCGCCAGCTGCGGAATAAAACATTTTAAAATATTCGCTACGGTTGCGCGTAATGTAATGCTCACCATGATGGCTTTTGTTTTCCGTAATACTGCGCGCCAGCATTCGGATACTGCTTTTACGCAAGTGGCTGGTGCTGTATTGCTCCACCGCCGCATAAATCATCGCATTCATCAGATTGACGGTTAAGCGGGTGCGGCTGGTCTCGATTTGAATATTAGTCAACAATTTCAGGCGGTCTATGGTTTGTTGCAAGCGTTCGAGCAAGTGGGCAACTTTTACTGACGAACCAGACCCGGCTCCAGTACCACGACGGCACAAATAGTCAATTTGCTTTTCACACTGGTCAAACATAACCTCCAAATGCGCCGTGTCATAAGTTTCTTCGCTATGGCGATAGTGTTCCACCATCTTCGCAATTTCGCGCTGTAAAGCGACAAATGCAGAATCCGCTTCCAACAAACGGGGGGCAATCCGTATTAAATCTGGCTCAATCGCTTCGGAAGCAATCCAAATAGACAGCATTTCTACCGCTCGCAAACGGGCATCCGCCAACTGTCGGCTGGTCGTCTGAAGCAAAGCAGGATCCGCCTTACCCTGCAACAATTCATACATGCTCAACCATTGTCGCAAACTCAGTGTTTGCAACCATTTATCATCGTTTTCAGAATGAAAAAGATATAAAAACACTTCGCGCAAGTTGGAAAAATCTTTATAAGACGGACTGAACCGCTCATAAATCCGTATGCCCATTTCCCGGGTAAAACTATGGCGCGAGAAAATACCCAGTTTAATCAGCGCAGGATAAATGTGAACTTTAGACAGCCAAGTATAAAAGCGCAGGCTGAATTGACGGCATAAAGCATCGTCTTGTTTTAAAGTAGATAAAATCAAATCGAAACGTTCGGAAGCCTGTTTTTTACCTCCTCGGCGCAAAAATTTGATTAATGCATTGAGAATAAGAACAAAGTCGGTATCATTTAAGCGTTCCGACAAAATAATGTGAAGATTTTGATTAGTCAGTTTCTGCATTGTAGTATTATTACATAAAATGAGATATTTAGCAAGAACCTCGGCAAACAGGTCGAATTATATCGTATTCTTTATCAACCCATGTCACAAGATTTTCAATTAATATTCTCTAAAATTCAATGAAAAATCAAATTACATAATAAATATATGATGTGAATCAATAACTAAGAAAGGCCGTCTGAATTCTTTCAGACGGCCTTTTACAACAACATACTACATTGTTTAAATCCTATGCAAACAAGAGCTTACCACCCTCTTCTTTAACATGGATTGTGCTATCAGGTGCATATTTTCCTTCAAGCAATGCTTTTGCCAGCGCATTTTCGATTTCTGACTGGATGGCGCGTTTGAGCGGACGGGCACCATACACAGGATCAAAACCGGCTTCGGCAATCAGATCCAAGGCAGCATCATCGACTTTCAGATGCAGATGTTGCACTTCCAAACGTTTTTCCAAACCTTTAAGCTGGATTTTCGCAATGCTGCGGATATTGGCCTGATCCAAACCATGGAACACGACTACTTCGTCAATACGGTTGATCATTTCAGGACGGAAATGTTCTTTCACATCCTCCATCACAACTTCTTTCACCGCTTCATAATCTTGAGTACCCATTTGTTGGATATGTTGGCTACCAATGTTAGAAGTCATCACGATAACGGTATTTTTGAAGTCCACAGTGCGGCCTTGTCCGTCGGTCAAACGGCCGTCATCCAAAACTTGCAACAGGATGTTGAACACGTCGGGATGGGCTTTTTCCACTTCGTCCAAAAGAATCACGCTGTACGGTTTGCGGCGGACTTGTTCGGTCAGGTAACCGCCCTCTTCGTAGCCAACATAGCCGGGAGGAGCACCGATTAAGCGGGCAACAGCATGTTTTTCCATGTATTCGGACATATCGATACGAATCAGATGATCTTCGCTGTCAAACAGGAAGCCTGCCAATGCCTTACACAATTCGGTCTTACCCACACCGGTCGGGCCTAAGAACAAGAAGCTGCCATAAGGTTTATTCGGATCGGCCAAACCAGAACGGCTACGGCGGATAGCGTCGGACACAGCACGCACGGCTTCGTCTTGACCAACCACGCGGCGGTGTAATACTTCTTCCATCTTCAGCAGCTTATCGCGTTCACCTTCCATCATTTTTGACACAGGAATGCCGGTCATACGGGAAACGATTTCGGCCACTTCGTCCGCACCAACTTCGGTACGGAAGAGTTTGTTTTGTTTTTTGCCGTCGGGGTTACTTTCCGCAGCTTGCAACTGTGCGCCCAATTTCGGCAACTCACCGTATTCGAGTTCGGACGCACGGGCAAAATCGCCTTGGCGTTTGGCCTGTTCAATTTTGACTTTGATGTCGTCCATCTGTTTCTTGATATCGGCGGTGCTGGAAGAGGCGGCTTTTTCTGCTTTCCAGATTTCGTCCAAATCGGCGTATTCTTTTTGCAGGCCGTCGATTTCTTCGTCTATCAGTTCCAGACGTTTTTTGCTGGCGTCATCGCTTTCTTTGGCAACGTGCATTTTTTCCATTTTGAGCTGGATGATGCGGCGGTCGAGTTTGTCCATCTGCTCGGGTTTGCTGTCCAGCTCCATTTTGATGCGGCTGGCAGCTTCGTCAATCAAATCAATCGCTTTATCAGGCAGGAAGCGGTCGGTAATGTAACGGTCGCTCAACTCCGCTGCGGCAACGATAGCGGGGTCTGTAATATCGATACCGTGGTGGATTTCATAACGCTCTTGCAAACCGCGCAAAATAGCGATGGTGTCTTCCACGCTGGGCTCGCCGACCAATACTTTTTGAAAGCGGCGTTCGAGTGCCGCATCTTTCTCGATGTACTGACGGTATTCGTCCAAAGTAGTCGCGCCGATGCAGTGCAGTTCGCCACGCGCTAAAGCCGGTTTCAGCATATTGCCTGCATCCATTGCACCATCAGTTTTACCTGCGCCAACCAAAGTATGGATTTCGTCGATGAAAATCAGTGTATTGCCATCGTCTTTAGCCAAGTCGTTCAACACGCCTTTCAAGCGTTCTTCAAATTCGCCGCGATATTTCGCGCCGGCAATCAAAGCCGCCAAGTCCAAAACCAAAAGGCGTTTGTTACGCAGGGATTCAGGCACTTCGCCGTTAACAATGCGTTGCGCCAAGCCTTCAACAATAGCGGTTTTACCCACACCCGGCTCACCAATCAGCACAGGGTTGTTTTTGGTACGGCGTTGCAATACCTGAATTGCACGACGGATTTCATCATCGCGACCGATAACAGGGTCGAGCTTGCCGTCTCGGGCGCGTTGAGTCAGGTCGAGTGTGTATTTTTTCAAAGCATCGCGTTGGTCTTCAGCATTCGCATCGTTCACGTTTTGTCCTCCTCGTACCGCATCGATCGCGGCATTGATATTTTGTTCGGTCGCACCGGCTTCTTTCAGGATTTTGCCGGTCGCATCATTTTGCTGAACCAAAGCCAGCAGGAAAAGTTCGCTGGCGATATAGGTATCGCCACGTTTGGTCGCAGCCTTGTCCATCAAGTTCAATACAGCTTGCAGCTCACGGCTAGGCATAATATCGCCACCTTGACCGGATACTTTTGGCAAGCTGCTCAAATGTTGCTGCAAACGTTGTTTTACTTGAGGCACATTCACACCTGCATGAGCCAGTAACGCAGCAGCACCACTGTTTTGATCGTCAAGCAACGCTTTTAAGATAAAGCCGGCCTCAAGGTAGCTGCTGTCCGCAGCCAAAGCCAGACTTTGACCTTCTTGCAAAGCTTGCTGAAATTTGGCAGTCAATTTATCAAATCTCATTTTAAGTTCCTCTTCAAATATATTCTGTTAGAGCCTATATAAGCACAAATGTGGATAACTCAAGAGCCATTTACCCCATTAATCAACAATTTTTACTATCTTATTGTTTTATAACGTTTTATTTTTATAATTTTATGTGCATAACTTTTATTATCCATCTACTCTTTACTCAAAAGGCCGTCTGAAAAATCAAGAATAATCAGGTATAATCAACACCATATTTATTTTCAGACGGCCTTTATGCCGAAGGATACTTTCATGAGCAAAAAACGAGTTTTAACAGGCGTTACCACAACAGGTATTCCACACTTAGGCAACTATGTCGGCGCCATCCGCCCGGCCATCCGCGCGGCGCAAGATTCCAATACCGAATCATTCCTCTTTTTGGCCGACTATCACGGCATCATCAAATGTCATGAGCCGGAAATGATTCATCAATCTACTCAAGCTGTTGCCGCCACATGGCTCGCCTGCGGACTCAACCCTGAACAGACCACTTTCTACCGTCAAAGCGATATTCCCGAAGTGATGGAATTGAACTGGATTCTGACCTGTATTACCGCAAAAGGCCTGATGAACCGTGCCCACGCTTATAAAGCTGCAGTACAGGCAAATACCGAAAACGGTCAGGAAGATCCGGATCACGGCGTGGAAATGGGCCTGTACAGCTACCCTATCCTCATGACTGCCGACATCCTTATGTTCAATGCCCATGAAGTACCAGTCGGTCGCGACCAAATCCAACACGTTGAAATGGCACGCGATATTGCCGGCCGCTTCAATCACCGCTTCCAAGAGCTCTTCACCCTGCCTGAAGTGAAAATCGACGAAAATGTCGAACTCTTGGCCGGCTTGGACGGACGCAAAATGTCTAAATCCTACGGCAACACCATTCCGCTTTGGGAAAACGACAAGAAGACCCAAAAATCGGTCAACAAAATTATCACCAATATGAAAGAACCCGGCGAGCCGAAACAGCCTGATGAAAGTCCTCTGTTTGAAATCTACAAAGCTTTCTCCACGCCGTCTGAAACTGCCGAGTTCACGCAAATGCTGGCCGAAGGCCTTGCTTGGGGTGAGGCTAAGAAACTCTTGGGTGCAAAGATCAATGCCGAGCTCGCAGAACCGCGCGAGCGTTACAATGAATTGACAGCCAAACCATCTCAAATTGAAGACATTTTGCAGGCCGGCGCACAAAAAGCGCGTAAAGAAGCACGCGAATTGTTGGATAAAGTACGCGATGCAGTAGGTATTCGTCCGTTGAAATAATAGCAAGGCCGTCTGAATATTTCAGACGGCCTTAATATCGTTTATCATTTGAAATATAATCGTTTTCTAGGGTTTCTCATATGAAAAAAACCTTTCCCCTTATCTTGCTCAGCCTTTCATTGGCTGCCTGCGGCGGTAAATCTGAAGATACTGCAGCCAATGATGCTGCTTCAGGCAAAGCGCCTAAACCTACATTCAAAGTTAAATATATCGATGAACAAGCCATAGCCGGTTTGGATTTAGGTACAGCTCAAGACGGCGAAACGAAAGAAGGTAAGAAACAACGCACCTATCCGATTAACGGCATAGAGGGCGGTGTTATCAATCTGATTGGTAAGCACCCTACCGACTTAGAAGTCATCAGCGGCCAATGCATGGAAAAAAATGAAAAAGGCGTTTCAGCCGGCTGGTCAGCCAACGGAGTCTGCCACACAGCCTTTGCAAAAATGGTGGACAATATTGCCCAAGATGGCGGCAAATTGACCGACTATCTGATTTCACACGCTGCTTTGCAACCTTATACCGAAGGCAAAAGCGGTTATGCCGCCGTACAAAACGGCCGCTATATTTTAGAAATTGACAGCGAAGGCATGTTCTATTTCCGTCGCCGTCATTACTAAACTCCTAACCATCCTATTTTCCCCTGACACAAGGACTAAATCATGGCCCAAGTTACTTTCCAAGGCTCTCCTATTTCTACAAACGGCAATTTGCCCGCTACCGGCCAAGTTGCACCTGATTTCACATTGGTAGCAGCAGACCTATCTGAAAAATCGTTGGCTGACTTTGCAGGCAAACGCAAAGTGCTGAATATTTTCCCCAGCATTGACACCGGCGTATGCGCCCAGTCCGTCCGCACTTTCAACAAACGTGCCTCGTCTTTGGACAATACCGTAGTCTTGTGCATTTCTGCCGATTTACCGTTTGCACAAGCCCGTTTCTGCGGTGCAGAAGGTTTGGAAAATGTAGTGACACTTTCTACATTCCGCAGCAGCTTTTCTAACGATTATGGTGTTACACTGACAGAAAGCCCATTACGCGGCCTTACTGCCCGCGCAGTGGTGGTTTTGAACGAGCAAAACCAAGTTCTCCACGCTGAGTTGGTTTCTGAAATTGCGAACGAGCCTGACTACGAAGCGGCTTTGGCTGTTTTGTAATTAACCAAATAAAATCAGGCCGTCTGAAGCTTTTCAGACGGCCTTTAGCTTATCTTCAAAATAAAAACGGTAGCTTAAAGCTACCGTTTTCTGTTTCAGACCTTATACAGATTTATCTGTTTTGTCTGCTTCTACTGACTCAGTATTCTGAACCTCATTTTGCTCAACAGGTTCAGCAGCTTCAGCAACAGGCGCCTCAGGCTCTTCTACTTTGTCATCACGGACATTGTGGCTGTAATCTTTAGGCGGACTAGGCTGTTTACCGGCCATAATTTCCAAAACTTGATCTCGATCGATGGTTTCCCAATCCATCAGTGCTTTGCACATGGTTTCCATCTTATCGCGATTTTCATCCAAGATTTTGTAAGCCACTTGGTATTGCTCATCCAAAATACGGCGGATTTCCGCATCGATATCTTGTTGAGTTTTCTCGGAAATATTTTGAGAACGGGTTACGCTGCGACCCAAGAATACTTCACCTTCGTTCTCAGCATAAACCATCACACCCATTTTGTCGCTCATACCATAACGCGTTACCATCTCGCGTGCCATTTGAGTTGCACGCTCGAAGTCGTTAGATGCGCCGGTAGAAATACGGCCAATAAAAATATCTTCAGCAATACGGCCACCAAACAAGATTGAGAGCTGGCTCAGCATTTGGTCTTTGTACATACTGATGCGGTCACGCTCAGGCAGTTGCCAAGTCAAACCCAATGCACGGCCACGAGGCATAATCGTTACTTTGTGAACCGGATCGGTAAACGGCAGGCTTTCCGCTACGATTGCATGGCCTGCCTCATGATAGGCTGTCGCACGTTTTTCATCTTCGTGCATTACCATACTGCGACGCTCCGGACCCATGTAGATTTTGTCTTTAGCATCTTCAAAGTCGCTTTGATCGACTTTAACTTTATTACGACGACCGGCAAACAAAGCAGCTTCATTGACCAAGTTTGCCAAATCCGCACCTGAAAAACCAGGTGTACCGCGTGCTAAAGAAGTCAAATCTACGGATGCATCCAAAGGTACTTTTTTAGCGTGTACTTTCAAGATTTGCTCACGGCCACGGATATCAGGCAATGGAACAACGACTTGACGGTCAAAACGGCCCGGACGCTGCAACGCAGGGTCAAGTACATCAGGACGGTTGGTTGCTGCGATCACAATAACGGTTTGGTTACTTTCAAAACCATCCATTTCAACCAACAATTGGTTCAATGTTTGCTCACGCTCATCATTGCCACCACCCAAACCGGCACCACGCTGACGGCCGACCGCATCAATTTCATCAATAAAGATGATACATGGAGCGTTTTTCTTAGCCTGCTCGAACATATCGCGGACACGGCTCGCACCGACACCGACAAACATTTCTACAAAATCAGAGCCTGAAATACTGAAGAATGGCACACCGGCCTCACCAGCAATCGCTTTAGCCAGCAAGGTTTTACCCGTACCAGGGCTACCGGCCAACAAAATACCGCGCGGTACACGACCACCCAGGCTTTGGTAGCGGTTAGGCGATTTCAGGTAATCCACGATTTCTTGTACTTCTTCTTTTGCCTCATCACAACCGGCAACATCGGCAAAAGTAACTTTATTGGAATCTTTGTCCAACAAACGTGCACGGCTCTTACCAAAAGAGAATGCGCCGCCTTTACCGCCACCGCCGCTTTGCATGCGCATGAAGTAGAACCATGCGCCAATCAATAACAAAACAGGCAGCAGGCTGTAAAACAGGCTAGCCAGCATGCTTGGTTTTTCTTCCGGAGTCACTTTGACGCGTACTTTGTTGTCCAACAGTGTTTTAACCAAGTTGTCATCCAAAGGCGCATTGGTATAGAAGGCAGTTTTATCGGTGCGCTCACCTTTAATCAGATAGCCGCTGACAACAGATCCTTCAATATTGACATTGGATACTTCGCCACTATTAACTTGCTGAATAAATTGAGAATATTCGATTTGCTGTTTATCTTCCTGCTTATCGCTGAGCGCATTGAATGCTGCTAAAAGCATAGCACCACCCACTACCCAGACTAATATGTTTTTAATGGTATTCCCCACTGAACAGGCTCCATGGTTACAAAATAAATAAAATCAAGGGAAAGAATTTTAAAGCACCCACCCTACATTGTCAGCGTTTATTTTTGCCTAATAGGTAAATCTCACTGGAACGATTGCGGGAAGCATCCGGCTTTCTAGTTTGTACACTGGCAAAAATTTCACGCATTGCCGCCGTATATTCCTGATAGCCCGTGCCTTGAAACACCTTCACCAAAAAACTGCCTCCGGGTTTCAAATGCTGCGAGGCAAAATCCAAAGCCAGTTCACACAAATAAAAACTGCGTGCCTGGTCTGTTACGGCATTGCCTGACATATTGGGTGCCATATCACAGATTACAAGGTCTAACGGACGATTATCCAATAAAGCTTCAAACTGCTCCAAAACGGCATCTTCCCTAAAGTCGCCCTGAATAAATGACACGCCTTCAATAGCATCCATCGGCAAAATATCCAAAGCAAACACTGCCCCTGTTTTACCGACCAGCTTGGCCGCAACCTGTGACCAACTTCCCGGCGCGCTGCCCAAATCCGCCAAAACCGTACCTGGTTTGATTAATTTATCTTTTTGATTGATTTCCAATAATTTATAAGCCGCTCTGGCACGATATCCGTCCTTTTGTGCCATATGGACATAATGATCGTTGACGTGCTCATGCAGCCATGCTTTTGAAGATTTTGAGCGTACAGCCATCTTGATTTGAAATGCTTAAGTTAAAAGCAGCATTGTACGTTATTTCCCCCGTAAATGTTCTAAATCGCGTACAATATAGCCATTATTCTTTTTAATTGGATACTTATCAAAATGAGCGACAACAAACTAAGCACCAAAGAAATTTTGGCCTTGAAAGCCCAAGCACACCACCTTCATCCCGTTGTTATTGTTGGCCAACAAGGTTTGACCGACTCCGTCATTAAAGAAACCGACGCCGCATTGACAGCACACGAATTGATTAAAGTCCGTGTTTTTGGCGATGATCGTGCTGAACGTATTGAAATTTGTGATGCCCTGTGTGAAACACTGGGCGCTCAACTAGTGCAACATATTGGCAAATTACTTGTTTTGTGGCGTAAAAAACCGGACAACGAATAATTTAAACTGAATAAACAGCAGAAGTATTTTCTCAACCCACTTTATCATAATCCTTCTGTTGTATTTATGCAGCATAAAACAAATTATTCCATTATTCTAAGTATAAAAATACAAATACGGTTGCCTGTTTTTGTAAATAACCTCAAAATTACAAAATCATAACGGCCGCACCCTGTCAGCCGATTATTTTATTCTTAATCCTTCACAAAATATAAAAGCAAACCGATGAATGCTCAACAATATGAAGAATCTTTTCTGCTGGCAGAAAAATTAATCACTCAAGATCCACCTGACTTTGCACGAGCCATCCCATTGCTCTGCGAAGCAGCAGAAGCCGGGCATGTTGAGGCTGCATTTCAGCTGGCAGGATGCCTAATCGAACATCACGAAAATGCGCAAGATTTAGCAATTGCTGTCTCATATCTCAAACAGGCTGCTCAAGCCGGTCACCCATATGCTCGTTACAACCTTCTGCAAATAGAAGAAAGCAGAGGGATTGCAATAGAAGACTTAGTTGACGCCTATCAAGAGCTTGCCGAAGAAGGCTTGGCTCCTGCCCAGCTGCGCCTGATGCGTTTATATGCAGATAACGGCAATGACCAAGAAGCCGTCAAATGGGCATTGAAAGCTGCCGAACAACAAAATCCTCAGGCACAATACTTCTTAGCCCAATATTACCAATATTCCAGCTCTCCTGATTTGGAATATTCCCATAAACTTTATCAGCAATCCGCTGCACAGGGATTTATTGCGGCACACTGGCAACTCGGCCTTCAATACAAATTGGGGCAAGGTGTTGCACAAAACCCTGAAAAAGCAATCGAACATTTGCGTATTGCCGCCGATTACGACATTGTTCCAGCGCAAACTTCTCTTGCAGAACTCTTAGCCGTATCAAATCCTGCTGAAGCATTGGAATGGTTTAAAATAGCTGCCGAACAAGGTGACAGCAATGCGCATGTAGCACTTGCCGAAATCTATCTTCTGGGCAAAAACACCGAGCGAGACCCTCAAAAGGCCTATCAGCACGCTAAATTTGCTGCGGATCAAAATGATCCGGAAGGTTTGCGCCTTTTAGGTGATATCCATCGCTACGGATTAGGACGAGCAGTTGATGCAGACACCGCCCGTCAATATTATCAACGATCGGCTGATTTAGGTAATCTTGTCGCTTACCAAAAACTTCTGTCTGACAGCGCATTGAATAACCAGCAAAACTATGAGCTGACGAAAGAAATCGCCCTCCAACGTCAGGAAGCTGAACGTCTGTACAAGCTGGCATTTGCAGCGCACTATGGCTTAAAACGCCAACAAAATTATGCTGAAGCACTGGATCTATACCATCAATCTGCAGAACGTGGGCACAGCAAATCCCAAACCAATCTTGGCATGATGTATTACAGTGGACAAGGTGTACCTGTAGACTACGCTCAAGCTGCAAAATGGTTTGAAGCAGCGGCCAAACAAAGAGACACAATGGCTCAATATAATCTTGCCTGTCTGTATTATCACGGTATGGGCGTAGAAAAAGACATCAACAATGCTTGTTTCTGGCTACAAGAAGCCATCCAACATGGACATGAACAGCAAGATGTTCTTAAAGAGCTTTTGGCTCAATGGAAGCAATTCGCTCAAAAGGCCTCTGCCGCTTAAAGGCCGTATGAAATTCTAACTTCCTACATAAATGACATGTTCAGAGCTAAACTAAAAGCCTGTACATGTCATTTTTTCATTTACTCTTCCTAAATAATTATCATCTTCAAATCCCATTTCCTCTTAATCTCTTTAAAGTCTTCAGACGGCCTATTCTCTTTGTAAAGAATCAGATAATCTAAATTTTCTCTTTCAAACCCTAAATCCAATATAAACTTTCAATTTACAACAAAATTTGAAAAATATTTTTCGTATTCGAATCCATTTACTCAAATATCTGATGCTTTTTTACTGTATCCACTCAATATCCCGATTTAAAAACAAGCTCCATAACTCTTTTAAAAAATCTTATTTTAACCTTTACATCCTATCAATATCTACAGCATGATTTGCCAGTTTGCCCAATTACTGATAGCATTTGCAGGTTAGCCGGTTCGCAAAAAGTTCTATTCTTTCTGATTTTTCACCAACGGTTATAACGTATTGAAAACATTTCAGTAATTAAGACTTTTTCGAATTTGACTCTAGGAATTTTCGTTTTTAACTCATATATGTTCGCAAACGAAAATATCGGAGTAATACTCCGTCATTGAAAAACACTCAACACAAGGATAGATATTATGTCCACCCAATTACACGATGTTGACCCAATTGAAACCAAAGAATGGTTAGACGCGTTAAGCTCTGTTTTAGAATATGAAGGCAGCGAACGCGCCCAGTATCTGCTGGAAAGTTTGGTCAAATACAGCCGTGACAAAGGCATCCGTATGCCTCACGGTACCACTACTCCATACTTGAACACCGTTTCCGTTGAAGACGAAAAAGGCATCCCCGGCGACCAAAACATCGAACACCGTATCCGTGCATTCGTTCGTTGGAACGCTGCCGCTATCGTTTTGCGCGCAGGTAAAAAAGATTTGGAATTGGGTGGACACATTGCATCTTTCCAATCAGCCGCCACTATGTACGAAGTCGGCTTCAACCACTTCTGGAAAGCTAAAGGTGAAGGTGAAGAAGGCGATTTGGTATTCTTCCAAGGCCACGTTGCCCCTGGTATCTACGCACGCGCTTTCGTTGAAGGCCGTCTGACTGAAGACCAATTGAACAACTTCCGTCAAGAAGTTGCCGGTCATGGTCTGCCTTCCTATCCTCACCCTCACCTGTTGCCTGACTTCTGGCAATTCCCAACCGTATCTATGGGTCTTGGCCCATTGATGGCGATTTACCAAGCCCGTTTCCTGAAATACTTGGAATCTCGCGGCCTGGCTAAAACCAAAGGCCGTAAAGTATGGGTATTCTGTGGCGACGGCGAAATGGACGAACCTGAAAGCCAAGGTGCTATTGCTCTGGCTTCACGCGAAGGCTTGGACAACTTGGTATTCGTCATCAACTGTAACCTGCAACGTTTGGACGGCCCAGTACGCGGTAACGGCAAAATCATTCAAGAGCTGGAAGGCAACTTTGCCGGCGCCGGCTGGAATGTTGTGAAAGTCATCTGGGGTCGTCGTTGGGACCGCCTCTTGGCAAAAGACAAAGATGGCATCCTGCGCAAACGTATGGAAGAGTGCTTGGATGGTGACTACCAAACTTACAAATCCAAAGACGGTGCATACGTTCGCGAACACTTCTTCAATACGCCTGAACTGAAAGCATTGGTCGCCGATATGACCGATGAGCAAATTTGGGCATTGAACCGCGGTGGTCATGACCCTCAAAAAGTGTACAACGCTTACGACCGCGCAGTGAACCACGCTGACGGCAAACCTACTGTCATTTTGGCTAAAACCATTAAAGGTTACGGCATGGGCGCATCCGGCGAAGGCCAAAACGTTGCCCACCAAGCCAAAAAAATGGACAAAGCTTCTCTGAAACAATTCCGTGACCGCTTTGACATTCCTGTAACTGACGAACAAATCGACAGCGGCAACCTGCCTTACCTGACTTTTGCTCCTGACAGCGAAGAATACAAATATCTGCATGCACGCCGTGAAGCTTTAGGTGGCTACCTGCCTCAACGCAAACCTACCCAAGAAGTTCTGGAAGTGCCTGAGTTGTCAGCATTTGAGACTCAACTGAAATCCAGCGGTGACCGTGAATTCTCAACCACCATGGCTTTCGTCCGCATCCTGTCTACTTTGCTGAAAGACAAAAAAATCGGCAAACGCGTGGTGCCTATCGTTCCAGATGAAAGCCGTACGTTCGGTATGGAAGGTATGTTCCGTCAATACGGTATTTGGAACCCTAAAGGCCAACAATACACCCCTCAAGATAAAGACCAACTGATGTTCTATAAAGAATCTGTTGACGGTCAAATCTTGCAAGAAGGTATTAACGAACCAGGTGCTATGGCTGACTGGATTGCTGCTGCGACCAGCTACGCAAACAACGACTTTGCCATGATTCCTTTCTACATCTACTACTCTATGTTCGGTTTCCAACGCGTTGGCGACTTAGCATGGGCAGCAGGCGATATGCATGCACGCGGTTTCCTGCTGGGTGGTACAGCTGGCCGTACAACACTAAATGGCGAAGGTTTGCAACATGAAGACGGCCACAGCCACGTTCAAGCAGACTTGATTCCAAACTGTGTAACTTACGATCCGACATTCCAATATGAAGTAGCCGTTATCGTACACGATGGCTTGCGCCGCATGTATGTTAACCACGAAGACGTGTTCTACTACATCACCCTGATGAATGAAAACTACACCCATCCGGACATGCCCGAAGGCGTAGAACAAGACATCCTGAAAGGTATGTACTTGCTGAAAGCCGGCGGCAAAGGCGACAAAAAAGTCCAATTGATGGGTTCCGGCACCATCCTGCAAGAAGTGATTGCCGGTGCCGAATTGTTGAAAGCCGACTTCGGTGTAGAAGCAGACATCTGGTCTTGCCCATCATTCAACCAGCTGCACCGCGATGCCATCGAAGTGGAACGCTTCAATCGTCTGAACCCATTAGAAACTGCAAAAGTACCGTTTGTTACTTCTCAGCTGCAAGGTCATGACGGTCCGGTTATTGCCGCTACCGACTACATCCGCAGCTATGCCGACCGTATCCGTGCCTACATCCCTAACGACTACCACGTCTTGGGTACCGATGGCTTCGGTCGTTCCGACAGCCGTGCCAACCTGCGCAGCTTCTTCGAAGTTGACCGCTACAACGTTGCCGTTGCTGCATTGAGCGCATTGGCCGAACAAGGCAAAGTCAGCAAAGAAACCGTTCAACAAGCTATTGAAAAATATGGCATCAAAGCCGATGCAGCTCCTAGCTGGAAACGCTAATTGATGTTTCAGACGGCCTGTTTGCTTCATGCCAACATTAGGCCGTCTGAAAACCGAATGCTTGAAAGGTTTGAACAGACAAACTGTACCGATGCCGTGTAAAACAGTTTTCAGACGGCATCAAACTGAAAATATTAAAGGAACTCAAATGAGTATCGTAGAAATCAAAGTCCCTGATATCGGCGGTCATGAAAACGTCGACATCATCGCTGTAGAAGTTAAAGCAGGCGACACCATTGCCGTTGACGACACCCTGATTACTTTAGAAACCGACAAAGCCACTATGGACGTACCTGCTGATGCAGCCGGCGTCGTGAAAGAAGTTAAAGTTAAAGTTGGCGATAAAATCTCTGAAGGCGGCGTTATTCTGACCGTTGAAACCGGTGCTGCCGCTGCTGATGCCGCTCCGGCTCCTGCAGCAGAAGCTCCTGCTGCTCCAGTTGCTGCGCCTGCAGCTGCTCCTGCCGGTGGCGCTACCGTACAAGTTGTTGTACCTGATATCGGCGGTCACTCTGACGTAGACGTTATTGCCGTTGAAGTTAAAGTCGGCGACACTGTTGCCGTTGACGACACCCTGATTACTTTGGAAACCGACAAAGCCACCATGGACGTACCATGTACCGAAGCCGGTGTGGTTAAAGCCGTATTCCTGAAAGTTGGCGACAAAGTATCCGAAGGATCCGCCATCATCGAAGTAGAAACTGCCGGCTCTGCCGCAGCAGCCCCTGCTCCTGCCACTCAAGCTGCCTCACCTGCACCGGCTGCCGCTCCGGCTCCTGCTGCACCAGCCGCTGCACCTGCTCCGGTTGCTCCTGCTGCTGCCAAAATCGACGAAGCTGCATTTGCAAAAGCGCATGCAGGTCCTTCCGCACGCAAACTGGCGCGCGAATTGGGCGTAGATTTGGGTCAAGTCAAAGGTACCGGTCTGAAAGGCCGAATCATGGGCGAAGACGTTAAAGCCTTCGTTAAATCCGTTATGCAAAGCGGTGCAGGCAAACCTGCAGCTGCCTCTTTGGGTGGTGGTCTGGACTTGTTGCCATGGCCTAAAGTTGACTTCTCTAAATTCGGCAGCGTCGAAGTTAAAGAACTGTCACGCATTAAGAAAATCTCCGGTCAAAACCTGTCTCGCAACTGGGTTGTGATTCCTCACGTTACCGTACACGAAGAAGCGGACATGACCGAATTGGAAGAATTCCGCAAACAGCTGAACAAAGAATGGGAACGCGAAGGCGTAAAACTGTCCCCATTGGCGTTCATCATTAAAGCCTCTGTTGCTGCGCTGAAAGCCTTCCCTGAATTCAACGCCTCTCTGGATGGCGACAACTTGGTGCTGAAAAACTACTTCAACATCGGTTTCGCAGCAGACACGCCGAACGGCTTGGTTGTTCCAGTAATCAAAGACGTGGATCAAAAAGGCTTGAAACAAATCAGCCAAGAACTGACCGAATTGTCTAAAAAAGCCCGCGAAGGCAAGCTCAAGCCACAAGAAATGCAAGGCGCATGCTTTACCATTTCCAGCTTGGGCGGTATCGGCGGCACAGGCTTCACACCAATCGTGAATGCTCCTGAAGTTGCTATCTTGGGCGTGTGCAAATCCCAAATCAAACCGGTTTGGAACGGCAAAGAATTTACTCCTCGCCTGATGTGCCCATTGAGCCTGTCCTTTGACCACCGTGTCATCGACGGTGCCGCCGGTATGCGCTTCACCGTATTCCTGGCTAACCTGTTGAAAGACTTCCGCCGCATTACTCTGTAATCCGAGCATTTTCAGACGGCCTGAATAAAAAGGCCGTCTGAAAAAAGAAGTCCGAACATCATTCAGAAAGATTAGACATGAGCTTAGTTGAATTAAAAGTGCCCGACATTGGCGGTCACGAAAATGTAGATATTATTGCGGTTGAAGTAAATGTAGGCGACACCATTGCCGTGGACGATACCCTGATTACTTTGGAAACCGATAAAGCCACTATGGACGTACCTGCCGAAGTTGCAGGTGTCGTTAAAGAAGTTAAAGTTAAAGTCGGCGATAAAATCTCCGAAGGCGGCTTGATTGCAGTCGTTGAAGCCGAAGGTGTGGCTGCCGCTCCTAAAGCCGAAGCACCAGCCGCTCCTGCACAAGAAGCCCCTAAAGCTGCTGCTCCAGCTCCTCAAGCTGCACAATTTGGCGGTTCTGCCGATGCTGAATACGATGTAGTCGTATTGGGTGGCGGCCCCGGCGGTTATTCCGCTGCATTTGCCGCTGCTGACGAAGGCTTGAAAGTTGCCATCGTTGAACGTTACAAAACTTTGGGCGGCGTTTGCTTGAACGTCGGCTGTATCCCTTCCAAAGCCTTGTTGCACAACGCTGCCGTTATCGATGAAGTACGTCACTTGGCTGCCAACGGTATCAAATACCCAGAGCCTGAACTCGACATCGACATGCTGCGCGGCTACAAAGACGGCGTTGTTTCCCGTCTGACTACCGGTTTGGCTGGTATGGCTAAAGGCCGTAAAGTAGACGTTATCCAAGGCGACGGCCAATTCTTAGATCCGCACCACTTGGAAGTGTCACTGACTACCGGCGACGTGTACGAGCAAGCGACTCTTACCGGCGAGAAAAAAATCGTTGCCTTCAAAAACTGTATCATTGCAGCAGGCAGCCGCGTAACCAAACTGCCTTTCATCCCTGAAGATCCACGCATCATCGATTCCAGCGGCGCTTTGGCTCTGAAAGAAGTACCGGGCAAACTGCTGATTATCGGCGGCGGTATTATCGGTCTCGAAATGGGTACGGTTTACAGCACTCTGGGTTCTCGCCTGGATGTTGTTGAAATGATGGACGGCCTGATGCAAGGCGCAGACCGAGACTTGGTTAAAGTATGGCAAAAACAAAACGAATACCGTTTTGACAACATCATGATCAACACCAAAACTGTTGCTGTCGAACCTAAAGAAGACGGTGTTTACGTTACCTTCGAAGGTGCAAATGCACCTAAAGAGCCGCAACGTTATGATGCCGTATTGGTGGCTGCCGGTCGTGCGCCTAACGGTAAACTGATCAGCGCTGAGAAAGCCGGTGTTGCTGTAACTGACCGTGGCTTCATCGAAGTCGATAAACAAATGCGTACCAATGTGCCGCACATCTACGCTATCGGCGATATCGTCGGTCAACCGATGTTGGCACACAAAGCCGTTCACGAAGGCCACGTTGCCGCTGAAAACTGTGCCGGCCACAAAGCCTACTTCGACGCACGCGTTATCCCAGGCGTTGCCTACACTTCTCCTGAGGTGGCATGGGTTGGCGAAACCGAGTTGTCTGCCAAAGCCTCCGGCCGCAAAATCACCAAAGCCAACTTCCCATGGGCTGCTTCCGGCCGTGCAATTGCCAACGGTTGCGACAATGGTTTCACCAAGCTGATTTTTGATGCTGAAACCGGCCGTATCATCGGTGGCGGTATCGTTGGTCCTAACGGCGGCGATATGATCGGCGAAGTCTGCTTGGCGATTGAAATGGGCTGTGATGCAGCCGATATCGGTAAAACCATCCACCCACACCCAACCCTGGGCGAATCCATCGGTATGGCTGCGGAAGTGGCATTGGGCGTATGTACCGACCTGCCTGCTCAGAAAAAGAAATAAGTTCACTCAAATAAAATTTGAACGAACTTGATGGAACAAAGGCCGTCTGAATGTTTCAGACGGCCTTTTCTCAAATAAGGAGAATTAATATGAAAAAAATCGAAGCCATTATCAAACCTTTCAAACTCGACGATGTGCGCGAAGTCTTGACCGAAATCGGCATTACCGGCATGACCGTCAGCGAAGTTAAAGGTTTCGGCCGCCAAAAAGGCCATACGGAAATTTATCGCGGCGCGGAATACGCAGTCGATTTTCTGCCTAAAGTGAAAATCGAATTGGTATTGGCTGATGATAAAGTCGATCAAGCTGTTGATGCCATCTTGGAAACCGCACATTCCGGCAAAATCGGTGACGGTAAAATCTTTATTTATCCGGTTGAAGAAGCTATCCGCATCCGAACCGGCGAACGCTCAGAAGCCGCGCTTTAATAGAAATCACAAGATACAGAATACAAATGCCGTCTGAAAAAAGTCATGACTTGTTTTAATCAGGACTTATTTTTCAGACGGCATTAATTGAATACCCCCCATTTTCTAAAGTCTATCCAAATAAATCTGTTACTGAAAACCTCACGCTATCAAGCATGGAAAAATTCGAGGCAATGCTTCTCCTGACCTTCATGAACGACTTTACCGTATCAAATAACTCTTTTCAAAGTAATACTTACCCAATCAAAACCTCAACGCCCTACTTCTAAAATCAAATCCCTCGTATTTTTTCCTATTCTTATTGTTGTCTAACTTTTCAGACGACCCCTTTATCCAAACTCCGTTATAATGACGGCTTTAAAATTAATTTATCCAAAGACAGTCTTATCATGAAACACATCCACATTATCGGTATCGGCGGCACATTTATGGGCGGCGTAGCGGCTATTGCCAAAGAAGCAGGTTTTAAAGTCAGCGGTTGCGACGCCAAGATGTATCCGCCGATGAGTACCCAGCTCGAAGCCTTGGGCATTGACGTACACGAAGGCTTTGATGCCGCTCAATTAGACGAATTTAAAGCCGATATTTACGTTATCGGTAATGTTGCCAAACGCGGCATGGATGTGATTGAAGCCATTTTGAACAAAGGCCTGCCTTATACTTCCGGCCCACAATGGCTGGCTGAAAACGTATTACACCAGCACTGGGTACTCGGCGTGGCAGGGACACACGGCAAAACGACCACAGCCTCCATGCTCGCATGGGTCTTGGAATATGCCGGACTCGCGCCGGGCTTCCTCATCGGCGGCGTACCTGAAAACTTCAGCGTTTCCGCCCGTCTGCCGCAAACTCCGCGCCAAGATCCTAATTCAAAATCCCCATTCTTCGTTATCGAAGCCGACGAATACGATACCGCCTTTTTTGACAAACGCTCCAAATTCGTACACTACCGTCCGCGTACCGCCGTGTTGAACAATCTGGAATTCGACCACGCCGACATTTTTGCCGATTTGGGCGCCATTCAAACACAATTCCATCATTTGGTACGCACCGTGCCGTCTGAAGGCCTCATCGTCTGCAACGGCCAGCAGCAAAGCCTGCAAGATACTTTAGACAAAGGCTGCTGGACGCCCGTAGAAAAATTCGGTACCGAACAAGGCTGGCAAGTTGGTAGCGTCCATGCTGACGGCTCGTTTGACGTACGCCATCACGGCGAAACAGTCGGACACGTCGCTTGGGAACTGATGGGCGAACACAACCGCATGAACGCACTCGCCGTCATCTCTGCCGCGCGTCATGCCGGCGTCGATATTCAGACGGCCTGCGAAGCTTTAAGTGCATTTAAAAACGTCAAACGCCGTATGGAAATCAAAGGCACGGTAAACGGCATCACTGTTTACGACGACTTCGCCCACCACCCGACCGCCATCGAAACCACCATCGAAGGCCTGCGCCAACGCGTCGGTAACGCACGTATCCTCGCCGTCCTCGAGCCGCGTTCCAACACCATGAAACTCGGCACCATGAAAGCCGCCCTGCCCGAAAGCCTCAAAGATGCCGACCAAGTGTTCTGCTACGCCGGAGGTGTGGACTGGGACGTCGCCGAAGCACTCGCGCCTTTAGGCGGCAAGCTGCATGTCGGCAAAGACTTCGATGCCTTTGTTGCCGAAATCGTGAAAAATGCCGAAGCAGGCGACCATATTTTGGTCATGAGCAACGGCGGTTTCGGCGGAATACACGGAAAGCTGCTAGAAGCATTGAAATAAGCCTTCTCCAATAACCAAGGCCGTCTGAAACAGTTTCAGACGGCCTTTTATCATGTGCCAATTTAAAATCTATATTTACGAAAAATGTTTTAGTAATACCCAAATAACACTCATCTATTATTTGCCCGTACATACTTGCTCAAGACCATTTTTCCATTATGCATTGCCAACCCACCCAAAAATCTGATAATAATGCAGGCAACATCCAAGCCGTGCATATATCATGAAACACAAAACAGCCTTTAAGCCCATAGTTATCAGTATTGCGCTTTCTATCCTTCTGATTACAACAGCTGTATTTTTTGCCCATAATCACAACTCTATCCCAAGTATTAATACCGATTTCCTACAACAAGAGATTACCGAACCCGAAGGACCATCTCCGCAAATTGTCCAATCTGCACGAAATCAAATTGGTAAAACCCTTCGTTACGACCCGGCTTACACTAAGCTCACTTATCCGATGGGCGATGTACCTATATCAAAAGGCGTTTGCACAGACGTTATTATCCGAGCCTTACGTGACCAAAATATAGATTTGCAAGAGCTTGTTCATCAAGACATGAGCAGTAACTTTTCTGTCTATCCTAAACGCTGGGGTTTGAAACAGCCGGACACTAATATCGACCACCGCCGTGTCCCTAACCTAATGACTTATTTCACGCGTCAAGGCTGGGCTGTTCAAGATACAAACTATCAAGCCGGAGATATCGTAACTTGGGAACTAAAAGGCAACCGTCCCCATATCGGCATTGTCTCCGATCGAAAAATCGGCGACAGGCCACTGATTATCCATAATATCGGTTCGGGAACCCGTGAAGACGATGTCCTCTATCGCTACACCACCACCGGACATTTCAGACTTCCCGTTCAATAAATCTTAGTGCTAAGTCCTAGATACCTAGTTTTGAATCTGAAAAGCCATAGAGCAATAAAAAAGGCCGTCTGAAAAGTTTTCAGACGGCCTTTTTGTTATGAAATAATGGGATGGGGAAAACCGATATTTCCGGCGGAGCGGGTTTGGCTGTAAACCAAGCGGGGTTTGCCGTTTGCCTTTATTTGGATTTTTTGGGCGGCTTGGTATTTTGGCTTTCTATTGCCTTTCGGTATAGGTCAAACAGGAAGGCGACGCGTTCTGCCTCGTCGTCGGTGTTTTTGCCTTTTTTGTAGCCGTAGGCTTTATCTACTGCTTTGTCGAGGGCGGCATGTGCTTTGACGAGGTCGGGATAGCCTGCGTCGGGCGCATAGAGTTCGGCGAGCGTAGGGGGAGGCAGATCGTTGACAAGCGCATCGGCGCGGTATTTCTCGCGAATGTCAAGGATGGCTTGGGCGGCAGCTTCGATGGCAGAACGGAGGGGATTGTTTTCAGACGGCCTTGGCGTTTCGCCTTTTTTGCCCGAAGCTTCCTGACAGGCAGTTTCGTCATCATCAGGTTTACAGCAGCTTTCTGGGAAGGGAAAGTTGTTGTACACGACTGTATTAGAGTAGCGGTAACGACTTTCCAGGCGGCCTGCAACGGTACGCATAAAGGCATTGTGCATGGTTGAGCAGAGGATGCCGAAGTGGTAGAGGGTGGCGTTTGGAAGCATAAACGATGAATCGCTGATGATGATTTGATGCGACAGATAACCGATGGGGACGAAACGGCGGCTTTCAGAAGATACGCGTGGAATAATCAGAAAATTGCCGTCTGAAGGCTGGCGGATTTCGTCGAAGAGCCACGAGGTAGCCGCTTTTTTCTGCGTGGCGGCTTTTCTGCTGGCTTCGCGCATGGCTTTGACCGCCAGAATACGGGCTTGGACTTTGGGCATCTGTTTCAGGTCGTGATTGCGTTTGACGTCGGATACGCCGTGAAACCACAGGCACCAACGGGTTTTGCCGTTGATAAATTCCTCGGCGCCGATAAAGGGGCGGATGTATTGTTCCGCTAATGGTTCGGCGGCAATCAAAGCTTCTTTTTCATCAGTGGAAAGGATAAGGTTGCCACCGTCGGTCGGTTGATTGCCTTTGCACATTTCATTTTCCCTGCTGATTTGGGTTTTGCGCTTGGCAATAATCAAATCGGGCGCATCAATCAGATAAGGATTGATGTTGGTTACGGCGTGTTTTTGGGGTTCGCCTTTGATGTCGGGATAGTCGTAGAGGTATTTGGGCAGGGCGGGATTTTCTGAAGCGTTTGCGCCGCAGTTTTCAGACGGCATTTGCGGCTTTTGGTGGAAGCCGACGATGATGCAGTGGACGGCGGCTTTGCCTGCGGCTTGGCTCGTCCATTGGAAGGTACGGTGGGCAAAGTTGATTTCGATGCCTTGGTTCAAAAGGCTGCCCCAAAGGATTTCGACCTGCTGGCCTTGGCAGATGGAATTGGTGGAGACAAATGCCGTCTGAACTTGGGGATTCTGCGCCATGATGCCGGCGGCTTTGACATACCAGTTGCAGACGTAATCCAACAGCCCGTAGCCTTTGATATTGCCGCAGATGCTTTCGAGGTCGTTTTTCTGCTCTTTGGTTTGGTAGGTCGAGCCGATAAAGGGCGGATTGCCGAAGATGTAGTCCGCCGCCTGCCAAGGTGTGCGGAGGCTGTTGGCGTGGATGATTTCGGCGGCATCTTCGAGCGGCAGCGTATGGCAGGCGACTTCGCCGTCGAAGCGGATTTGCGTGCGGATGTTGCATTGGTGGTTTTTGAGCCACATGGCGGTACGGGCGATAAGGACGGCGAATTCGTCTATTTCGATGCCGTGGAATTGTTTCAGACGGCATTGGACGGACGGGCTGTCGAATAAGCCGCCTGCTTTGTCTTTGAGCGCTTCGGCGATGATGTCGTCTTCAAGGGCGCGGATGCGGTCGTAGGCGACGATAAGGAAGTTGCCGCAGCCGCAGGCCGGGTCGAGGAATTGCAGGTTTTGGATTTTTTGGTAGAAGGCGGCGAGTTTTTTGGATTTGTCGCGTTTGAGGGCTTTGACGGCTTCAAATTCGGCGCGCAGGTTTTCTAAAAAGAGGCCGTTGATGACTTTGTCGATGTTTGCGGCTTCGGTGTAGTGTGCGCCCGCTTCGCGCCGCTCTTGCGCGTCCATGACGGATTGGAAGAGCGTGCCGAAGATTTCGGGACTGATGTTGCGCCAGTCGAAATTGCCGCAGTCGATTAAGGCGCGGTGCTGCTTGGCGGTGAAGTCGAAGGTGCGCAGGCGTTCTTTGAAAAGACCGCCGTTGACGTATTCGAAACCTTTAAATTTTTCGCTTTGGGTCTTGCTGCGCTTTTGGTCGGGTGTGTTGAGAAATTCAAAGAGTTGATTGAGCTTGTCGCCGAGCGTATCGGCCTCTTTGCAGCTTTCTAAAAAGTCTTGAAAGAGGTAGTTGCGCTGGAAAACAGCGCTGTCGTCGGCAAAAAAGAGGAAAAGCAGGCGCGTGATGAAGAGCCTGAGTTCGTGTTCTTCATAAATGCCTTCTTCCTGCAAGGCATCGTGTAGTCTGCCAATCGCCGTCGCCGCTTGAATGTTGGCTTCTTCTTGAATTTGGCGGACTTTGGCTTCGATGCCGAACATAAAGTCAAAAACGCCGCGCGTAATGTATTCGGACAATTCTTCCAACGGGAATTGCCATTGGTTTTCCGCGCCTTCTTGAGGCTCGCGACGATAAAGGTGGAAATGGGCAAAATCGCTGACGGCGTAATATTCAGGTAAGGCAGACGGCTTGGTGCGCTCGATTTCCTGCAAATAACGCTCCGCCTGTTCTTTGGCTTTGGCTAGGTTTTTGTTGGCGGATTTGTGTTCTGCCAGGAAGATGCCTTCCCAAAAGACATCGACAAATTGGGTGTTGTTGCTCGGGTCTTTAACGGCATATTCGAAGTGGACGACGTTTTTGCGGTCAATGCCGAAAATCGCAAAAAATTCATTCCAAAAGGTGTCTTTTTCACGGCGTTCGTCGGTTTGGTTTTTATAGTGGTCGGCGAAATTTTGTGCGGCGCTTTGGAGTTGGAGCAGGGTTTTCATGACTTTATGGAATGAATGTATTGTGTAAATGGATGGGGCGTTATTATAACGGTTTGCGTTAAAAAGGTCGTCTGAAACCTCTTTTCAGACGACCTTTCTTCTTTCTGGTTATCAATATTTAACCGCAACCGCCGCATTTGCCGCAGCCGCTGCTGCAGTCGCGTTTTTTCGGTTTGAACACGAATTTTCGCAAAAGGAAGAATACGCAGGCGAGCATAATCAAGCCGACGATAATATATTGAGTCATGACGATAGTATCCTTGAAGAAAGTTGGTAAACCACGAATGCGGCAAAATAAGCCATCAGGAACAAATAGCCTGTAATCATAAGCATATTTTTCGTGGATTTGGTTTCGCGTCTAATCACGGTCAAAGTCGCGGCACACATCGGAGCATACACATACCAAGCCAAGAAGGCAAAGGCGGTCGGCAAGCCCCAGTTGTTGTGTATGATGGGAATTAATGCGTTTTGTACGGCATCTTCAGACGACGCGCTGACGGCATAAACGGTACCCAATGCGGCAACGACCACTTCGCGCGCGGCAATACCCGGAATCATGGCAATACACATTTCCCACGTAAAGCCCAAAGGTGCAAACAACGGCTGAATCGCGTGACCAAGTGTACCTGCCAAGCTGTAATCGATGGCGGCACCGGTTGCGCCTTCAGGCGGTTGCGGCCAGCTTACCAAGCCCCACAGAACCACGGCCAATGCAAAAATGATGGTACCCGCGCGTTTCAGGAAGGCTTTTACCCTATCCCACAGGCTGGTCATGATGTGTTTGAAGTTGGGCGTGCGGAAAGTCGGCAGTTCCATCAGAAGCGGGAATTGCTGCACATTGCCTTTCATCCGCGCCAAGCGTTTCATGATATACGCTGCCAATGCGGCCGACAGAATGCCTACGATATAAAGAATAAACAATGTCAGGCCTTGCAGGTTGAAAATCCCACCCACTGTACGGTCAGGAATAACAGCGGCGATAATCAGCGCATACACCGGCAAACGTGCGGAACAAGTCAGCAACGGCGCAACCGCGATGGTAACAAGGCGTTCGCGCGGGTCGTTAATGGTTCGCGCCGACATCACGGCAGGAACGGCACAGGCAAAGCTGGACAAAAGGGGAATAAACGAACGGCCGGACAAACCGCTTTTTGCCATGATGTTATCCAACAGGAAGGCTGCACGCGGCAGATAGCCCGAGTCTTCCAAAAGCAGGATAAAGGCAAACAAAATCGTAATCTGCGGCAGGAACACCAACACGCTACCCAAACCGGCAATGACGCCGTTGACGAGCAAGTCGCTGAGGATGCCCGGCTCCATGTTGGCGCCTATCCATTCGCCCAGCGCGGTAAAGCCGCCTTCGATGGCGTCCATAATCGGCGCCGCCCATGTGTAAACCGCTTGGAACACCATAAACAGGATGACCAGCAGCATAATCATGCCCCAGACGGGGTGTAGCACGATGTCGTCGAGTTTTTTGTGCCATGCGGGCAGCGTCATCTGGGTGCGTACCACTTGTGCTAAAATCGATTCGACTTCTTGATAAAGTTTGTCGCTATCCAGCGCATCGAGCGTGCGTTCGGCAGAGGCGGGGTTTGCGGGGAAAGAGCGTTTGCGCGGCAGCTTCGCCACGGCTTCGCGTACAGCCTGTACGCCCGACGCGCTCACTGCAACTGTTTCCAAAACAGGTGCATCCAACAACTCGCTCAGTTTGGCCGCGTCGATATTCAAGCCCCTTTTGCGGGCCACGTCGCTCAAATTCAGCGACACCACCATAGGCAGTCCCAGCGTTTTCAGTTCCAAAATCATGCGCAGGGTCATACGCAGGTTGGTCGCGTCGGCAACGGCAATAATGGCATCGGGCGGAATGCCCATCTTGCCTACCATTACATCTTTCGCCACCGCTTCGTCGGGGCTGGTCGTGCGTAGGCTGTATGTGCCCGGCAGGTCGATAATGCGGACGGCCTCGTCGTCGAGGAAGGCGCCCTCGCGCTTATCGACAGTTACGCCCGGATAATTGGCAACCTTGGCATGTGAGCCGGTCAAACCGTTGAACAAAACGGTTTTACCGCAGTTTGGCGCGCCAATCAAGGCAAAATAGCTTAGTTCCATCATTTTTCCTTATTCTTTCAGACGGCCTTAAACGGCCTCAACGATACGACACATAATCTTCCCGGCCTCTTCCAAACGCAGGGAAAATTGAGATTGGTTACCCAAACGTACCGCAAACGGGCCTCTCCCAAAACCACCCACGGCAATCACTTGCAACGGCATTCCGCTGGAAAAACCCAAATCCGAAAGACGACGGGTTACCAAGGCATCCAAATCACCAAAAACAGGGTTGGGAGCAATGGAATCAATATGTACGACTGCGCCTTTTTTCAGGCGCGACAAAGGAATGGTAGACATAAGCCTCTCTTTTCATTTGTTTTAAAAAATCAGATTATTAGAAATGTGAGAAGTGCTGACGAATGTGCGGCACATTTGAAAGGTTGGTTATGAGTGGCTATTCGCTACTTCTTTCAATAAGTGCGGTTTGTTTTGAGTATTGTTATTTTCTTTGCTAATGATAAATCTTATTAATGTAAAAATCAAATGTAACAAGATAAACTAAAAAGGCTGAAATCCTTTTATCATTAGGATTTCAGCCTTTTTATACACTCAACAAACCAAAGGCCGTCTGAAAACTTTCAGACGGCCTTCAAAATAAAAAACCGAATCAAATCGGTTTTTTATTCCCATTCAGGGAAAGACTCTAAATTACAGAGCGTCTTTCAATGCTTTACCGGCACGGAATTTAGGAGTTTTAGCAGCAGCAATAGTCAAAGGCTCGCCAGTTTTAGGGTTGCGGCCTTGACGTTCGGCGCGTTCGCCGACGTAGAAAGTACCGAAACCGACCAGAGTAACAGTGTCGCCGTTTTTCAACGCGTTGGTTACGGCATTAGTAGTAGCATCCAAAGCTTTTTGCGCAGCAGATTTGGAAATGCCGGCTTCTTGAGCAATTGCTTCGATCAATTCAGACTTGTTCACAATTAGTCCCTTCCTATCGTAAAAAATGATGAAATGCCCGAATACTCGGGGCTTAAGCACTTTTAAAGCACATACGCACTTTATAGCAATTCTGAAATTATCATGTCAAGTAAAAGATGTGGAATTGCCCTATTTTTGTGGCATTCAGGGCAAAACCACATTTTTTGCAACATCAGACGGCCAACTTAATGCTTGGTTGCTTTTGTTCTTGACTTCGTCTTAGAAGTTTGCGGAGTTTCGTCAACCGCCAATTCAGCCGCCCATTGCTCAGGCTGAGTTTCCAAACCCAAAGCCAACACTTCATCAATCCATTTGACCGGATGAATGGTCAGACCGGTTTTGACATTTTCAGGGATTTCTTCCAAATCTTTGACGTTGTCTTTTGGAATCAATACATGCTTGATCCCGCCACGCAAAGCAGCCAGCAGTTTTTCTTTCAAACCACCAATCGGCAAGACTTCGCCACGCAAAGTGATTTCGCCGGTCATCGCCACGTCTGCACGCACCGGAATTTTGGTGAAGGCAGAAACCATCGCCAAAGTCATGGCGATACCTGCGCTCGGACCGTCTTTTGGCGTCGCACCTTCAGGCACATGGACGTGAATATCTTTCTTCTCGTAAAAATCAGGAGCCAGACCCACTGATTCAGCACGAGAACGGACAACCGACCATGCAGCCGATACCGATTCTTTCATGACATCGCCCAGTTGGCCGGTACATTGAATCGTACCTTTGCCCGGCAAAGCTACTGCCTCAACAGTCAACAACTCACCACCGACTTCGGTCCAAGCCAGACCGGTTACCTGACCGATGCGGTTTTCGCTTTCGGCCACACCATAGTCGAAACGGCGCACGCCCAGATAGTCATGCAGATTTTTCTCAGTAACTTTAATCGCTTTAGGCTTGGCCTTGCTTACTGTTTTGGATTTGGACGCTTTTTTCTTGTCCTCACTCAAGGTAACCTGCATTACCACTTTGCGGCAAATTTTGGCAATTTCACGATCCAACGAGCGAACACCGGCCTCGCGGGTGTAGTAACGGATAATATCGCGCACCGCACTTTCATCAACCACCAACTCGCCCTCTTTCACACCATTGCGCTTCATTTGTTTCGGCACAAGGTATTGCATGGCGATATTGATTTTTTCGTCTTCTGTATAACCGGACAGACGGATGATTTCCATACGGTCAAGCAGCGGAGTCGGGATATTCAAGCTGTTTGAAGTGGCAATAAACATCACATCGCTCAAATCATAATCGACTTCGGCATAATGGTCGGCGAACTTGTTGTTTTGCTCAGGATCCAGCACCTCAAGCAAAGCACTAGCCGGATCACCGCGGAAATCGCTGCCCATCTTGTCGATTTCATCCAGCAGGAACAATGGATTTTTCACACCCGCTTTCGCCATGTTTTGCAGGATTTTGCCCGGCATAGAGCCGATATAGGTACGGCGGTGGCCTCGGATTTCGCTTTCATCACGCACGCCGCCCAACGCCATACGCACATATTGTCGGCCTGTGGCTTTGGCAATCGACTCACCCAAGGAAGTTTTACCCACCCCCGGAGGACCAACCAGACACAAAATCGGGCCTTTGAGCTTGTCCATACGTTTTTGAACGGCCAAATATTCCAAAATGCGCTCTTTGACTTTTTCCAAACCATAGTGGTCGGCATTCAAAATCAAATCAGCCTTGGCAATATCTTTGCTGACACGGGATTTTTTCTTCCACGGCAACTCAAGCAAAGTATCAATATAGTTGCGCACAACGGTAGATTCCGCAGACATTGGCGGCATCATTTTCAGTTTTTTCAATTCAGACAGACATTTTTCTTCAGCCTCTTTGCTCATGCCTGCTTCTTTGATTTTTGCTTCCAATGCGTCCAGCTCGCCGCGTTCGTCTTCTTCGCCCAACTCTTTCTGAATCGCTTTTACTTGCTCATTCAAGTAATACTCACGTTGGGATTTTTCCATTTGACGTTTCACACGGCCACGGATGCGTTTCTCGACCTGCATGATGTCGAGTTCGGCTTCCAACTGAGCCAGCAGAAATTCCAAACGCTCAACAATGCCGGCAGTCTCCAGCACATATTGACGTTGCTCCAATTTCAGCTGTAAATGCGCGGCAATAGTATCGGCAAGACGGCTGTTGTCATCGATACTGCTGATGGTGCTGATAACTTCGGCAGGGATTTTTTTGTTCAACTTCGCATATTGCTCAAATTGAGTCAGCAGAGTACGGCGCAAGGCCTCAATTTCAGGATTGTCCTTGTCGCTATTCTCATCAATCGCCTCAACATGAGACAAAAACAATCCTCCTGTTTCATCAACCGTCAACGCGCGCGCACGACGGATACCTTCTACCAATACTTTAACGGTACCGTCAGGCAGCTTCAAAACCTGCAAAACTTGGGCAACAGTACCAGTTTGGTGCAAATCTTCGGCTTTAGGGTCTTCTGTATTAGGGTCAAGCTGGGCCAACAGGAAAACCGGATCATCATTAGCCATTGCCGCCTCAAGGGCTGCAATCGATTTAGGACGACCGACGAACAGTGGCAATACCATATGCGGATACACCACGACATCGCGTAAAGGCAAGGTAGCCAGCGCACTGTATTCCTCGAAATATTTGTCTTTTGTCGGCATAGTTAGAAATCTCAATCATTGTTAAATCAGAATGTAGCTCAAAATTGGGCTGAAGCGCTCCATTTCAAGACTTGAAAACAGCTTATCCGCACCTATTTTCTAAAACATCATTTTTAATAGCCCGATATGGACGTTTACGATAAAATATATCGGATTTTGGGCCGTCTGAAAACTTTTCAGACGGCCCTGGCTAACCAAAAAAGGTAGTAAACCATGACAGACTCAACCGAAAAAAAATCATTAATTGAATTCCCTTGCACCTTTCCTGTAAAAGTCATGGGCGTGGTTCATCCGGAATTTGAATCCGCCATCTTGGAAACCGTGCGCAAACACGCTCCCGATACCGAGCCGCACCACATTACTACGCGCCCAAGCAGCAAAGGCAACTATACCGGCGCGACTGTCCATGTAAATGTTGAAAATCAAGAGCAGCTCGACAATATCTACCGCGACCTGACTTCACACGAATTGGTAAAAGTGGTGCTGTAATGAAAATCGTGCACAAAGGCTTGGTCGATTACCTGCCGACTTTCGAAGCTATGAAGGCATTTAATGCCTCGCGTGACGAAAATACCGAAGACGAATTATGGGTGGTCGAACATCCGCCCGTATTCACTCAAGGCTTGGCCGGTAAGCCCGAACACCTCCTCATCCGCGACGATATTCCCGTTGTCCAAATTG
The DNA here is from genome assembly GCF_041433255.1 of Neisseria sp. 20925_1_37. Lineage (NCBI taxonomy): Bacteria > Pseudomonadati > Pseudomonadota > Betaproteobacteria > Neisseriales > Neisseriaceae > Neisseria > Neisseria sp. 20925_1_37. The sequence goes on along the minus strand of NZ_JAPWBC010000008.1, from coordinate 17,065 downwards.
ACAGAGGCGGTCAAATTACTTATCACGGCCCAGGTCAATTGGTCGTCTATACGATGATCAATTTCAAACGCCGTAAGACCAGTGTGCGCCATATCGTTTCCGCACTTGAAAACAGCATCATCGCCACCTTGGCAGAATACGGCATCGAAGCAGCAGCCGATCCCAAACGCCCCGGCGTTTATGTCGGCGAGCGTAAAATCGCTTCCCTGGGCCTGCGTATCAAAGACGGCTCCGTTTACCACGGTTTGGCGCTTAATGTGAACATGGATTTAAGTCCGTTTACCCATATCAACCCCTGCGGTTATGCCGGTATGGAAATGACCCAAATTGCCGACTATGTCTCTCCGGCACCCAGTTTGGCAGAAGTTTCAGACAAACTGACCAAGCATTTACAAAAAGAGCTGGCATAAGGCCGTCTGAAAATATTCAGCTCCAACGCCACCTTTTAACTGCTCCTCTGAACCCACAAGCCCTTAGGCCATAAAGGCCGCAATCGGCTTTTCAGACGGCCTTTATAACGACAGAAAGAACACATCACCATGAGTGAAGAAGTAAAAAACGACCCCAAACGCGGCATCAAACTGAAAGGCGCAGACAAAACTGCACGCATTCCGATTAAAGTTGTTCCATTGGAACAAAAATTGAAAAAGCCCGAATGGATCCGCGCCAAATTACCGGGCAAGAAATTCTTTGAAATCAAAAATATTCTTCGCGAACAAAAAATGCATACTGTATGCGAAGAAGCATCTTGTCCGAATATCAGCGAATGCTTTACCAAGGGTACGGCCACATTCATGATCATGGGCGATATTTGTACCCGCCGCTGCCCGTTCTGCGACGTTGGCCATGGCCGCCCCAATATGTTGGATCCTGACGAGCCTAAACACTTGGCTGAATCCGTAAAGTCCATGAACCTGCGCTATGTCGTGATTACTTCCGTCGACCGTGACGACCTGCGTGATGGCGGCGCCCAACACTTCGCCGACTGCATCAAAGCCATCCGCGAAACTAGCCCGAATACCAAAATCGAAATCCTTGTTCCCGATTTCCGCGGCCGTCTGGACATCGCACTGGAAATCTTGGCAGAAACACCGCCCGACGTGATGAACCACAACTTGGAAACCCATCCAAGCCTGTATAAAAAAGCCCGTCCGGGTGCCAATTACCAACACTCCCTCGAGCTTCTGCGCCGCTACAAAGAAATGATGCCCCATATCCCGACCAAGTCCGGCATCATGGTCGGCTTGGGCGAAACAGACGAGGACGTACGCGAAATAATGCGCGATATGCGTGCCAACAATATCGAGATGATTACCATCGGCCAATATCTGCAACCTTCAGACGGCCACTTGCCCGTCTTGCGCTATGTAACGCCCGACCAATTCAAAGTTTTTGAAAAAGAAGCATACGAATTGGGCTTTACCAATGCCGCCATCGGCGCAATGGTTCGTTCCAGCTACCACGCAGACGAACAAGCAGCCGAAGCTTTGCGTGAAACCCACGGCGGGTGTAGCCACCACTAAGGTTTAAATCATATAAGGCCGTCTGAAAAATCAGGTAACTGTTTTTCAGACGGCCTTTATTTATACAAAACTCTTTAGATTTTCAAAAAATATACTTTAGTAGCGGCTCCCATTGAGCTAATTTTAAGTAATACAAAAAAGCGGCTAAACAGGATAAACACTGTTTGCCGCTTTTTAATTTATTTCTTTATTTTACTTCTTCAACAATTTTGCCGCTTCAATCGCATAGTAAGTCAAAATGCCATCGGCGCCGGCACGTTTGAATGCCAACAAGCTTTCCAAAATGGTTTTTTCGCCATCCAGCCAACCGTTTTGAATGGCTGCCTGAAGCATGGCATATTCACCGGAAACTTGGTAAGCATAAGTCGGTACGCCGAACTCGTCTTTAACTCGGCGGACGACATCCAGATACGGCAGACCCGGTTTTACCATTACCATGTCTGCGCCCTCTTGAATATCCAATGCTACTTCGTGCAAGGCTTCGTTAGTGTTTGCTGGATCCATTTGGTAGGTTTTCTTGTCTGCCTTACCCAAATTGCCGGAGCTGCCGACGGCATCGCGAAACGGGCCGTAGAACGCTGAAGCATATTTTGCCGAATACGCCATGATGCGCGTATGGATGTGTCCGGCATCTTCTAAGGCTTCACGGATGGCAAGAATACGTCCGTCCATCATGTCGGATGGGGCAATGACTTGTGCGCCTGCATCGGCATGACACAAAGCCTGTTTTACCAAAACTTCAATGGTTTCATCGTTCAAGACATAGCCATTTTCATCGGTTAAACCGTCTTGGCCGTGAATGGTGTAGGGATCCAAGGCAACGTCGGTCATGATACCCAGCTCTGGGAATTTCTCGCGCAGGGTTCGTACTACTGTCGGCACCAAGCCTTCAGGATTATAAGCTTCCTCCGCAAACTCGGTTTTGTTTTGCGTTACCACGGGAAACAAAGCCAGCATAGGAATGCCGAGCTTCAGTGCTTCTTCAGCGGTAAACAACAACTTGTCCAAACTTTGGCGTTTGACGCCGGGCATGGATGGCACTGCCTCTTCCTGATTCAGGCCTTCCAATACAAAAACCGGATAGATCAAATCATCTGCCGTCAAAGTATGCTCGCGCATCAGACGACGTGAAAAATCATCTTTACGCATACGGCGCATACGGGTGTTTGAGACATAACGCGGAGGGAAATTCATAACAATTGCCTTTCAATAATGAAGTCTTAAAATCAGTCTTCGACTTGACGTATGGCTTTGACCGAACGTTTGATTTCGCTGAGCGTACCGGTTTTATAACTATTACGTTCCTGTTCGGTCATACCGTTTTGATCCAATTTGGCGATATTTTTCAATGCCTCGGCATACTGGCCGTCTGAAAGTTTTTCCTGTTTGATGCGCCAACGGTTGTTCACTTCGGAAGCCGTCCATAAGCCTACTTTGTTGTAGTAGAACAAAATGCTTGCCGCCAGCGTCTTCATATCGCTATCGGGTTTGGCACTGCCGATACTGCGGCCGATACGGTTGTTGCGTTGATCGACCGCTTGGTCGGCAAGGTAGCGGCTGAAGTAGTCGTCTTTACCTTCTCGCAACTCCATATCTGTCAAACGCGCATTACCTGCTTTTTCTGCAATAATGCTGTCGAATTTAGAAGCAATCGCTGCCTGCCACAATGCTTGGCGTACGGCATTGACCTGTGTTCCCCTGCTGTCGCCGTTTGCTTTGTCGTCCAAACCTGTACGCTCGGCAAAGCGTGTGGCATTACTGGTCATATTGATTAAGCCTTCGTCTTCCATGCCGATAACTTGGGCGGCTACGGGATGGTTAAGCGCGAATTGAGCCATTTTACTGCGACGGCTTTGATCTTCCTGATACGATTGACAGCCGGACAATACCAACATGCCAAGAACGGCGCATTGAATGTGTTTTTTAATATGTTTCATGATGTAACTATCGATATTATTGTGTGAGTTCAACTTCTTTGTTTAACATAGAAATGCCCGTAAGCGCAAAATAATTTCCATACGGCCAAATCAGCGCATGAATGGCTATTTTATAATAAAAATAAGGCCGTCTGAAAACTTTCAGACGGCCTGAGTATTTTTTAACCTACCAAGCTGCGAATCTGCGGCCAATAAAACAGGCAGGCTATCGAGCAAATAGCAATGCTAATACCGGCTGCATTAATGCTGCTGATTTTTTCTTTAAATATTGCCGCACCAATCAGCGTACCCAAAACAATCACGCCGATGTTCATACCGGCAAACACCAAGGTCGGATTATCCTTCATGATTTGGTGTGCCGAGATGTAGGTAACAATATTCAAAAAGTTCAGGCAGCCTAAAATCATACCGCCCACTATACCCTCTTTAGTCCATTTGCTTCCTTTGGCAAACAGATAGCCAAACATCAAGATACCGGCCAAACAAAATGCCACCAGCAAATTGCCGGCAAACGCGGTACCGCTTTTTGCCACTTGCTTAAACAAAATATCAATGACGCCATAGCCGCACCAAACGCCCAAAAGCAGCATCACTTGCGTGCTGAGACCGCCGGATTTCTTACCGCCATCGCTTTTCCAAAGCAAGAAAAACAATGCTGTAAATGCCAATACCAAACCAATCAGACGGCCTTCGGTCAGTTGTTCATGAAAAAGTGTGAATGAAGCGATAATGGGCAAAAACAGCGATAAGCGTTGTGCCGCGTCCGACTTGACGATACCTGCCGCATCGACGGATTTACCCATAATGACAAACACGCTTGGCAACAAGATACCCAAAGCTGCAAAGAGCCACCAAGTCGGTAAAAACACCTGCGGATTACTCAAATCGGGTTTTAACACCAGCATGGTCAAAGTAACGGCAACGATATAGTTCACCGCCACCGCCTGCTCAATATTGATTTTTTGCTTGCGCGCCACTTTCAGCAATACGGAAACCAACACGCTGCAAACGATACTTGCCAATAAATATGCCATGCTTTAGAACCATCCTTGAGTAGGAACAGGCTTATCTTCATTCAGTTTAATCAGTCCGACGACTACGCGATAAATGAGCCAAATACCGGTTGCCACCAAAATCAGCCAACCGATTAAGATAAGTATGGTCAACATCCCGAAAAGCATACCCACCAACGAAACCCAAAATGTCTTAATCAGATAATCAATATGGCTGGCATAAATACTGCCTTGCGCCTCATCGCGTTTGACATATGCCAAAATCACACCGACAACGGGTGCAAACCAGATAAACAGGCCCAACGCATAGGTAATATAGGCGATAAAAACATAGTTTTTCACTTCAGAATTAGACGTATTGACCATATTGGCCTCCGTATTATTGTTCCCTGTATTATGGTTTTCCGTATGATTGACCACCGTATTATTGAAGCCGTTGTCTTGGACTTCCTGAGGCTCGTACTGCATCGCTGCATCATAAGCCAGACGTTTTTCCGGATGAGACAATACTTCAAACGCCTGTCCAATGGCTTTGAAACGCTCCGCATCTTTCTGAATATCCGGATTGGCAACCAATTTGCCGTAAGCCTCGCGGATAACGTTGATATCAGCATCCTGAGACACACCCAAGATTTCGTATAAATTTAATTGTTCCATCTTTATTCCTATCCTTTATGCATCCACTGCAACATGAACATCTTGCGGGTTGAGCGTACGCAGGTTTTCAGGTTTCATACCCACGATAAACCCGCGTTTGCCGCCATTGATAAAAATCTCGTCCAAAGCCCAAATGCTTTCTTCCACATAAACCGGCAACGCGGTTTTCATACCGAATGGCGACGTACCGCCGACCAAATAGCCCGTCCATTTCGCCGCCTGATCCGCCGTTGCCGGCTCGATGTGTTTCAAGCCCAGTTCGCGCGCCAGATTGCGGGTGGAAATATGTTTGTCGCCATGCATTAAAACAACCAAGCCTTTTTTATGCTCATCCTGCAAGACGATCGTTTTGATGACTTGATGCTCGGGCTTGCCCGTACATTCGGCAAAACGCGCCGTACCGCCGTGTTCTTCATACGCGTAAACATAAGGGACAAAATCGATTTTTTTACTGCGTAAAAAGCGCACCGCCTGCGTAACCGGATATTCTGCTTTACTCATGGGTTGTTTTCCGCCATCCTTTTTCAGACGACCCCTCTTAAATATGGAACGTAAACAGTCGCAATGTTACCATACCTTCTTTTTGAAATCAGGAGACAACATGGACATCCGCTATCTTGGTACAAGCAAACGCTATTCAGAAGCCGTCGTAGCCAACGGCTTGGTTTTCCTCTCCGGCATGGTTCCCGAAAATCCTGAAGCCGACGCCAAAGCGCAAACTGAAAACGTTTTGGCACAAATCGATTCATGGCTCGCCCAATGCCAATCCGACAAAGCCCATATTTTGGAAGCCACCATCTATCTGCCCGATATGAACGACTACGCCGCCATGAACGAAGCCTGGGACGCATGGACAGCCCCTGAACGCGCTCCGGCCCGCGCCTGCGTGGAAGCGAAACTGGCTTCGCCCGATTGGAAGGTTGAAATCAAAATCACCGCCCTTCAAATCAAATAAAGCACAAATATCAGGCCGTCTGAAAACGCCGCTTCAACCAAGCAGGCGCAGTTTTTCAGACGGCCTTTATTCTTTTGCGGTACAATACCGCCCTTAAATTTTTCTATTATTTCAAAGCACAAACAGCCATGTCCAAAAAAACCAAGCAAGAATTAGAAAACAACAAACTCAGCAAACGCCTGCGCCACGCCGTCGGCGATGCGATTAACGATTTCAACATGATCGAGCCGGGCGACAAAATCATGGTCTGCCTCTCAGGCGGCAAAGACAGCTACGCCCTTTTAGACATCCTGCGCCAGCTTCAAGCCAACGCGCCGATTGATTTTGAACTGGTCGCCGTCAATCTCGACCAAAAACAGCCGGGCTTCCCTGAAGAAGTATTGCCGACCTATCTCGAAAGCATCGGCGTTCCCTACAAAATCGTTGAAGAAGACACTTACTCCACCGTTAAACGCGTATTGGACGAAGGCAAAACGACTTGTTCGCTGTGCAGCCGCCTGCGCCGCGGCATCCTCTACCGCACCGCAAAAGAATTGGGCTGCACCAAAATCGCCTTGGGACACCACCGCGACGACATCCTCGCCACCATGTTCCTGAATATGTTTTACGGCGGCAAACTCAAAGCTATGCCGCCTAAATTGGTGAGCGACAACAGCGAACACATCGTCATCCGTCCTCTGGCGTATGTCAAAGAGAAGGACTTGATCAAATACGCCGAGCTGAAGCAATTCCCAATTATTCCATGCAACCTCTGCGGCTCTCAGCCCAACCTGCAACGTCAAGTCATCGGTGACATGTTGCGCGATTGGGACAAACGCTTCCCCGGCCGTATTGAATCCATGTTCTCCGCCCTGCAAAACGTCGTTCCATCGCATTTGGCCGATACCGAACTTTTCGACTTTGTCGGCTTGGAGCGTGGTCAAAGCCTGAAACACGGCGGCGACTTGGCGTTTGATAGTGAAAAAATGCCGGAACGTTTCTCCGACGGCAGCGAAGAAGACGAAAGCGAAATCAAAATCGAACCACAAAAAGCCGAACGCAAAGTCATCAATATTTTGGCAAACAAACCCAAAACCTGCGGTATGTAACCGCGTTTAGACATTCAGACGGCCTTTCAGTAGCTATTTACTGAAAGGCCGTCTGAATATTCATATTTAAAATTCTTCTATTCTTTTTTATCTATTCTTTCCCTGACAAACCGTGCAGCAGCAATCTCAATACGTCTTGCGGCAACTTTTGCGGCGCGGCGGCATAAAGCGCGGTCAGTTGAGGATGGCGCATCAATATATCCGCCTGACGGATGAACAGGTCGATGAGTTCCACCGGCAAATCGGGCTGAATCAGGCGGCGTTGTTGCAGAGCATGGAAGAATCCGCGCATAAAGGCGTATTTTTCTTCGTTCAATTCGTGGAAAAACCGCTCCAGCTCCAAATCGATGTTCTCTTCAATGTCGCGCAGGAAAGCGGCGGAATAAAGTTCTTCAAACGATTGTTTTTGCAGGGCAAACACAGCCTCGGCGGCTTCGCGCAGGCTGCATTGCCGTGCAAGCAGATTTTCAAATTCGGCACGAACGCGGTTTTTCTGCTCGGTAACAATTTCCTGCAAGAGTGCGTTTTTACCGCTGTAATATTTGTAAAAAGTAACGCGGCTGATGCTGGCCTCGGCGCAGATACTGCCTACGGATACGGTGGAAAAGCCATGTTCGCGGAATAGGCGGCGGGCGGTATCGGCGATGGTTTGTTGTTTGCTGGCGGTCATGACGGTAAGAAGATTTTGATTTTGTTCATAAAGGTTTTTCATTAAAGTTATCCGCAAGTCGGATACTCATCATATTTCCCCACGGCGGCAATGGCAATATAACGGCTTTCAGACGGCCTCTTTCCTTGTCCCTCTGCTCCCCCTACGGATGAGGACTGTCGGATGCTTAGCAGGCCAAATTCATGAAGATTACAGAATCTCCCTCCTCCAACCTTCTCCCCCCAAATAGGAGAGGGATTTTTTTGGACGATTCACAAGATAAGAGGGGAAGTAAAGTGAATGATAAACACTTGCATTCCTGTTTCTTATTTCTTATACTTTACATTAATAGTTTGTTTTATGTAAATGTGTAAACAACAAATATTTGCATACGGACGGAGCGGTTGGATTGTCTGATGTTCAATCCGCTCCGACGTATGTCGTCTGAAAGGATAAGGAAATGCAGAAACCTACCCTCCGCCGCCTGCCGCTGCTGCTTGCCGCCGCCTTTGCCTCCGAATGGATTTATGCCGCCGATGCGGCGCAAGACGCGGAACAGGTGCAGTTGGAAGAAGTCGTCGTCACCGGCGAACGCACCAACCGCAGCGGCTTTGAAACCGCCACGTCCAACCGCGTTTTCACCACGCCGAACATCGACCGCAGCGGCCACAACCTTTCCGCAACCGACCTACTCAAACAGACCGTGAACACAGTGGACTTGGGCAGCGGCAACGATTTGCCGACCGTGCGCGGCGTGGACGGTTCCGGCCCCGCCGTCGGCGCGGTGGCGTTTTTCGCGGGCACGCGGCCGCGCCTGAACCTGTCCATAGACGGCCGCTCCGCCACTTACAACGAATACGCCTTCGGCACGCAGTCGCTGTGGGACATGCAGCAGGTGGAAATCTTGCGCGGGCCGCAAAGCCATGTGCGCGGGCAGAACGCGGTGGCTGGCGCGGTGGTGATGCGTTCCAAAGACCCGACCGACGAATGGGAAGGCGCGCTGCGCTTGGGTTTAGGCAACCAGAAAACGCGTAATGTTGCCGGCGTAGTGTCCGGCCCAATTGTGAAAAACAACCTTGCCTTCCGCCTGAGCGCGGAGCGGCAGCAGCGCGAAAGCTACGAACCGTTCGTGTCCTACGAGCCGACCGGCAACCCGCGCCGCGTGGAAAACACCAACGTACGCTTCAAACTCCTGCTCACACCCGAAAACCACCCCGATTTTTACAGCCGCCTGACGCTGAACCACATCCGTTCGCGCGCGCCGCAAAACGAAATCATGGGCAACACCGCCAGCCGCCGTTTTTTAAAAGAAAAGCCCGTGTTCGTAACCGGCTCGACATCGGGCATCTGGGACGTATCGTGGCAGCTTAACGACTATCTGAAACTGGAAAACAAACTGGTTTACGGCCGCTACCACAACGAGCGGCTGCACCTGCCGATGACCGTCAGCCCGCAAGGCGTTCCCGCCGAACTCAAAGGCCGCGAACTGCAATGGGAGCCGGTATTGCATTTTTCAAACAAAGGCCGTCTGAAAGGCCTTGCCGGACTGCACTACTTCCGCAGCAAACAAGACGAATGGGTAGATATCCGCAGCGTCGGCGGCCGCAACACCTTTGACGACCGCAACAGCGTGCGCGCCCTGTTTGCCGAAACCACATACAGCCCCAGCGAAAAATGGGACATCACGGCCGCCGCCCGCATTGAAAAAGAAACGCACAAACGAAGCGGCGGCAGCGGCGCGCTGCACCTTGATTTAGACAAAGGCCAGACCGTGTTCCTGCCCAAAATCGACATCGCCTTCAAACCCACCGACCAATGGGTCAGCGGCATCAAAGCCGCGCGCGGCTACAACCCCGGCGGCGCGGGCATCACCTTCGGCCGCCCCGTCGTAACCTACACTTATGAACCCGAATATGTGAACAACTACGAGTGGTACACCCGCTGGCGCAGCGCAGACCGCCGCCTGCAACTCACCGGCAACCTGTTCCTGAACCACTACCGCGACATGCAGCTCCCCTTCTATCTCGGCACCAACTCCGTCGTCATCCGCAACGCCAAAAAAGTCCACACCTACGGCGCAGAACTCGCCGCCGACTGGCAGGCAACCGACAGCCTGAAACTCACCACCGGACTGGGGCTGCTCAACACCAAAATCAAAAGCTATCCCGACAGCGGCATCGAAGGCAACAAACTCGGCCGCGCGCCCAAATACACCGCCAACATCGGCGTGAAATACCTGAACGACAAAGGCTGGGAAGCCGGCGGCGACGTGCGCTTCTACGGCGGCTACTACTCCGCCGCCGACAATGCCGAATCAGGCAAAATCGGCGCATACAACCAAGTCAACCTCTACACCGCCTACAACTTCAAACAAGGCCGCGTCTCGCTCTACGCCGACAACGTGTTCAACCGCCGCCGACCCATATTCATCTCCAGCGCCGACCGCCAAGACGCACTCTACCAACGCCCCAGAAGCGTGGGCGTGAGCGCGGAATGGAAGTTTTAAATGAAACTGAAATGATCAAGGCCGTCTGAAAAAACATAGGTCGGACATTTATGCCCGATCTACCGTTTATTCCTCCAAAACACCCAAAGGAACCCCATGCACTACTTCACCCCCGCCAAAAGCCTGCCCGAAGGCACCATCTACCTGACCGACCTGACCCACGTCGCCGACTTCGCCGACTGGCTGGCCGAATTCAAAATCCTGTTAAACCAAAACCGCCGCTTTGCTACCGTCTGCACCCCTATGCGACGGCAGGTAAGCGACGAACAGCGCATTGCCGACCGCAAAACCTACATCGAATGGATAAAGGCACATCGGCCGCAACTCGCCGAACGCTGCGCCGCCATGCTCCTTATCGAACCCGACGCGGCGCAACTGGCGTTTTTCCGCGAACAATCGTCCAAACTCGGCCCTGCATTGGGCGTGAACTACATCGTCGAAGCAGATGAAACAACCGCCCTGCTTCGCGCAGAAGAAGCGTTGAAGGCCGTCTGAAAAAATACTAAACCTATTTAAATACAAATCAAGTATTGTCACCCAATATGTTCAGACGGCCTTGTCCCTTTATTCGCCTCATCTTCAAAAGAATCATGTGATGTCCGACAATCAGACTTCCCCAAACTCACGCGACTGGCTGCTGCTTATCGGCGGCAGCACCTACAAATTCACGCTGACCGGTTTTTATCTGGTCGCGCTGGTGGCTATTTTGAAAAATCACGGTTACAGCCTAAACCAACTGAGCTGGATACATTTAATCGGCGGAATCGAAGCGGCGAAGGTATTGTTTGCCGCGCTGATGGAGCGGCGGCCGGCGTGGCGGTTCGGACGGTTTCGCGGCTGGCTGCTGACGGCGACGCTGGGGCTTTCGGCGGTGTTCGGGTTGATGGCCTGTACCGACATCACGCAGAACTTCCCGTTTCTTCTGGCCTGCTGCGTACTGCTCTCGGCCATGTCGGCAGTGTACGGCTGCGCGATGCTGGGTTTGTCGTGCATCGTCCTGCCACACCGCGAACGCGGCTTCGGCGGCGTAATTCAGACGATGGCGGCGCGCGGCGGCAAGATGATCGGCGGCGCGCTGGTGTTGTGGCTGTATCAGGAATACGGGCAGACGGCGGCGGCCGGCTTTATGCTGTCGTTCAGCCTGCTGATGCTGCTGCAAATCTTATACTACCGCGAGCCGGAAAGCCCGACGGCACAAGGCAGTTGGAAGGCGTTGGCAGCACGGCTGGTTTCTTTTTGGCAGCAACCTGAAACAGACTGGCGGTGGCTGGTTTTGCTGTTTGCCATAGCCGCGCCGTATGCGTTTATGGCTGCGACCTTTGTGCCCAAGCTGGCGGATTTGGGCTTTACCCCGAAACAGACGGGCGGAATTTTGGCGGTAGGTATTCCTGTTGCCTGCCTGATTGTGACGCCGCTGTCGGGCTGGTTTTCGCGCAATTATCCGCGCCGCAAACTCGTGTTCCTGCTCTACGCGCTGCAACTGCCGCTTTTGGCATCCATGACCGCCATCGATACGCTCGCACGTGTCCACCCTTGGCTGCCCCCCGCGCAAATCATCGCCCTGAGCCTGAGCTACACGCTGCTGCTGCCGGTGATACTGGCGTTTGTGATGGACAAATCAGACCGCGCCACCGCCGCACTCGACAGCAGTCTGCAATTTTCCATCGTCCTGCTCGGCAGTTACGCGGCCGGTTTCGCCGCCCTGCGGCTGGCAAAGGCTATTGGTTATACAGATGCGTATTGGGTTGCAGTGTACTTGGCCGTATTGGTAGGCCTGCTTTTATATTTGAATAGAAATTTATTCAATCATTCAGAGCGTGATTCACAATAATTCGCTCAGATATTTATCCATCGATTTTAATTGAGCACGCCTCCGGATAATTTTTCATTTTATTGCACAATCTCTCATGAAAATATAACAAAACGTGCCCATAATACTGCCGTTATTACACTCTTACATTCAAAAGGAACCTCATGACTGCTGTTCTCATCGTTCTCGGCTTGATTGCCATTGTCGTCGGCATCTTAGGCACTATTTATCCCGCCCTGCCCGGATTGGGTTTGATGTTTGGTGGCGCATGGCTGTTGGGTTATGCCGGCGATTATCAAGTGTTTGGCTCGGGTACGCTGACCTTTTTGGCCATTGTTGCCGTCTTCGGTACTGCAATGGACTATGTGGCGGGGGCATTGGGTGCAAAATATACCGGCGCAAGTAAAACCGCGGTTTGGGGCGCGTTTATCGGCGGCATCGTCGGCGCATTCTTCTCCATTCCCGGCCTGTTGCTCGGCCCGTTGGCAGGCGCGGCCATCGGTGAATTTATCGCACGCAAAGACACTTGGCAGGCAGGCAAAGTCGGTATCGGTACGTTTATCGGCTTCATCATCGGCACCGTGGCCAAAATCGGCTGTGCCTTGACCATTGCACTGACCATCCTGTTTGTTTGGTTGGCCTCGTTGTTCTAAGACAAAACATTAAAGGCCGTCTGAGTTTCAAGCATTCAGACGGCCTTATATATTGCGTTCCATCAGGGGCGCATATTTTTAATTCTTGTAAAGCCCCTTAACTCCAGCCAGTGAAGGGGCTTAATCATGTTTATTTTCTATACCGTCAATCCCGAACCCTTATATTTCCCGAAAGCATACATTTTGAAAGTGTTCGGGGATAAAGACAATGAATCCCAATGCATCAAAACAGTTTGTTTCCCTATCCGCAATCCGACTTTGAAACAAAAAACCGAAAACGAAGCGCATGAATGCGGCAGATTGTTTGTAAAACAACTGATGGATAAGGAATACAACCGTGAAAGCTTGGGAAGATAAAGCCGTGGCGGTGGTCGCGGATATGGCGGACGCGTCAGCGGACGGCAAGGCTGCGACAACCGCCGAAGGCTCCCCCCCTAGGCTAATAGGGGGGGACCAAAATAAAACCCCTAATCCGAAGGGTGCGGAAAAATCGGATAACCAAGATTTTGAGTTTGAATATTTCAGCCATTTCGTATCGGATGGGAAAGGCAAATTCATTGAAATACCGTTAAGACGTGGCAGGGATGACGGCGCATTTATTGACCAAATCACTTTTACGATTCACGAAGAAAGTTTGCCGAAAGTAACAGGCAAAGGATTGGTATCCGATACAGAATTTGTTGTGAAGTATAGCGAGCTGTTAGAAGAAATTTTAGGTTTTGGTATTACCCAAAAACTACCTTTCAAAGGCAAGTTTTTCTATAAAAGCTGTTACCAACTAGGCCCGGATAACGTCGAATATGGCAAGGTTCATTATGGAGGTCAGCGTGAAACAATGCTAGTTGAATTGAATGGTACAGGTTGTCAGGCTGCTATACCCGGTTGGGAAAACCGTCTACATGAATTCTTAAGTAAATGCGTCCGCCCGAAAATAACCCGTGTCGATGTAGCCCATGATTTCTTTAACGGCGAATACACACCCGATCAGGCATTATTTGATCATGATAACGGTCATTTTGACGTTCATAACATGAGGCCTAAAAGCGAATGCCGGGGTACTGAATGGCGCAATGATGATGGTAGCGGCAAAACTTTTTATGTAGGCAAACGCGGAAATTCTAAATTCACTCGCGTTTATGAAAAAGGAAAACAATTTGGCGATGTCAACAGTCCTTGGGTTAGGTTTGAAACTGAATTTCGGGCAGGAGATATAGAAATTCCCTTAGATGTTTTGCTTTATCCCGGTTCGTATCTTGGCGGTGCTTATCCGATATGTTCGGCTATATTTAAAACAGAAGCCAAGCGGATGGATGCTAAGACAGAAACAGTTAATCTATCTTTCGATCACAAACTGTTTCATGCGCGTAATCAGGTTGGAAAGATGGTTAATTTCCTCCGCGATATAGGGTGGAACGATACAAGAATTGTCGATGAGCTTCTTAAAGGCGTTGAAGGTTATCCCAAAGGTTTACAGCCTGAACAATACGATTGTAGAGATCAGACACAAAAGATCCAGTATATACACGAAGAGCAAAAAGCAATTGATGATTTGAAGATCCAAACATTAATGGATGATTTGCTTGATGAAAAAGAAACCGCATTTCCACAAGACAGGGAAAAACAACACATTCGAGACATTGAACTCGAAGAGAAAATTATTTCAAATTTTTTAAACAAGTAAAGGAAATTCAAAATGTTTGAGCAAAGCCAAGTAACCACATATTCAGCAACCCTGTTGGGAGCAAAACAATTTAAAGGCGAAATCGACGGTAACAAAATCGATTCTTGCACAGTTTTGGTAGCCAGCCCAATGCCGTCAAACGGAAATGCTGTTGGCTTTACCGCGGCAAGCATGAAATTTGGCGATAGCCATAATTTCGACAAGCTGAAAAATCTTAAATTCCCTTGCGCGGTTGATGTAACCGTAGCAATGGAATCAACAGGTAAAGGTCTTGTTCCTAAATTGCTTGATTTCCAAGTTAAAGGCGTACCACCTAAAGCCTAAGAAAGGCTGAATCATGAGTAAGTATCAGCAAAAATTTATTGTTCAAGAACTTGAAAATCATGAATTCATCTATCCCGATCCATTCGGCGATATTGGCTTTACGCCTAACATTAAATCTGCCGGCCAATATGAAAGCTATGAAGATGCTTTCAATTCGGCGATTGAAGAAATCGGTGGCGAATTTTTAATTTTCAGTTTTTATACAAAAGAAGATTAAGTTTAAGAGGCTCGGCGGGCGGTCTCTAAAACCTTCACAAAGCCCGCAATTAAAGGATTAAAAATGAATAAGAAATTACCCCTATCATTCAAATTAAGTTTGGTCGGTTTAGTTTTTTTCCTCTTGGTTTTATCTGTATCGGTTTGGTACCTGTACGGTTAAAAGACTTGCGGTAAGTCTCAAAACACCCGCATCACTTTTTTATCAACCCTTATTGAAAGGAAAAAGCTATGAAATTCTTAAACGTAGCAAAAAAATATGGCAATAAAGTTATTGCTGCAACAGCCCTGACAACCGTTTCCGCCCTGGCTGCTGCCGAAGGCGTCGATTTGTCAGGTATTGGTACGACCGCTGCCGCAGAAATTGCAAAATTTGCCGTGATGGTGTCTGCAATTGGTGCTGCTGTTTTATCAGTTATTGTGTTGATGCAAGGCTTCCGCATGGCCTTTAGCATGGTTAAAACGGCTAAATAACTGAAAGGGTTGGACATGGGGTATCGCGTCGGATTGCAATGCTTTTTATCGAACGAAGAAGCGCATGATTATGTATTGTCTCAAGTCCTACCCACCGTAACGGCGGATGGCAGATTTGTACGCCCTTACAAAAACGGCAAAGACTGGTATTTGAACGAGCAGAAAATCAATTTGAGTTTTCCGCAATGCGACATAGCCGAACAAATACAATTCGGCGTATTGGTCGGCGCGCCGTTCATAGTCTTATTGGTGCTTGTATTCGGTTTCAGAATGATAAAACGGTTGATTGAATCGGTTACAGAGAATCAAGGGGGTGGAGATGATTGACTTTTGGTTTTTATACGGATTCGGTGCGGTCTGTTTGGCATCGCTGATATTTTTTTGATATTCAAAAAGGGTATAATTCCGACTTTCTGCAACTGTTATGAAAGTTTGGATTATGTTAGAAAAGAATGAAAAGGATTTTTTCTATATAACTGAATTTGAATTAGATGAATTATCTAAATTCTATTTAGAAAAACCTTTATCTTTTGTATTTTATTCATATTTAGAAGAAACTGGATATTTGAAAAAATTCTCTTTAGATAAATGTCAGAATTTTTTTAATAGAATAAATTTCAATAAGGCATGTTTTGAAGTTTTATTTAAAGATAATTCAGTTTTCACTATTGGAAATGGTGAAATAAATGTTACGGGTTTTGACGATAATTTTTCTATTAGGTTTGAGCTTTGAATCTTTTGCTAGTGATTTGCAAGTTAGAAACGGTAAATTAGCCTATCCTTTGACTGAAAAATTTAATGAAAATGGTTTCAGACCTTGGAAAATTATTGGTGGTGGAATTGATCAAGAGTATCAGTCTAGATTCGACAAATCGCTCCATGTCCGTGAAGCCTCCACCGGTCTCCGCTCTGCCTCAACTGTCCCCGTAACGTTAGAAGCCCGAGTATCCCGAAAAGCCGTACTATCAGGCGCATTTGGCCTTGTAAAAGCAGGCGCAAAACTTGGTTTAAAAGCTTTACCATATGTTGGAGCTGCTTCATATGCTTATGATGCCTATCAATTAGTAAACCCCACTTTAGAATCAGCCGGATATCATTATTCTGAAAATGCCGATACATATCTTAAAGTTTATGATGATGCTTTATGTATGGGTAAGTTAGGGAATCAACCTGGCTATCATTCATGCATTGGAGTAGATTCTTCCGTAATGCTTGCTCTTTCAAAGGGAGGAAAATCAGCACAAGATGCTAAATCCCTCCTAATAATGCAAGTTCAATCTGACTATGAAAAAATACATAAAGATTTAATGAAGCAACATTATCCAGAATATGAAAATGTTTCCCCTAAATGTCGCTGGAATGGCTGGGGCGTTAGTTGTGATATAAAATCATTAGCTATATCCTACAAATTTATAAAAAATCATAGCGAAGAACTAACCACCAATAAGTTTTTAGAAATTGCAACATCTAAAATTGATAGTAATCCTACCCCTTTTATAGAAGGATCAGGCAGACCAGGCTACAACGAAAAAGTATCAGTCCCTGCCGGTACAGTCGTAACCATTGGCCCTCTCACTCC